>JANZYW010000022.1 GCA_026413325.1 Bacteroidia bacterium | reverse complement strand
CAATATGTGTATTCACACAGACAGCAGAAGCGGTGCTTTGAGGGGTATTCCCGACAGAAATACCCGTGTATGCATAACTGGTGGGACTAGAAGCATTGAATACAGTGTCCCCTTCCACGCGAAGATCTTGCTGATTTGCGACGGTGATGCCCGAAGAGCGGACTGCCCCTCCCCAGCTCAGCGCCAGCACGGGGTGACCCACCTTGCAGCGAAGAATCCGATTATTTTGGTCGCGAGTAGAACTGGGCCCCCACAGAATAATCCCTTCTTGCACGCCATAAATCCAGCAACCCTCGATGAGGATATTATTGTTGCCACTCACCAGAGCAGCCCCAGGGAAGGTATTAACCTGTCCCAAGTAGATCCCAACTCGGGTTTGCGATTTGTCTCCTCCATCCAGTTCTACATTCCGAATGGTAATGTTTCGGCAGGGATTATTATGGAGATTGTTATCAGAAACCAGCCCGATTACACCTGTTCCTGATGAGGGGGCATTGTTCTGAAAGCGGAGGAGGCGTTGCGGTCCCCCATCTATGATGAAATTATCGACTCCATTCAGCCGAAATACAAAGCGGCCCAATATACCCGTCGAAGGAGCCGTAGCGACCGTTATAGGCGTCGTCACAGAAGAATGTACAGTGAGAGTGACAGAATAGGTTCCCATGCCTGGATAAGGTCCAAACTGGGCGACATTGATGGTAGCTGTGCCGCCTGGCTCCCCTCCATAGTTCGACAAGATTTCAAATCGAACGGGACCACTTATCCCTTGTGTGTTCAGTGCATTCATCGCCGCACTTACAGAAGCATAGTTTCCGGTAGCTCCGATGGTATAAGTGCCATTCAACTGTGCCCAAAGGCCTGAAGTGCCCAGCAAGAGAAAAATCAGAGTAAGTCTCTGCATGGAACAAAAGTACGAATTTGTAGGATTGGGTGAGTAGCATAGAACTTGCCTAATGCTAAATCTTGGCATATTTCATCTGGGGTTCTCCTCTTCCTAAGCTCTTGTTGAATGTCACTAATAAACCTACCCGCCATTCCTTTCATACAAGCTACCTATAATGAATCTGCGCTGAGACTTTCCTCGAAACAAGGCTCTGAGAACTTCTCGATATTCGAATCATGTAGCTTTGCAGTGTGCCCCATCAAGTCTCGGCTCGGAAATATCGTCCTGGAACTTTCTCGGAAGTCATAGGACAGCCTTTTATCGTCCAGACTCTCAGAAATGCCATAAAACATGCGAAGATCGCCCATGCGTACTTATTCTTTGGGCCCAGAGGAGTAGGAAAAACTACCTGTGCCCGCATCCTCGCAAAGGCTGTAAACTGTGAAAACCCGACATCTGAGGGAGACCCCTGCGGAAGCTGTTCCTCCTGCTCACGATTCACCGCAGGAAAGGCACTCAACCTGATAGAGATAGATGCTGCCTCTCACAACAGTGTAGAGGATATTCGACTCCTCACTGACCAAGTCTACCTCACTCCTCCCGAGGGGAAATACAAAGTATACATCATAGACGAGGCCCACATGCTCAGTACAGCAGCATTCAATGCTTTCCTCAAAACCCTCGAAGAACCGCCCCCACATGCCCTGTTTATCTTAGCTACGACAGAAAAGCAAAAAATCCCAGCCACTATTCTTTCTCGCTGTCAACGATTTGACTTTCGGCGGATCCCCACTGAAGATATAGCCCGACAACTGAGTTATATCGCACAACAAGAAAATGTACACGCGGAACCGGACGCACTCTTCTTTATAGCGGCTAAAGCCGAGGGAGGACTCCGAGATGCACTTAGCCTTTTTGACCAGCTCGCCAGTCGCACAGCCGGGGAGCTTACCTATACTGCTGTCGTACAAGCCTTAGAGACTTTAGATTATGATGCTTACTTCGAACTCAGCACCGCTCTCCAGCGATGGGACGGAGAAAAAGCAGTCCAACTCCTCCACTCCTACCTCAGCGCTGGATACGATTCCACGACTCTCCTCCAGGGTCTACTCGAACATTTCCGGCTTCTTTTACTTGCACGCTATCACCCCGCCGCCCTTAGCGAAAACCTCCCTCCCCACTACAGAAATCGATACGAAACAGAATGCCAAACCTATAGTGAAGCCTTTCTCCTCCATGCAATTGACCTCCTTTTGGAAGGAGAGAAAAGACAGCTATACAGCCGAGCACCCGATATCGCTTTAGAAGCCACCCTCCTAAAAATAGCTCTCCTACCTCTTGCACTTCGAACAGAATCGCCGCCTCCTTCCCCTACTCCCCCCAACCCATCTCCTCCAAAAGAAAGCACAACTACCTCCCCTAAACGCCCACAAATACCGCGTTCCCTCGAGGAAGCAAAAAAAAAGTCCTGACTCAGACAGCAAAGAAGCCACCTACAGAAGAGAACTGGAATGAAGCCATCCAAAAATACATTGCCTCCAAGGGAGCCAACTCGCAGCTTGCCTCTTTCCTTCAGCAAAAAAAATACATCATACAAGAAGGCAGACTAATCCTTTGGGTGCCTCATAGCTCATACGTAACCTTGCTTACAAAGCAGGTAGCAGGATTAGAAGATTTTCTTCACAGCTATATGGAATGGGAAGGGCTAAAAGTCATCCTGCAACCCAAACCAGATGCCTTTCCTGAATCTACAAGTTTCTTGACCTCCGAGGAAAGATGGGAAGCCCTACGTAAACTCAACCCCCTTGCAGAGGAGCTGCGACGCTTAGCAAAAGGGCAAGTGCTTCCTCAAGAAGTAGAGCGTTACCTCCATTCCGAGGAAGAGCCCCCCACACACAAAGAAAGCTAAAGCATAATATTCTCTTTCTTCCCACGGGAGAGAGGCGATGGCTTCCTCTGAAGAAGAGAGAGAAAAAGGAGCTTGCCCCGCAGAGAACGACCTCCCGCACGAAGCCAGCTGAACGGGAGGCGCCCTACCTACCTCTGGAAAAAGGGCGTCAAAATCTCCCAACCAGATGACCTGGATAATTTCTCTACGCCATGGGCGCAACTGGGACAGAACAAAGGAGACCGAAGCAGATTTTCCTGGAAGAGGACCCACCCTTTGGAGTTCGCGCCAAAGAAAATAAAACAGCAAACTGTCCCTCGTGGGGGGGATAGCCCAGTAAGCCTCCCCTGATTTCGCCACTAACAACCCAACCCTTCCTCCTTGCCCCCATACCTTTCGAGCCGTGCTCCCAGCTCCTTCCCACGCCGCTGGACAGCTCGCTTGCACAACCAACGCATAAAACATTTCTTCATTCTTCACTCGAGAACCATCCCCCCATAAGATCAAAAAAAGCCCTATCCCAAATCGCAAGAGAACTCGAGATTGCACCCAGAGATACGTCCATTGAGTAGGGCGGTACAGCTTATCCAGTGGCAAACGAACTAACCACAGCCCCAGAAGCCCCCCCCAGAGCAGAACCGCAGCTATGCCGAGAATGCTCACCGAGACTGTAACCTGGGATCTATCGAATCTCGAATACCCTCTCCCAAAATATTGAAGAGAGTTACAACAATAAATATAGCCAACCCAGGGAAAACGGCTAACCACCAGGCTCCAGCTGCGCTGCGAGCAGAAGAGAGCAACGAACCCCACGTCACCGTAGTAGGAGGCACACCTATGCCCAAAAAACTAAGTCCAGACTCCACTAACACTGCAGAAGCAATCCCAAAAGCGATGGATACCAGCACAGGAGCTAATGAGTTAGGTAAAGCATGCAAAAACATAACCCGGACATCCGAATAACCCAAGGCCCGAGCAGCCTGAATGTACTCTAAGCTCCGAACCTTCAACATCTCTCCTCGGGTGAAACGAGCTATACCTGTCCAGGAAGTGAGTCCTATCACCGCCATCACCAAAAACAAACTCGGCTTGGCAATCGCCGCTACCGTGAAGATCAACAACGTGGTAGGAAGCGATATCATCACTTCTATGACTCGACTGATAGTAAGGTCGACCCAAATGTGGACTCGCTTACCGCCCCACCTCGTCCGCTTGAGAAGACGAGAGGGAGCCCATACCAGCCCTCCTACCCCTCCTACTATACAGAGAGAAAGTAGCAAATTTCCCAGGAAGGGAAAGAATCCTTGTCCCAACGCCTCGCCAAGGACAAAGCGCCGCAGATAAAACCCATAGTATAGACCTAATAAAATACCCACGAAACCCAGCCATAAGGAAGCCCGACTCACCTGAAGAGAGGTATCTCCAAAATACCCTGCAAGAGCCCCAAGAAGAATACCTATTATCGCAGCGATACCGACCGAAACTAAGCCGACGGTAAGGGAAATCCGAGTCCCATGAATAAGACCACTCAAGACATCCCTTCCCAGGTTATCTGTGCCAAGAAAGTGCCTTTCTGCGAAGCTACGGACGATTTGCTCTGAAAAAGGACCCACTGCTGGAGCATTCCGTAAGTCTAACTCTTCGGGTGTGTACCGCACCAATGGCCACACCGCCCAGTCCAGCTCAGCCCCTCGCCAGTCCATTCTACGCAAATCTTCCTCCCACAAGCGAAGGCCAAACCAGGATTCTCCATAATCTCGAAAAAGAGGCCAGATCACTCTGCCCTGATACGAAGCTACGAGCGGTTTGTTGTAAGCAATCACATCCGCCAAAAGGGCTATAACTGCCAGTACACACACAGCCCACAAAGAGTAATATGAGGGGCGATTCTGCTTGAAAGCCTCCCAGGCTCTCGCCCGAGGGGAATGAGATAGAGTCGCAACGTTAGTCATCGCTTCGTATAGCTAATCCGAGGATCCACGACCGCATACAAGATGTCCGCAATCAAAATTCCTATCAACGTAAGAATAGCCCCAATCGTAAAAACAGCGATGATCACCGGATAGTCCCGAGCTACCATAGCTCCATAACTCACAAAACCCATTCCCGGAATAGAGAATATCGTCTCTAAAATGACCGACCCGCTTATCATAGCTGGAAATACGGAGGCTAAAAGCGTAATAATCGGTATGAGAGAGTTTCGAAACGCATGCTTCCATATTACTACCGCTTCGGGTAGCCCCTTCGCTCGAGCAGTACGAATATAATCTTGCTGCAGCGTCTCCAAGAGTGCTGTGCGCATCTGACGACTTAGGAAAGCAAGGGAACCGTAGGTATACACGATAACTGGCAGGACCAGATGATAAGCCCAATCCCCCAACCGTGCGATCAGGGACCATTCTCCAGAGTGCTCCGTACTTTGCACACCCCCAGGAGGAAAAAGCGATAAATAGTCTCCCCCACACAAAAACACTATCGCCATCGTTCCCACCCAAAAGCTCGGAAGAGAATACAACATAAAAAGGGTAAAGCTAACCGCTCGATCTCGTAAAGCTCCTCGGTGTACAGCAGAGGTTACCCCAAGCGGGATAGCAATGAAGTAGGCTAATAAGATCGAAATAAAGTTGATTACCAAAGACCAGCGGATCGCTTCTCCCAGCTTTTGAGAGATAGGGCGCTTGTCTTGATAAGAAATCCCAAAATCTCCTCGGAACAGTCCCGTCAGCCATCGATGATACTGATTATGGATACCATACCAGTGCACTACGGGGATATACACCTTCCATGGCTGAGCTTCTTTAGGAAGGGCCTCCACTGCAGCAAGAAGTTCCTGGTAAAAAGGGTAAAGAGGAGGTATAAGCTTATTTTGGAGCTGATGAAGCTTATAGAGAATCTCCCCGTATTCTTTCTCTTGAGACAATAAAATAAGAATCGCACGAAAGTCCGTGCGACGCTCACCCCACGAAGTATCTGAACTTATGGAAAAAAAAGCTGAATCTACCCGCTGGAGAACTTGGTAATACCGCTGGACAGAACGCCAGTTCCCAAACTCGTACACAAGGCGACGGAGGGCCTCCTGGGTCTTGACTTGAGGGATACGATAAAGGGTATCAGGTTCAGCCAAGGGAGCAATAGCAAAATAAAATAATGGTAAATCTAACCCAAGCTCCCTTCGCTTATCCAGGTAGGCTTGCTGGGTAGCTTGTCGCTCCGCGAGCTGCTCGCCCCCGCTACCAGCCTTAGCAGTTAGCATCTGCTCGACTGGATCGCCAGGGGCAGACTGACTAATAAGGAAAGACAAAAGAGTAATTACAAACAAGGTAGGGATAAAAAAGAGCACTCGCCGGAGCAAATAAGCACCCATCTTTCAGTGAGGAGTAGAAGCTGTTTTCCCGTATCGAACGAGGTTGGTAGGAGTCCAGAAGCCTGCCGGGTTAAAGCCTGGCCGGATAGCACTCACATTCGCATTTCGAAACCGTCGATGAATCGCTATCCGCTCCAAAGGCGAAGTCATAAAGATATAGGGCTGCTCTTCATAGACGATCTTATGAAAGAGACGATATAAAGAATCCCGCCGATTCTTATCCAGTTCTCCTCTGATGGCTTCGATGATAGCATCGGTTTCTGCTGTGCCGAAGCCGACATAGTTCGACCCTCCCTCTGCCCAACTCTGGGTGTGCCATATCTGCTTGAGGTCCTGCGGATTGTGTGTCCCGACCCATGCCCCGATATAGGCATCAAAATCATGTTTTTTGGTTTTTTCCAGAAATACTGACCATTCCAGAGATATAATATTCACTCGTGCTCCGATCCGCTCCGCCTCTTGCTTGAGAATCTGAGCTATCTGCAAACGCACTTCATTACCCGCATTCACCAAGATATCGAAAGCAAGGGGAATTTTCTTGCCCTCTATGACCTTCTCTCGTACTCCATCCCCGTCACTATCTCGCCAGCCCGCCTCATCCAGTAGCTGAGCGGCCTTTTGAGGGTCGTAAGGAATAGGAAGAAGGGTGTCATTATAGCTTCCTCGGTGCATAGGGTACAAAGGACCTGTAACCCGTAACGCTAAGCCGTGGGAAAACTTTCGGATGACCATGTCCACATCTACCAGATGAGCAAGTGCTCGACGAACCCGCCGATCGGCGAAAATCGGAGGTCGCCCCTGCGGACGCATATTCAAGCCGATATAAGAATATGCGAACATAGGAGGAGTCTCTAACCGATAATGAGCCAGAAAAGAGCTATTTTTCCTGAGCTCAATGAAATCTTTCGCAGGGATTCCATTCATCACGTCGAGTTTTTGTGCTTTGAGAGCTGTGATAGCCGTGTTAGGATCGTTTACGATCCGATAAATCAGCTTCTCTGGGTAAGCCTCATAGGCAAGGCCTGGTAGGGTATCTCCCCACCAGGTAGGCTTTCTTCGTAGGACCACTTGCTGACCGGTCACCCATTCCTCCAGAAAGTAGGGGCCAGCTCCGATTATATCCTTGGGCTCTCGTTGCATCGCATTGTACCGCTCCGCAAAGCGACGGATATTGGGATCATTGCGAAGACGAGCTCCTTCTCGATTTAGCTGGCGGAGGGTATATCTCTCCATCAAATTCTCAGGATCATATACATATCGGGGTAGAATATAAGCCGTGCCGATAGAAGAAAGCGCAAGCATATATCTCTGGTTCGTTATCACCGTAAACTTGCGGGGATTTTTAGGATCTATCAGCACATCTTCTATAAACTCATAGTAAGGGCGAAGCTGAGGGCAGTCGACTAAAGGATTTTTGATCACTTTGAAGGAAAACTCTACATCCTTTGCTGTAATAGGCTCCCCGTTGTCCCATCGAGCGGCAGGATGGATCTCAAAGGTATAGCGCATACCATCCGCCGAAATCTCCGGGTACGAAAGAGCCAACACAGGGATGTAGGGGTAAGAAGTATCATAGGGATTAACTGTAAGGAGAGAATAATAGATATTCCCCAAAATGTACATGGCATCTGCCCCAGTGGAATTCGTAGGGTTGAGATTCTCCGGGTCAGATAAGGTATGGAGAATAACCCAGTCTCCTCGGGTAGGGGTAGTCTGATCCGAGACATATAGGTCTCCCTCTTTTTCTCGACTACCTGTACAGCTGAAGGCAAGGAAAAGGAGAAAAACGACAGAATATCGCATGTCGACGCCAAATATAAGGAGTTAGGTAACAAGGAAGGGAAAGCCCCCCTACTCAACCTCCGCTGGAAATGTTCTCATAACTCGTGTCTTTTCTTTCGGCATCATGAATATCTTCCTTGGCGATCTTTCCCTCTCTTTCCAAAATCGGGATGCGCTTTACCGATCTACTTCACACATAACTACATCGAGTGAGCCGAGCAGGGCCACAAAATCAGCCAGCCACATTCCCTCCTGTGCAAGGGCGGGCAGCATGGAGAGATGCGCAAACGAAGGAGAACGAGCTTTCAAGCGACGGGGAATATCTTTGTTCTTTTCCACTTCTAAGATGAAGCCTATCTCCCCTCGAGGTCCTTCTACACTGGCATACAAGCTGGTTGCCTCCCTTGCTCGCGCTTTTTTAGTGGAAAGCCCTCTCGGATCAAAGGCATCTCCAGGGGGGTACGCTTTTTCTAATCTATCTACACACTCTCTGACGATCCGCAAGCTTTGGTGTATTTCCTGAAACCGCACATAGGTCCTGTCCCAGCAGTCTCCCAAGGTCCCCATTTCGCCTTTCCCTATCGGTATGTCGAAATCGATTTCAGGATAGATACTATATGGCTCTACTCGGCGCAGGTCCCAAGCCAATCCACACGCACGTAGAACAGGACCAGAAGCCCCGTATGCGAGAGCCATCTCCAGGGGTATCACGCCTACTCCTGCCGTCCTGTCACGAAAAATACGGTTATCTAAAAGTAATCGCTCTATTTCACTTATATTTAGCAACAAGTGAGGAATAAAATCACGTATTTTGTCTATGTAACCGAGTGGCAGGTCAAATGAAACACCTCCTACCCATATAAAGTTGTAAAGCAGGCGAGCTCCCATCCATTCCTCAAGCAGCTGAAGGATATATTCCCTGTCCCGAAAAGCCCAGAGAAATCCGGTGACAGCACCCAGATCGATTGCATATGTACCAATTGCCAGGAGGTGGGAAGCGATTCGATTTAGTTCGACTGCTAAGACCCGAAGATATTCGATCCGCTTAGGAAGCTGTCCTTCCCACCCTAAAGCCCGTTCTACTGCCAAAACATAGGCATGCTCTCCAGCCAGCGGAGCTACATAGTCCAACCGATCGACATAGGGGATAATCTGGGGAAAAGTGAGATACTGAGCATGCTTCTCAAAGCAACGGTGCATGTACCCTATCTCCACCTCAGCTGCAGTAACCCATTCTCCTTCAAGGGATAGTTGAATATGCAGTACTCCATGGGTCGAAGGATGCTGAGGACCCATATGGAGAAGATAGGCTTCGGAAGCCATAGGGCGAAGGTAGAGAGCTCTTGCATATGAAAAGATATTTATACCTTTGCGGGCAAACACACATGCGTATGCGAGCGTTAGCAGTAGCCCTTCTCACAGCAGGTATGTACCTGCTGGTTGGCTGCGGTGGGCAGCAGCAAGAGCAAAAGCAAGAAGAGCAAAAGACTGAACAAACTCAACCCGCGGAGCAGCAGCCGGCCTCTGGCCAAGAGCAGACGCCTGCTGAGCAACCTGCTCAGCCTGCTGAAGGCGGCGAGAAGAAGTAAGTCTCTCTTCGCAAGAGAATTTTTGGCCCCTTCCATCCGAAGGGGCCATTTCGTTTTTTACCTTTGGGCATGGCCACCCGCAAAAGCAAGACCCTTTCTTCTGCTCCCTCTCTTTCCACCGATCCAGTAGGGCGGCTCATCCCTCAGGCCCTCGACATCGAGCGAGTTCTCCTGGGAGCCCTCCTCATAGAAAAAGATGCCATCGCAAAGGTGATCGACCTGCTCACGCCAGAAGCCTTCTATGACCCCAAACATCAACGTATTTATTCTGCCATACGTTCCCTCTTCGACCAAGGGCTGCCTATAGACCTTCTCAGTGTCACCGAAGCCCTTCGTCGAACGGGAGAACTGAAAGACATCGGTCCTTACTATCTCGCAGAGCTCACTTTGGGTGTCGCTTCCAGTGCCAATGCAGAGACCTATGCTCGAATCATCACAGAGAAATACCTCCTCCGTCAGATTATCTCCCTTGCAGGGGATCTTACCGAAAAAGCTTTCCATGAAGAGACCGATGCTTTCGAGCTCTTAGATACAGCAGAAAACCGCTTATATGAGCTCTCCCAACACCACCTCCGCCGTAGTGTGCAACCCGCTCAACGAGTACTTCAAGACACGTTGACCCTTCTGGAAAAGCTAAGACAGAACAATCAACCTCTAACAGGCGTGCCTTCAGGCTTACCTGAACTGGATCGGATGACCGCCGGCTGGCAAAAATCTGACTTGATCATTTTAGCGGCACGGCCCAGCATGGGGAAAACTGCCTTTGCCCTCAACCTCGCCCGCAATGCCGCTCTCAGCGGATATCCTGTGGCCTTGTTCTCTTTAGAAATGTCCGCTCTCCAACTCATGTACCGCTTTATCAGCCTCGAAGTGGAGATTAGCTCCGAAGCGCTCCGCACCGGACAAATTCCCCCTGACCTCTGGATAGCCTTACCCCAGAAACTGGAACGGCTCGCACAAGCCCCTCTTTTCATAGATGACACCCCTTCTATTACTATCTATGACCTGCGAGCCAAATGCCGTAGACTCAAAGCGGAAAAGGACATCCAGCTCGTCATGGTAGATTACCTCCAGCTGATGGGGAGTACGACAAAAGCCCAAAACCGAGAACAAGAAATCGCTTCCATTTCTCGCGCACTCAAGGCCTTAGCTCGAGAGTTGGAAATTCCCATTATAGCCCTCTCTCAACTAAGCCGAGCCGTCGAAACTCGGGGCGATCGCCGTCCCCAGCTTTCCGATCTTAGAGAAAGTGGAAGCTTGGAGCAAGACGCAGATGTCGTCTTATTCCTCTACCGCCCTGAGTACTACGGGATCTTGCAAGACGAAGAAGGAAATCCTACCCAAGGCATTACGGAAGTACTCCTTAGCAAGCAGCGAAACGGTCCCATAGGCAAGATTCGCCTTCGTTTCATTAGTGACTTCATGCGTTTTTTGTCCCTAGAACCGCTTCTTACCCCCTCTCCGTTCGGTGGGAGTTATACCCTCTCATCCCGAGCGAATTACTTACCTCCTCCTTCTCCTGATATAGAGGAGGACAACTCCCCTCCTTTCTAACCTAAGACAGCTTTCGTACCCTTTAGTCGAGTGCTCCTCTGCGCTTTCCCTCACCAAAAAGCCGAATGGAAAAAGGCCTCCCGATATGTTCCATGCAACTGTCCTTTTTCCACTCAGGGCGGACGAGATATGCTCATAAAGCAAAGAGCTTCCCCAACCCGATATTGCGCTACCCCTTACCTCAACAAAACAAAGTCCAGCACAGCGCAGGAAAATCTCTGAGCAGAAGGCAAAAGTGCAGCTTCCTTCTTTTCATTATTCTATCCACACCAAAAGAGCCCTGAGACGAGCTACTTCGATTCCATATCGGGCATACAGCTCATATAAAGCCAAAAGGGCGGCATAGGCCTCCCTCTCGCGTCTATTGATGAGGAAGAGATCGCTTTCTCCTGCCGAGAAGCGAATCTGCTCCAAACGAACCAGTTCAAACAACCCTTCTACTAAAAAGCGCTGTAGCTGCACTTGCTCTCTGAGAGAGTCTACCACCCCCATTTGACCTAAAACTTTGTTATAGAGAGACCGGGCTTCATATTCTTGCTCCCACCGAAGCTGTCGCAATCGCAAACGCGCTTCAAGCAAGCTGCCTCTGGCCTCTCGGAGATACAGCGGCATCGCCACGGTCAGTCCAAACTTGAAGTCTGTGGCAAAGGGACGCTCCCACCCTTTCATCCAGGTTTGAGGGTCGCGTAAAAAAAGATAATCTACCTGCAAGCGAGGGCGCAGTCGTTCTACCGCCCATTTGCGCTCGACTTCGACCACCTTGCGCTTGTAATCATACAGGCGAAGCTTCGGATGCTGAGCAATCAAGGTATCCCAGTAAGCTAATGGAAGCAACGGAACCGTCGTATCGGGGCGATAACGACGAAGAAAAGTATCGATGACCACTCCTTCTTCCCAGAGATGCCGCTGAAGGAGTAAAGCTTTTTTCAGAAGGTCCCCTTGAGAAGAAAGCAAAGCCTGTTTTCGCAAACCTACCTCCACGTAGGCCTCGAGTGTATCCGCCCGAGTCGCCTCACCGCGCCATAATGCCTCTTGAAGGAACTGCAAACGAGATTGTGCCACACCCAGCTGCGTCTTGTACACCTCTGTTTTATAGTATGCAGCAAACCAGTCCCAATAATCCTGAGCTACCTCAAGGAGCAGCTCTGCCAGGGCAAGCTGACGCTCATAAGGAGCCATGAGGGCATATAGACGTGCCTTTTGGATCGAAGCCCGCCGATAGTCGATCAATATCCCCTGCCCTAAGGGTATGCTCAGCCCTACCCCCACGAGACCCGCAGAAGGAGTCACATCCTCGGGATTGAGCGAAAATCCACCCGTACTTTCATATATGGCCTTTAAGTCTAAAGCATTCCAAACGGGGATCTTGAGTTCAGAAGAAAAAAGGGTATAATACAGCTGATTCTTGAAATTTTTCTCTATTAGATTTCCACTGAGAGTGGGATCCCATACACCTTCGGTGGAGAGCGCTTGTGCCTCGGCTATAGCAGGCCCCAATCCTATCGCCCGGGCCAGGGGATGGCGCTCAAGCACCCACGTATAAACTTTTGTAAGAGGTAGGGATTCTTGAGCCCAAATTAAGGCCCAGCAAATCCAAATCATGGGCCTCCTTGCTTAGATTTATCGATAGTAGGCCCTGCTTGATAAAACTGAGCTGTCATATCTGGAGGAAAACCATTGATCTGGCGCCAAATCTCATACCAAATCGGTACATCGTTTAGGAGAAACCAGCTCCGAACTCCTCCACCCAGTCGGAGGAGCTCAGGCCAGGCCCCCTCTTCCGGATCAGGCTCAACCAAGACTCGAAACGAACCTGTACCTGCATCCACATAGTCTATCGTATAGATACGTCCTCCGAAAGTCCCGAAACTTACTCGGGGCCAGCCCGAAAAAACAAAGGCTGGCCATCCATCAAACTGCAATCGCACACGAGTACCCGGCCGAAGAAGGGCTACATCTAATGGCCTCACATACACCTCTGCTGCTAATCGATACGCAGCTGGCATAAACACCGCCAGTGCTTCTCCTTCTTTAATTACCTCTCCCACCCCTGTTTTGGTAGCACGTACGATATATCCCTCCTGAGGGGCCACGACGGCATAGAATCCCCGTCGAATATCTACGTTTGCCACCTCATTACGTAGCTTAGCTATCGCCCCTTCCACTTCGTACAAATAAGCCTCTGTACTCCTGAGCTCGGACTCTGCTTTTGCAATCTTCTCAGCGAAATCCGCCTCTATGACCCTTAGCTGAATGCGAGCATTTTCTACATCGGTTTGAGCGGCTAACCAACGATTCTCCGCGGCCACAAGTTTAGCTTGCGCCTCCTGGACTCGCATCTGGCGACTCTGAAGCTCGGTCAGAGAGCGTAACCCCGCCGCAAATAACGTCTCCTGACGGGCATATTGATTCGCCGCCAAGAGGTATTCCACACGAGCAGCTGCGAAAGCGGCACTATCCGCTTCATACCGCAGCAGTGCTTGCAGTAGAACATTCTGAGCCCGAGCGATACTTCCAGTTCGAGCTTCATAGAGGGCCGCTATCTGCCGACGAAGGGCAGCCACCTTTTCTCGCTGCGCAGCGGCGGTCTGCTCTTTGGCGGTCAGCTGCTCCCGAAGGCGCACAGGTAAAGCCGGATCGAGATAATAATCCTTAATTTCTCCAATGAGAAGAAGCGTATCGCCCGCCTTTACGCGCTGTCCTTCCTGTACGTACCAGCGCAGAATCCTCCCTGGAATCATGGCATGAAGCGTTTGCGGGCGGACATCTGGGGAGAGAGAAGTAACTTTCCCTACCCCAGACACATTTTGTGTCCATGGAAGAAAGAGAAAAACCAGAAAAACAATAGCCATTCCCCCTAACCATCTCAAGCCTTTTCGCACCCATAGGGGGGGCTCAACCGTACGGCTCACTGCATACCCTACTTCATCCGCGCGCGTCGTAATAAATCCAACATGACCTACACCCCATCTGAGCTTCATGGCGAGATAGATAGTCGATGATTTTCTATATAATGCTCGAAGCCCGCATAAGGTCCAAAGTAACGTACCTCTCCATCTTGTAGAAAAGCCACCTTGTGACACATTCGCATCACACGAGTATCCTGGGAAACGATCAGAGCAGTATAAGGAGCATCCGGAGACAAGATAAACTCATATATGGGAGCTCGTAGAACCCAATCTACGCTGCTAAAAATATCATCTACAAATAGCAAGCTGGGTTTCGTGAGCAACGCTCGGGCCAAAATCAACTTCTTTTGCGCCAGGCCACTCAATACTCCTCGCCCCTGCGGGGGTAAAATCGTGAAAAACCCCTCTGGAAGGCGATCTATCGTCTCCTTGAGCCCCAAGCGCTCACAAAGAGCCATGACCTCCTCCCAAGAGACATTCCCTGCTCCCAGCGTAAGATTATCCCACACCCGAGCTTCGATGATTTCCCCCACTTCAAGGGCATCTCCTATACGAGAGCGCAAAGATAAAAGATCCACCTGCCTAAGATTAAGCCCAGAGACGTATATCTCCCCCTGATAATCTGCATAGAGACCATACAATAAGTACAGCAGAGTCGTTTTGCCGCTTCCTCCAGGCCCTGTAATACAGACCTTCTCTTGAGGAGATATCTCCATTGAAATATCTCGGAGAACCGGGTAACTGATATTTTCTCTAAGATGCGAAAAGCTCACGTTCCGGAGAGAAAGAGAAAAAGCCTTGACATGACCGGGAAGAGGAATCCCCGCAAGACGCTCATGGGGCGGACTGAAAATCTGTCCTAACTTTTCTATGCCGACCATCGCATCGTATAGAGCATCTAAATTGCCCACTAAATCTTGGACCGCTCCCAGAATCAAGAATAACACCAGCTCAGAAGCCACAAACTGGCCCAAACTGATCTGCTTATCCACCACCAATAGAGCCCCCAAGGTAAGCATGATCAAAGCGATGCTAATCTGATAGAAGAAAAGAAGACCTTTTTGTGTGAGTAGGAGACGAAAATACCGCTCACGGGCAACCAGATAACGCTCTTCTAACTCTTGGGTCCGCCGATACAGAATCGGAGGAAAGCCTGCCACCTTAAATGTCAGCAAGGCCCTCGCTATCTCCTCCAACCACGTAGCCATCCGATACTTCTCATCCGAAACAGCTTTCTTCTTCTTGTAAGCAGGAGAAAAAGTGTAGTACAAAAACCCCCCCACTACAGCCGTAAGCAAAAGCACAGAGAAGGCGAAAAAGGGAGCATAAAAGGACAGAAGGATAATACCAAATAATATCGTCAACAAATCTGCAGGAACATTAAGAAGAAGCTTTGAAAGGTTCTTTTCCATCGTAAAGATCTCAAAATACCGGTTGATGAGACCAGGAAGATTCTCTCTCACGACAGCAGGAAACATCCAACGGGGAACATGATGCACTATCTCCAAGGTAGAATGCAGAAACAAGCGCCGCTGGAGATATTCAATCAGGACAAACTGCCCTATGCGTACCAAAGCAGCCGTAATCAGTACGACCCCCGCCAGTAAGATAAGCGTTGTGAGGCCCGTAACCCACTGTAAAGTCTGAATATACGTATAAATGGCTTGAACTACTACTGGAACGAGGAGATTAGCCCCACCTGAAACAGCTGCATACAAATAGATATAAGCCACCAGCCGGCTTTCTGCTGAGAAAAAGCGCCCTAACTTACTCCAAGGCTTTGCAGCTTCGCCAGAAAAAGGTGAAGGGTAAAAGTTTCGAGGGAGAATGATATACATGTAGGCATCCTCCCCCAACCCCCTCTGAAGGAGATCCTCAGGCTGGAATTTCCCTAAGAAACGCTCATCTTGCCAGAAGTACCATTCCCTGGCTTCTGTGGGGATAGCCAAATAAAACTGCCCCCAGTCCCGTCGTACCAATAGGACGGGGAGGCGACGCAGCTGTAGATAGCGAAAGAGCTCTTCCCGCGAAAAAGCATGCGAAAAGGCGATAAGATTGGCTTCACCGAGATACTCCTGCAGGGCATCAAAGGACCGAGGCCAAAGAACCCCCCCTTGGAGATGTCCGACATACTCCTGTTGATAAAACTCGCTTAAAGCATTGAGGTAAACCTGCACAGCTCAGGCCAGTTTCTCTGCTATACGACGCTGCACTTCCCGAGGGTCCGCTTTTCCCCCCGATCGGCGCACAACTTGACCTACAAAATAGCCCAACAATCCTGTTTTGCCTCTCCGATACGTCTCTACTTTTTCGGGATTCTCCGCCAAGACCTCTGCGATCCACGTATCCATCTGATGGCTATCTTGGAGGAGCAGGAGATCTTTCTCGCGAGCGATGTCCATGGGCTCCCGTTCCGGCTCTGCCACCAGGAGAGGGAAAATCTCTTCCCGAGCTGCAGTTAGGCTGATTTGACGATTCTCCACCATCGATATAAGCTCTGCCAACCGCTGGGGAGGAAGGGGAAAAGCCTCCATAGCGACGGCCTGTGCATTCAAGTACGCACGGATAGCACCATTTATCCAAGAAGCAGCCACCTTCGGAGCCACCTTCAGTCGGATCAGGGCAAGGAAGTATTCCGCATACGGTCTGTCCTCTGTAAGGAGAGTAGCTTCGTCAATACTTAGACCCTGTACCGTTACCATCTCTTCAAATAATGCGTCTGGAAGCTGAGGCAGAGATGCCGCCAGCTCGTGTATATGTGAGGCAGGGAGCCGGACAGGAGGAAGGTCTGGCTCGGGAAAATACCGATAATCGTCCGCTGTCTCCTTTTCTCGGAGGGGCACGGTCCGCATCCCATCCCATGTACGAGTTTCCCGGAGAACCTTTTCTCCTCGCTCTATTAGCTCAACCTGCCGAGCAAATTCGTATTCTAAGGCTTTCCCCAGTGCGCTAATGGAGTTAAGATTCTTTATCTCAACGCGAGTCCCAAAAGAGCTATCTCCTTGCTTTCGAAGCGAGATATTGGCGTCACAGCGAAGGCTCCCCTCTTCCATGTTTCCATCACAGATACCCAGGAATCGAACCAGCCGACGGATATGAGCCAGATAAGCCATGGCCTGCTGAGGGGTGCGAATATCGGGCTCACTCACGATCTCTACGAGTCCGATCCCCGCTCGGTTGAAATCTAAAAGCGTATCAAAAGGATCTTGATCATGGAGACTTTTTCCCGTGTCCTCCTCCAGCTGAAGGCGCTCTATCCCCACTCGATGACGAGTGCCCTCAGGAAGGCGAACCCACACTTCACCTTTCCGAGCGATAGGAGCTGCCTCTTGGGTGATCTGGTACCCCTTGGGAAGATCGGGATAAAAGTAGTTCTTTCGGGAGAAGTAAAACTCCGTGGCTATCTCACACCCCAGCGCCAACCCCAGGCGAACGGCAGCTTCTACGCAAGCCCTATTTAGCACAGGAAGGGTGCCAGGGTAGCCCAAGGACACTACCGATACATATCGGTTGGGGCGCTCACCAAAGGTGACCGCTTCAGGAGCAAAGACTTTGGCTTTCGTCTGGAGCTGGGCATGTACCTCCAGACCTACTACCATCTCGTACATTACGGGGCAAATATAGCAACTGCCTCAGGGCAGAAGTATCGGATAAGGACGACGCCGATAGCGAACTCGCACTGGCTCAGCTCTATTGACACCCAGCAGCTGCCCCCCTGGTTCTACTTCCACCCATCCTTGTCCTGTCAATCGAGCCCCATCCAAGAGGATAAGCTTACTCCCTCCTCGAAGAATCAGTTTCCCCCTTTTCTCTATCCGAAGCTCTGCTCCCGATTCTATCACGAGCTGGGTGGTGTCGCTGAACCAGTACTTCTTCATCAAGGAATCATACCCTCGAGCGATCCCGTACATAGGACTATAACTGCGATCCAGGACCACGGTTCCTTTTATCGACAGAGCAGGCATTTGAGCATCAAAAGGATTCGGGCTTAGGCGGATATCTCCACACCACCGAGCAGTCCTTCTTACCTCGAAACCGTCCCATCGCACCTGTACCAAAAGCGCTCCATCTAACCTCTCTTGCAGAATCTCTATTTGAAGACCGTTGAGCCAGATGCGTCGGTTATCATAGGGAGCAGGAGCCGCTCGAGTCGGAAAGCGGTATCCCTCTTCTGACCGAAGAGTCAACACAGGAACAGGGGCAGGATTGGTTTCTATACTTAGAGATGCCTTGGAGAGCGGCCCCCAAGCATCTTCCTCATCTCCCCAGCTGTACCAAGAGGCACAGGCAGAGTCACCTTTCCATTCCAGCCAACCGCTGCCTTTTCCTTCTCCTGTGGGATAAATCTTTCCATCCCCATCTGCGTCCCAGCTTTGATAAAAGTCATTCATTCCTGTAAATGGATTGGGAAGGCTCCGTACCTTGTCCAAAGCCCAGCCCTTCTCTGTCCACCGATAAGAAAAGTCGTAGTTACCCTCTGCTGTTAGAGGATAGATCCAGCTGCCAAGCCCATTTGGATGGGAAGGATCAGCAGAATAGATATCTACCCCTTCCCTAATATCTTTCCCGACCTGAACATACCCATACAAGCCAGGAAAGCCTTTCAGGGGAGGAGGGGGATGGGATTCACAGCCTCCAGAAGAAAAAGGCCGCCATTCTTCAGTAGAACTGATAAAACGACGATTCTCCAGCCATAGATATTGATGCTTTACCTGTGGCCCACCTTTTTCCGTATAGGGAAGACGTATCCGAAGCACATCTCCCGTGGTCATAAAATCACGAAGCCACACCCGAAAAACCTGTGGCTCAGCAGGCTGTCCTAAGTCCGTAGGCACTTCCCTACCTGTCTCATCGATCGCACTCAATACATAGGCTTTGTCGGGTGGCTTCCACCCCATCAGCCATCGATCATATCCAATGGCGTACACGGGTCGAGAGCCTTGAACACTCAAGCCCCTACACACAGGAAGAAATGGGAAAGTATGCAGTCCTGCCCCCCCCGCGGTATGCCAATGATTCCCCCCATATAGGCCGTGAAAAAACTCTACCAAGAAGCCTTTGGCCCCTTCTCGGGCCGTCCCACAGGTCGTGTAAGAAGAGGCCGTTTCTACTCCCCCACTAAAAGGACCAATAGGAATCGAACTATCGCATATCCATAAACCAAATCCATAATTGCAGGGAAAAGGTCCCCTCTGCACATCTAAGCGATAAGCCAGGTTGCGCCAGACAATGAATAAGACATCTAACCGGGGTTGATAAGAAGAAGGAAAGGGGAAGGGACTACGCAGTTTAGGGAGGCCAGCCTGCTGGGGCAGGAGCCTCCATCTATCGAAGGCTTGCCATGAAAGGCCATGAGCGGTAGCGTGGATTGAATCCGGCAGAGCGTCCAGTACAAGCTCTACTTCCTGTCGAAGGGACTGGGTCCCTCGAGGTGGTAGCTTTTCACACGGGACACGAACCACCCAAGGAAGGTAATCCCCTAAGACCCAAAACATCCCAAAGGAAGCTTCTGCATAGGTACGAGTGATAATACCCCGAGGCGCCTGGCCAGGTAAAATGAAAGGGTCCAACAACGAATCTGCATCGGAAGGAACCTGACTTTGGCCCTCCGAATCAGAAGGCCACTGTTTCCCAAACTGTTTCTCATAGGGATCCCCTCCACACGCCGTGTAATCCACCTCAGCAAATACAACAAGCACATAGACCGTGTCTCGAGTGGGAAGCAAAAAACCTGCTTCAGTGGAAAGCTGCTGGGCTACAAGCTTATATGCCATCAGAAAAGTGGGAATCCAAAGACGCTGTGTCAACTTTTCCACCCACACAAACTAAATAGACTTGCTCAAACTACGACACATACGCTACCCCTGCTGGTATCTATGAGGAGATTTTGTGCATTCTCCTCCCAACTTTGTATGCATGAATATGAGATGGATACGATTTCTCACCGAATTGAGATGGGAAGACACGTCCCTGGTGGGCGGCAAAAATGCCTCTCTGGGTGAAATGCTACGAGAATTAACCCCTCTTGGGATTAGAGTACCGCTGGGTTTCGTCACTACCAGCGAGGCTTATTTTTATTTTTTAGATAGCAACCAGCTTAGGCCCCTCATCGCAGATAGACTGGCTAAAATCCGACTGGAGGATACGCAATCTCTCCAAACTGCAAGCAGGTATATTCGGAACCTCATCCTGCAGGGAAAATATCCGTCCGATCTGGCCGATGAGATTCGAACTGCCTATCGAATCTTGTCAGAGCAAGCGGGTG
Source organism: Bacteroidia bacterium (assembly GCA_026413325.1). Lineage (GTDB taxonomy): Bacteria > Bacteroidota > Bacteroidia > SpSt-205 > SpSt-205 > SpSt-205. Next base: position 8,698 of record JANZYW010000022.1, on the reverse strand, counting down.
AAGAGGCTATCCCTGTCGCCGTGCGCAGCAGTGCAACCGCCGAAGATCTGCCTACCGCAAGCTTTGCTGGTCAGCAAGAAAGCTATCTATACATTCAGGGAGAAATCGACCTGCTCCTGCACATCCAACGAGCCATGGCGAGTTTATTCACTGCAAGAGCTATCAGCTATCGGGCTCAACGAGGCTTTGACCATCTGCAAGTTGCACTCTCTGTGGGGGTTCAGCAAATGGTACGAGCAGACAGTGGCTCCAGTGGTGTCATCTTCACCCTCCATCCTGATACCGGCCATCCAGATTTCATCTATATCACAGCAGCTTATGGCTTGGGGGAGAATGTCGTACAAGGGCGAGTCGAACCTGACAGCTACTATGTACACAAGCCTACCCTGCAAAAGGGATACAAAGCCCTTGTATATCAAAAAGTAGGAGCGAAAGAACTCACACTGGCATTTGAACCCATAGAAGGGCGGCTAAGAAACAAGCGAACCCCTGTCCAAGCTCGAGAACGCTTCTGTCTCACAGAAAAGGAAGTCTATCAGTTAGCAAATTGGTCTCTTGCGATCGAAAGGCACTACTCCAACAAAAGAGGTCAGCCAACCCCAATGGACATAGAGTGGGCTAAGGATGGACTCACCCATGAGCTCTTTATCGTACAAGCCCGCCCCGAAACAGTTCATTCTCAGTCCCGCCCCCTCTCCCGTATTTTCCACCTGGTAGAAAAAGGCCCCCTTCTTGTGGAAGGATTAGCTATCGGAGAAGCTATTGCAACGGGAAAAGCCCGACTATTAGGAGGGCCCCATGAAATGAACCGATTCGAACCAGGCGAAATCCTCGTAGCAGAAAGCACGACCCCAGACTGGGAACCCATTATGAAAAAAGCTGCAGGCATCATTACAGAACGGGGAGGACGCACCTCGCATGCAGCTATCGTAGCCCGCGAGATTGGGATCCCTGCGATCGTAGGAGCTATTGGAGCCAGACGCAAAATCCAGGAGGGAGTCGAACTCACTATCTCTTGTGCAGAAGGCGAAACAGGACGGGTATACGCAGGCAGCCTCCGCTTCCAGGTAGAAGAAATTCATGCCGACTTTTTCCCCTCTACCCGCACACGACTTCTCCTCAATGTGGGAAATCCCGAAGAAGCCCTACAGTTGAGTCGGCTCCCTACCAGTGGCGTCGGACTGGCTCGTATGGAGTTCATCTTCGCCAGTCATGTCCGTATCCACCCCTTAGCACTCACTCGCTTCGACACCCTCCCCCCTTCCCTTCAGCGGGAGGTTCACCTCCTAACAGAGTCCTATCCAGATAAAACAACCTACTTTGTGGAAAAACTCGCCCAAGGCATCGCCCTAATCGCTTCAGCATTCTATCCCCGTCCCGTTCTGTTACGGTTCTCAGACTTTAAGACCCATGAATATGCCCGCCTCATCGGTGGAGCTCTCTTTGAACCCCATGAAGAAAATCCCATGCTGGGGTGGAGAGGAGCTAGTCGCTACTATCACCCCGATTACAAAGAAGGTTTTCTCCTAGAAGTCACAGCGGTAAAAAAAGTCCGAGAAGAAATGGGTCTGAAGAACTTACAGGTTATGATCCCCTTTTGTCGCACACCGGAAGAGGGAGAAAAAGTGATAGAAGTTTTGGCCGAAGGAGGCCTCAAGCGAGGAGAAAATGACTTAGAAGTCTACCTAATGGCAGAGATTCCTTCTAACATTATAGAAGCAGAAGCGTTTTCCGAATTATTTGATGGATTCTCAATCGGCTCCAACGATCTAACTCAGCTGGCTTTGGGTATCGATCGGGACTCTGAACGGATAGCTCCCCTCTTCGATGAAAGAAGGAAAACAGTGCGGTTTCTATGCGAGCTCCTCTTAGAAAAAGCTCATGCCAGAGGCAAAAAAGTCGGGATTTGTGGACAAGCCCCCTCGGACTATCCAGAGTTTGCCGCTTTCCTGGTTGAAAAAGGCATAGACTCCATCAGCCTCAACCCTGATGCTTTCTTGAGAACCGCCCAGGTGATCGCCGAAGTAGAAAAACGACTCCAGTAAGCTCCAAGATCGGTCTCATCTACCCGCTAAACCCTGAATATAACGAGCAAGCTCTTCCTGGCTTAGAACAGATGCAAACGCTTGATTGACCACAAAATAGTTCTGCGGATCACAGCACCGAAGATAGGCCGCTTTAGCAAACTCCAGCCGGTTTGCCTCTGAAGCGAAAGCCCTACAAATATCTCGTACCTGCTCCGAAGAGAGACAATTGGTGGTAGAAATCTGCCGAGCTACCTCTAAGCGTGCAGCATCACTGGGAGTGTTTCTCACCGTAGAAAGAGCTTGTAGAAAAGCAGAAGCAGACATGCAAGGAGTACAAGGTCGAGAGGGAGCCCCCGTGGCGGGCGGCCCCCCCCCTCCTGGAGCCCATCCCGAGACAGGCTGCGTAGGCTGACACTGCTGCCGAGCGGGCCGCCCCTGAATATAACGCATGAGTTCAGATTTACTTGACGAATACTCAAATGACTCATTTACAACAAAATAGTTTGACAAGTCATGCGTATAATCATAAGCAAACTTGGCTAATTCTAATCTACTCATTTCATAATCTAACAAACGGGCTAAATCTCGCACATCTTGGGCTAAAAGGCAATTTTGTCGAACGATCTGCTTAGCTATCTCCAGGCGAGTCTGGTCAAAAGGTTCTCCCTGCACAGTCAACAAAGCCTGTTGGAAGCTCCCTCGACTCATGGGGAAAAGGCAGTTACAAGGCCCTGTATAGGTAGAGCCCGTTGGAGGTAAGGAAGGAGAAGGAGGGGCTGCAGTCCCGGGGGTGGGAGACCCCTGCGAATTAACCTGGGTTCCGCCCCCAGTCTGCACCTGAATAGTGGGATTGAACACAATCGTTGTATTTTGATTATTTTGTTGCACTTGTCCACCCCCCGATGAAGGAGTAGAAGGCGCAGTTCCTGCAGAAGGCACATTTCCTGGAGAAGAAGGGGAAGGAGGGGGAGAAGGAAAAGAAGAGGGAGATTCTGGACGAGGCACCCGATTATACTGGGTGATCACGTATTGTCCCTTTCTCTTTCGGATAGCATAGTATTCAACATATCCTCCCTCTACATAAAACGTCTTTCGAATCTGAATCACCCTCCCTTCATGGGGATGGATGTAAACGATGCCTCGCTGCGGTCCTTCATGGAGCTCATGCGCTTCTGCTCGAGTCACAGGAGTCTCTGTTATCCATTCTCCATTCAAAAAAAGACGAAACGGCTCCCCTGTCTCGGATACCACTACCAAGTCTCCATCAACCGTCTGGGCCATCGCCAGAGAAAAGCCCACCACCTTCAATAGGAGGGATTTCATGTCACAAAATAATTACAAAAACTGTACCTAACGATCGTATCGCTTTTGCGTGAAAATGATCAAAAAAGGATGGGCCCCCTTTTTAGTGGGCCGATAGACCTGATGCAGCACTGTAGGGGGTAAAGTTCCGAGGCTACTTACTCCCTAAAACACGTAGAGAGCAGATATCGTACCTTTGCCAAAGTATGAAAACTTTCCGCACGATAGGGGTAGCCCTTCTCTTCATGAGCTGGGCATGGGCACAGCAAGGCAGTCTCAAAGTAGGAGTGGCTTTGCTTCCTCAGAGTACGTGGCTTCTGAACCAGGACGACTCCGATGCGGGTCCCGAACTGGATTATGTGACGACATGGGGCTTTGCAGGGGGACTCACTGCAGCCTACAATCTCACAGATTACTTAGGAGTGGGACTGGATATATTGTACTCCAGCCAGGGTCAGAAGTATAAAGGGACTACTTCTGGAACGAACTGGACGAGCCGCACTCAGCTTAATTATCTCAAGCTCCCTTTCCTGCTCCGGTTCAACTCAGACCCCAACTCTCCTGTTCAGTTTAGCTTCTTTGTAGGCCCTCAACTTAACTATCTCCTGAGCTATCGGGATAAAATCGAAGCGACTACCTCTTTTGGGACGGCCACGGGTGAGATTTCAGGCACCACGTATACTACCACGATTAGCGGAGGCGGCCTCACCGTCACAGATTCCGAGAAACTAACAGCTCCTGCCTACAAGTCTCTCACATTTGGGGCAGCACTGGGCTTGGGAGTTGGGTTTCAGCTCACAGATGAGCTTTCTCTTTCTGTACACTTTCGTGGGGATTACTCCTTCGGAGACGTGGAAAACAAAGATTGCAAAGTGGATCACACCACCCACGGAGGAGCACAAGAACCTTTCTGGGAAGTCAAGCCCAAATACGGTGCCAGCTCAAGTCCGACTCCCGCAGGATATAAAAGGCCTGCCACCTCTGCCATCACAGGAGGTCTGATGTTGGGGCTCACCTACACGCTTCCGCTGCGGTAGAGCCTTTCACGAGAGCGAATGGGGGGGACAGAGCCCATCTGTCCCCCCATTCTCATTTTATCCTCTCTCCAGAGCGAGTCAACTCCTAAATGAAACCGCTACAAACTACTCCTCCCTCTTCTTAAGAACCCGAGGAAAAAGGCTACTATAAAAGTTATACCGCAAATCGAAAATAAATCACGTCTCCATCCTGTACTTCGTATTCTCGCCCCTCTAATCGAAGTTTGCCCGCATCTTTAGCTCCTTCTTCCCCCCCATACTGAATGTAGTCCTTAAAAGCTATGACCTCTGCCCGGATAAAACCTCGCTCCATATCCGAATGAATTTGACCTGCAGCTTCAGGAGCTAAAGTACCTGCATGGATGGTCCAAGCTCGTATCTCCTTAGGACCAGCGGTGAAAAAAGTGATCAGCCCCAGTAATCGGTATGCCTCTCGGATAAGCTGCGGAAGTGCTGGTTCCCTCAAGCCGTACAAGCTAAGAAAATCTGCTCGTTCTTCTGGAGGCAAAGTGGCGATTTGCGCTTCTACCGCTGCACACAAGACTAAAGAGGACGCCTCTTCCTTTTCTGCGGCTTTTTGCACAGCTTGGCTCAGTGCGTTTCCCTCAGGGAGGCTCTTTTCATCCACATTTGCCACGTACAGCACAGGCTTCAGCGTCAATAAATGCAGCTCCTCTAAATACGACCGCTCTGCTTCTTCCAGAGGAAGCGTTCGAAGGTTCTGGGCGCGAGACAGGTGAGCCTCCGCTTTGAGGAGCGCTTGCAAACGACGAGCCGCTTCTGGATTCACAGCTATGCGAACTTCGCGTTCCAAGCGAGGTATCACTCGTTGCAGAGTCTCCAAATCCTTAAGCTGCAACTCCAGCTCCACAATCTCCTTGTCGCGTAGGGGATCGGGGTGTCCTTCGACATGGACGATGTCGGGATCCTCGAAACAACGCAAGACATGGATGATCGCTTGTACTTCTCGAATGTGAGAGAGGAACTGATTCCCCAGGCCCTGACCCGCATGGGCTCCCCGAACCAGACCGGCTATATCTACCACCGTAAGAGTGGTGGGAGTAATCTTCTCAGTGGGTACTATCTGGCTAAGCTGCTCTAAACGAGGATCCGGGACGGGAACGACAGCTCGATTCGGTTCTATCGTGCAAAAAGGATAGTTCGCCGCAGCTGCCAGAGCAGCTCCCGACAAAGCATTAAATAGCGTAGACTTGCCTACATTGGGGAGCCCAACGATACCACATGCCAAAGCCATATGCCCGCAAAGTTTGTACTTTCGCTGAGGAGAGATGCCGGAGTGGTCGAACGGGCCTGACTCGAAATCAGGTAGCTCGCCTCAAGCGGGCTCGGGGGTTCGAATCCCCCTCTCTCCGCTTTCTACACGACATGGGGCTGAACTCGTGCATACTCCCATGGCACGCAAAGAAAGGACGACTGAATAGCCGCATCATCCAAACCGCACCAGGGGGCTACCCCCTCTGCAGAGCCTGATTTTTGCGAGCTTTCCCTAACGGCCCTATCTCAGAAAGATCATCCAGTTTCCTTGGCGACCCTTGATCATGTACAATTGAAGCGGAGCCTGACCCAATAGCGAATGAGCTGTAGCAAAGACAGATGAAACCTATGCAGCAGCGAGTCAAGGTGAGAAGAAGCAGCGACACTTTTTTCACCCTTAGCCGGAGAAGACCTTTTATCGGGCCACCTTTAGATCAGATTCTATTCTCCCTCTTCTTTCTCACTACGAAACAGCGGCTTTGTAAAGCTCTCCTGAACCGAAGGTTTTTCCGCACAAGCACTGTTTACTGCTTCCCCCCATTCAGCCTTGCCCCTTCCAGCAAAAAAGAGGATGCACCCGATAAGATGTCTTTCGCTCCCCGAATGCGCCGGGAGGACAGATCAACGCACACTCTTAGCAGCTTCCCTTATGTTTGTTAATTTGGGTATAACAAGAACTCTTTGAACCTTTGCAAGTAGCCTATGGCCTCAGTGGAGGCAACCTATAAAGTTGTGGGGATGACCTGTCAGAGCTGTGCCGCCAGCGTACAGACCCTCCTCCAACAGGTACCTGGCGTGGAAAAAGTCGAGGTATACTTCAATACACAAGAAGTGCTCATCGTCCACGAACCCGAAAAAGCACCCTATGAAGTGCTCAAAGCCGCCATCTCACCCGCAGGATACGAACTCATACAAGATGCACATACTCAGCTGCTGGCTCAGGAACGTTTTCTTCGGAAAATGAGAAATAAGCTCTGGATCATGGGGGCTACTGCCGCCTTTGGCATGATAGTACATGTGGCACCCCATTGGTCTTTTTTCTCTTTCCTGGGACAGATATACTTCTTGCTGAGCCTTCCTCTGGTGATTTGGGTGGGACGGCACTTTTGGCGACCAGCCTGGCAGCAGCTGCGGGTAAGGCAGCTTACGATGGATAGCCTCATCACCGTAGGACTCATAGGCAGCATCGCCTTAGGCTCCCTGGAAATGCTACAGGAGCAACCTGGACATGCCATCACCGCAGCGGCGGAGATCCTGTTTTTCGTCCTCATCGGTCGTTATTTAGAAGAAAAAGCTCGCTATCGAACCCAGTCTGTTTTAGGCACCCTCTCTACTTTGGCAGCCCCCACCGCACGCAGACTCGTCGATAACCAAGTAGAGATCATCTCCACCACCGAGATTAAGCCTGGCGACGTCCTACAGGTGGAGCCGCAGGAGACCTTCCCGATCGATGGCAGGATCATAGAAGGAACCAGCTTTATAGAGGAAAGCCTTCTGACAGGAGAAAGCTTGCCGACGGAAAAAGGGCCCTCAGCTCAAGTCTGGGCCGGTACACGGAATCTTTCCAGTCGCCTCCTGATTAGGGCTGAAGTGTCAGCTCAAGGCACTTTCTTAGCTCAGCTCATCGCTCGACTCCAAAAGGCTCAAAGCAGTCAAGCTCGGGCCCAGCGCTTAGCTGATAAGGTTTCGGCTTATTTCATACCGCTGGTACTTACCCTTGCCGCTGCTACCATTTTTTATCACATAGGACGAGGAGAAAACATGTTTTTCGCCTGGGAAAGAGCCCTAAGCGTTTTAGTCATTTCCTGCCCTTGCGCCTTAGGTCTTGCTACCCCACTTGCTGTACAGATGGCTATCGGCGGCGCAGCGCGATCACAGATGCTCCTGCGAGAGATTGCACAGCTCGAGAATCTTCCCTTAGCAACCACGTGGGCCTTCGATAAAACAGGTACGCTCACAGAAGGACATGCTCAGGTACACGCCCTCTCCTGGAATGCACCCGAGTACGCAGGAAAGCTCCTTTCCCTCACCCAAAGAAGCCTGCATCCCCTTTCTCAGGCTTTGGCAAGCTACTTAGAGAAGGAGACCGCACCAGAGCCTCTCGAAGTATTCGCCTACGTCGAGCTACCCGGCCGGGGGATCGTCGCTACTCTCCCCACCGAAAAAATCTTTATCGGAAATCCCACGTGGATCGCAGAAAAACATCCAAATCTATCTATTCCTTCCACAACGGCCGTCGCAGCTGCCACGGAAAAAAAGCTCATCGGAGTCTTCACCTTTAGCGACCCTCCCAGAAAGCGTCTTATCTCCTTCTTGAAGCATCTTAAGCGAGAAGGAAAAAAGTTAGTACTTCTGACAGGAGACCCTTCTCTAAGCGGAAAGGAATTAGGAGAAAAGCTCGGGTTCGATGAGATATACATTAATCTCTCCCCCTTCGAGAAAGCCCAGTGGATCGAAGAGCGGCAAAAACAAGGAGAAAAAATCGTTTTTGTGGGAGATGGCCTCAATGATGCATTGGCGCTTCGTGCGGCTTACGTTGGGATAGCTGTGCACAGAAGTGCAGGCCCTGCGACGCAAAGCGCAGGTATCGCTCTCCTCCATGATACCGAGACAGCCTTACCAGCCCTCTATGAGCTGAGTCTACGCCTACGGCGTATCATCGCCCAAAACTTAGGCTGGGCTTTCGGATACAATCTGGTTGCGCTCCCCTTAGCGATGGGACTCTTTCCCGGCTTGTACGTTTCCCCTAGCCTGAGTGCACTCCTCATGTCCATGAGCTCCCTAACCGTAGTATTGAATAGCTTACGCATCCGAGTTCGAAGCAGCGGAGGGAAAACGCTCCCTGAGATGCCGGAGCAGCCCCTTTAGACGAGGATACGCAGCAAGTCCTGCTTGGTGCCGACCTACCCATCTCCAGAAAAGGGCGTCCCACCGTTCGCACCACGCCCCCCGTGGGAAATGACTCATCGTAAGCAGATAGCGACTAGAACTGAAATAGGGCTTTGTGGTAATCAAGGCAGAAGCATGTTGGCTCATTCCATACACATTGGGTACCAT
>JANZYW010000021.1 GCA_026413325.1 Bacteroidia bacterium | reverse complement strand
GAGGACAGCGATTTTCTGGGGGGCAACGGCAACGAATCGCTCTGGCTCGTGCCCTCTATCGACAGCCTCAGCTTCTTATTTTAGATGAAGCTACTTCTGCCTTAGACAGCGAATCTGAATCTCGCATCCACGAGGCACTGACCCTTATCCCACGGAGTTATACTCTTATTCTCATCGCTCATCGCCTCTCTACGGTACGACATGCGGACTGGATCTATGTACTGAATGAGGGGCAGATCGTTGAGGAGGGAACCCATGATAGCCTCTTACAGCGAGCAGGATTGTATGCTCGCCTTTATCGGCTACAAGCCATCTCGTAAGCTTACCTGAAAGCATCTTGATAAAGCAACAGTTCGACAGGACGGGTAAGCCGTACAGCCAACACATCCATACGAGCTGGCAGGCGTTCATATGCTGGATACTCTGCAAGAAAGCTTTCCACAGCACGGAGGAGGCTCCTCTGCTTTTGAAGGCCGATGGTAGCCTCTGGTGGCCCAGACACTCGTGCAGAGAGAGTTCGCACCTCTACGAAGACCAGCTCACCTGCTTGCCACGCCACAAAATCGATCTCATGGCTGCCTTTACGCCAGTTTTGGAAAAGGAGACAATACCCTCGCTTACGAAGGTAAGCAGCAGCGATTCTTTCCCCTCGTGCTCCTACGCTTAGGTGGGTCTCAGTCTTCGTAGCTCTTGGAAAAGCTCTTTTTCTCGTTCAGTAAGGTTGCGTGGGATCTGGAGGGACACCTCTAAGTACAAATCACCGGGAGGAGTACCTGGCCATCCCTTTCCACGCAAACGGAGAATATGGCCGTTTGGAGTCTCAGCGGGCAAAGTCAAACGAAGGCGCTGGCCATCTATGTGTGTAAACTCCACAGTCCCTCCCAAAAGAGCCGTGTATAACGGCACTTCCAGTACAGAATGCAGATCACGTCCCTTGAGAGAAAAGCGAGGATGCGGCTGGAGCTCCAGTCGCAGCAAAATATCTCCGCCTCCAGGGGCTTTGCCTTTGACACGGAGGCGACTCTGAGGGGATGTCCCCGGCTTCAATGCCAGTTCTACTACCTGTCCTCCTATGCGAAAGGTTTTCTTTGCTCCCCGGTACAGCTCTTCTAAGGATACGGGCAAAGTAGCCTCTATATCTCGCCGCTGGCGGAGGATATCCTCGCCAAAAAACATGCGAAAGAAGTCGGAGAACCCCTCAAACCCACCCATATGTTCCCACCCTGTAAATCCACCTCTTTCAGCCCCCTGGGCTACTCGTTCGTACTCTCTCCAGTTCGCTCCCAACTGGTCGTATTTGGCCCGGGTTTCTGGGTTGCTGAGAACTTGATAGGCCTCTTGCACCTCCTTGAATTTCTCCTCCGCCGCTTTGTCGCCAGGGTTTGCATCGGGGTGATACTTACGAGCTAATCGTCGGTAAGCTTTTTTTATCTCATCCTGGGAAGCCCCTCGGCTCACTCCTAATATAGCATAGTAGTCTTTGAAGCCGACCCCTGTCATAACGAAAAAAATTATAGCAAAAATACAGCCTTCGGTCAGCCTGCCAGCGGAGTCTGCCAGCTCGACAAAAAATCCTGCCATTGCGGCGAAAGAACGGCATAGGCATAACTTATGCCTTAGTTTGACTATGCAAACAACGCAAAAAAAGGAGGCACCTATGAGTAGCTTAGTCAGATTGATGGACTGGACCGAAACGCTCCCTGAGCGGATGCGGACTCTGCAAGAGGTAGTTGAACGCATGTTCAACGAAACAGCGAGCAACTTCACTCGCCTGGAAACCTTCGTTCCTCGGGTAGACATCGTAGAAACCGACAAATCCTACGAGATCCACGTCGCTGCCCCAGGAATGAAGCGAGAAGATTTCAAAGTAGAACTTACGGAAGGCCGTCTTACGGTTTCTGGTGAGCGGAAGTTTCAGAAAGAAGAAGGGGACAAGAAAACCTATCATCGGGTAGAGACCCAGTATGGCTCCTTCATGCGAAGCTTCCTGCTCCCTGACGACGTAAAAGCGGACAGCATCTCGGCGGAGTATGCAGATGGTATCTTGAAATTGCATCTCCCTAAAGACGAGAAGAAAGCGCAGTCCGCTCGCATCGAGGTGAAGTAATAGCCTTTTGAAAGACTGCGATGAAAAGCCCGCCGTTCTTCGGCGGGCTTCTTTTTTTTGCACTGTGTCTCTCGAATCCTACGCCTGTTTTCTGTGGCAAGAACAAATCGTCCAGGTTCGTACTTCTCCTCCGTGGTTTGTGTGGGCTTCTGGGAAAGAAAGTCCGCTCTATGTCGACCATCGGCGCTTATTATCCTATCCCTCCTGGAGGGAATGGGTCACAGAGGAAATGGCTCGTATGATTCAGTCTCGGGCCATTTCATGCAAGGCGATAGTAGGAGTAGCTACAGGCGGGATAGCTTGGGCAGCCTGGATAGGAAGTCTTCTCCGTTTGCCCATAGGGTATGTACGCCCCCAAGTAAAATCGCATGGCCTCGGCAAACAAATAGAGGGGCTTCCTTCTCCCCCCGGTTCTGTCCTTCTCGTGGAAGATCTACTCTCTACGGGCGGGAGCCTTCGGCAAGCGGCCGATGCACTCCTTCGAGAGGGATATCCCATAGCTGCCATAGCGGTTCTATGGAGCTATGATGCCCCGGGGCAGGCTCCTTTCCCTTATCCGCTTCATGCCCTTCTCACCTTCCCTCGAGCTCTACTTTACTGGAGAGAGGCGGGATATCTTTCTCCAGAAGCTTTTTCCTTCCTCAGTAGCTGGCACCAACAGGGATTACAGCTTCCTCTGGAAACTCCTCTCCGGTAACTTTGGAGCATGACCTCGCTGCCCCTCATTCTGGGCTTTCTGTGGAATCAGACCATAGTGGCAGAGCTCGCGTTAGACAAACGTCAGCCCCGCCCTCTCCGAGCGGAGTACGTACAAGCGGATGGGGGGCTCGTAACGGTTTCCTACAAGTCCCCCACGTCTATCCGCACGTTTGCCCTTCATAAATACGATGCAGACTTCCATCACGAGTGGTCAGAAGACCTATTTGAGCAGAGCACTGGGGAGGAGCTTCTCCATTTAGCCGTCATAGACACACAGGTATGGGTATTTACTCAAAAGGAAGAGGGAAACCGAAGGACCCTCTACGGATACATGACAGATTTGGAAGGCCGCTTTTATCGACGAGGAAGCAAGCTCCTCACGGTAGAACCTGTGAGCCGCAGCGCTCGAGTAGAACTGACGTATGCGCCTAATCGTCGCTATGCCTGTCTTAGCGTAGCTGCACGATTACCTGCAGATAGCTCAGACCGGATTATATTTTACCTTATTGGGCCCGATACCAACTATGCGGGGGAATGGATCTTTCCCTATCGAGAAAAAGACCTGGAAGTGCGGAGAGCCATTCAGCCCAGTCATGAAGGTCACCTCTTTGCCCTCGGAGCGGTTCGGGTGCCGGACAAACCTTACCCTCAATACTATCTCTTCAAGCATATTCCTACCGAACAGCTGACACTAAGTGTACCTCTCGAGATAGAAGGGGTATATCTTATAGAGCCCATGTTTCGCATAGAGCGCGGAGGAGGGGCCCGGATCGCAGGATTCTACTCCCTACGACGTGGCTCCTCCCAGGTACAGGGGCTTGTCTTTGCCCGAGTAGAAGGCATGGGATTTTTTCTCTCCGGCATACAACAGCTGGCTCTACCCAATGATGTACTCCAGCGTTTCCTCTCAGAGCGACAGATCGCGCGAGGAAGAGGAATACCAGACTTATATCTGGACCACCTTATCCCGCGAGCCGATGGAGGTGTTCTTCTCATCGGAGAGCAGTTCTACATCACCACAACCACCTTTCGAGATTTTTACGGGTTTTGGTACACCCAGGAGACCTACCACTATGATGATATTGTCATTTTCGCTGTGGACTCTTTGGGAAGGTTAGATTGGTTTCGAGTCATCCCTAAAAGCCAAACCGGGACCAGTGATACCGAACTTTCCTATGCTCTGGTAGTCGGGCCTGAACGGCTGTTCTTCTTTTACCGAGGATATGCTCGAGGTGTAGGAAATCAAGTATTTCTGGTGACGGTAGAGGAAGGGGGAGAGGCGTCGCCACCCCGGCCCTTTATCCAGGGTTTCCGCAGTTCAGATGCCTTCTACCGCAAACTAACCCGCCAACTAACGAATACGGAGGGACTTATCGCGTACACCAGAGGGCGGACTGGGCAGTTTGTGATGGCGCGTTTATCCCTGGAATAGTGGTTATAAGGTTCTCGAGGCTGTGTCCTGTGCTCCAGGCTTGGAGCGCAGCTGGACCATAAGGCTGATTCAGGTCACCCTTCCCACGAACTGTCTGCGATGGCTACTCTTCCTTCTCTCCCCAGGTAGTGCAAAAAAGCCGACCATAACGCCCTCTCTCCAACCCTTCCCTTCAAAAGGAATGGGGGGAGTTTTTTTCTTTACTTCCCCCTAAAACTCACGCGGAAAGGAAAAACCCTTTAGAAGTTTAATCTAAATGTATCTCGACCCAGCGTATCATTCCCGCGGATGAATGCCGCATAGACCTCCCAATCTCCCGTCATATTAAAACCGAGTTTGCCTGCATAGTGGCCCGGTTTACCAGAGACAGGCAGTGCGTCTTGAGTCCCCTCGGCCCCGTGCCCCATCGAAGGCATCCAGGTTTTCAGATGCACCCTGAGATCGGTCGTGGCAGGGAAGCCATTCGGATCTTCGTGGGGAAGGGACGTGTTGCGTTGGTAAACATAAAAGGTGACATCTTGGGAGCCCGTGGCTAAACGAGCTGGTCGCATCTCATAGAGGAGCCGGACATCGGCGGGCTGAAATCGCTTTCGACGGACCCAACCATTGGGGTGGGGATTGACTCGGATCTCGATGGTCGCTGTGTCTTGGTTTCCGATAAGCACGTGCATCTTCCAGGGCTCAGTAACCTGGCCATTCACCACCGTGGTAGGCATCTGGAAGAAAGCAGCTCCCTCATAGAAACCCTCGGCATTTGGCCCCCCTGAAATCTGCTCTACGGGACAAGAGTGACTGTGCCCCATCATATACATCATCGGCCAGAGTCGGACGTCCGTGCCTGCATATACGGACCCCGTCTGCCCTCGTCTAATGCGCACCCGGAAGCGATTATACCCTTCCCAGAGAGAGTCGCGCCCAGTAGGGAGCTCTGCATACAGATCTACGTGATACTCATCGTCTGCCGAATGGCCATGCCCCAACTCTACCCATCGAGTAGAAGGGGAGGAAGGGGTAGGTCCATGGCTGTGGTCATCCTCTTTCTTTTTCTTACAGGCAGAGAGAGAAAAAACTACTCCAAGCCCAGTCAGCGATAGGAAATGCGTGATTCGATTCATATTGGAGCAAAATTACAACATTTATGCAAATAGAAAAGAACGAGGAGAGTCTCCTCCGTCCTCGCAGGGCTGGCGGTCACTGCAGAGACTCCCAATACTGCCGTATCGTGAAGCAACTAACCGCAGAAATCATGCGAAGCCACTTCAAAAAAGAAGGCCTTCTGGCCCTCCATGCGCTATCCCCTCCACTGGGGAAATATTTGCAGCAAAGATACAATAGTGAGTTTTTCGCCTACCGTACTTTTGCGTCATGGAGGTGCTATACTTGACGTATGATGGTCTCCTGGACCCACTGGGTCAGTCTCAGATCCTTCCTTATCTCAGCGGACTTCATCGAGAAAGCGGGGTCTCTTTTCATATTCTTAGCTTCGAGAAGCAGGACCGATGGCGAAAGATGGGGCATCAGCTTCGAGCCAAACTGCGAAAAGAAGGCATGGCCTGGACGCCTCTTTCCTTCACCCGGCGTCCCCCTTTCTTGGCGAAGGCCTATGACACTCTGCGTTTTTATCGAGCAGCTCGGCAGATCGTCCTTCAGAAGCAGATAGCATTCCTTCATGCGAGAAGCTACGTAGCCGGTTGGATTGCGCATCGCCTATCCAACCGCTATCGACTTCCTTGGATTTTCGACATGAGAGGATTTTGGGCGGATGAGAAACGAGAAACGGGAGCGTGGCCCGCCCACAACCCTTTCTTCAACGCATTATATCGCCTCTGGAAGCGGAGAGAAGCACAAATGCTCTCTTCTGCTTCTGCTATCGTCGTCCTTACAGAAGCCGCAAAAGAAACGCTCCAAGGGTGGGGACTCTCTCCTTCTCAGGTCAGCGTAATACCGTGTACAGCCGACTATTCTCACTTCTACCTGCCGGAAGAGGCCTATCCAGCAGTCCGAAAGGCTATTCGAGAAAGACTTCACATCCCCCTATCCGCCTTCGTGTTGGGGTATGTGGGGTCTATAGGCCCTCTGTATGAGCTCGACGAGATGCTCCATTTCTTTTCTCAGCTTCAAAAGGTAGAACCTAACAGCTTTATGGTTTTTTACACCCCTGCCTCCCCAGAAAAAATACGCTCAGCCGCTTCAGCTAAAGGAATCCCTTCAGAAAACCTCCGCATCCAGCTACTTTCAAGAGAAGAACTCCCCCAATACCTAACAGCCCTCGATGCCTCTATTATCTTTTGCAAACCTGGTTTCAGTCGGAAAGGAAGCTCACCCACTCGCATCGCAGAACTATTGGCCATGAATATACCTGTCGTAGCCCAGGCAGACTTAGGAGATAATCTTCGCCTCGCACAAATGATAGAAGGCCTCTATCTGTGCCCGCAAACGACCCCTGAAGCTTATGCACCCATTATTCAGACACTCCTTGAAACCCATCAAAGAAGAGGGAGGGAGGGCTCACCTCGCTCTTCTAGCCAGCCCCTCCTCTCCCTCGAAGTAGGCCTCAGCCGGTATCTCCAAGTCTATGCCGCCCTCTCATCCCTTAGATTCCCTGGGAGACCCCTGCCGCTCACTCACGAAGGAAATCACCAGGCCCAGGAAAAGAGCAACTAATACAGCCCCTCCCACTAAGAGCCAAAACGTCTGCCGCAAGAATAGAAAAGCCTCCTTGCTCATCGGACGGGTTTCACCTGGATATACGCTATTTTTCATGGCCTCAGCTACTCCTCCCCCTCCCCCTGAAGCAGCATTAGGAGGAGAGCTTACACTATTGAGATACTCCCACAGAGCATTTAGTTCTTGATCTCCCAGATCTGGGAAAGGAGGCATGACCTGCTGGTTATACTCCCTGTAGATGGCTACAGCTTGGGCATCTCCTCCCTGCACCATCGCCTGAGAGTTCGCCACAAAGCGGAGAAACCATTCCTTAGAGCGCCGCTCTTGAATACGTGCTAAAGGAGGACCTATCAACTTCTGCTCGAGTTTGTGACAAGCCGCACAGCGCTGTTGAAAGATACCCTCCCCTCGAGCAAGAGCTCCCTGCCCCCACACCCATCCGATAAAAGCTATACCGCTCAAGAAGGTGTACCACATACGCGTAAAAGTTTTTTCGTGTGTGTCAGAATCCGAGAATCCTCAGAAGAATAAACCCCTCGCACCCGCCCCTCGCAATCAATAAGAAATATCGCATCAGAATGCAATATCTCCTCCCCCTCTAATGGAACCGCCGTAAGATTGAAGACCGAACGAGCGAGTTGTAAAGCCCATCGCTGGTCCGAAGGCCGCCAGTAAAACCAAGTATGCCCAGGTACTGCATAACTCTGGGCATACGCGGAAAGGAACCCCGCCGTATCCCTTTCGGGATCAAGAGATAGAGAGAGAGCTACCACTCCCGAAGAGGGAGGTAGCGCAGCCAGAACCTCTCGAATGCGACCCTGTAAGCGAGGGCAGACAGATGCACATCGAGTATAGACAAACGTGAGAAGGACTACCTTTCCTTCAACGGCCGTCAAAGATACAGGCACCCCTTGCCCGTCGCGGAGATGATAAGCCGCCACCACAGGCCAGATAGAATCAGGACGTTGAGGGGGGGGTACCACCTCTCGCTCATACCACCACCATCCGCCTGCAACCGCACCCGCTATTCCGATACCTCCCCACAGAAACCCAAGCGATTTCATTTTTCCACTTGGATAAGGGGAACTGGATTGTCAGGAGCATAAGGGGCAGCCCCCTCCGATGCACGAAACGCCTGCTGCAGAGGAACCCAATACGAAACGAGGATCAGCAGCAGAGCTATCACAAGCCAGGGACGCAAACGTGCAACGACAGAGGTAGTCGGAGCATCTCCGTGCACATACTCTGCCGTCGGGAAAGATAACTCCCCGACAGAATGCCGTACCGCTCCTGCTATCGTGGCGATCCACACACCTAAGTAGATTACAAACGCCAATGTCATAATCGCCGCCCCGATCCCTGTCAGAAGTGCGGTAGGCACCCAATCCGCACGGAAATGAGGAGAACTCGGGTCTAAATAAGACAGCCCCATATTCGTACGGCGGGGCTGCCCAAGAAGCCCCCCATACATCATCGCCGGAGAAAAAATAAAAAGACCCAACATCCACAGATAAGGGACAGCCACATTCCACCCTCTCCCTCGGATGGGCTTCCCCGTGAGCTGGGAAAATAACTCTAAAGACATTCCCAGAATGATGAGAAAAACAGGGCCTCCCACCGTCATATGAAAATGCCCTGAAATGAACCCTGTGTTGTGGATAGTCTGATTCATGTTGTAGGAGGCGTTCACCAGCCCCGTGATACCCCCAAAAACGAATATAAGCAGCCCCGCTATGCTGTACGCAAAAAGAGGCCGATTGGCATCCAACCAGGGAAGCTTCCCTATCCATCCAAAGAGACCACGCCCCCCCCTCTGTACACCTGCATACTCCAAAGAAGCAGAGACCGTAAATGCCGTCATAAAGCTGGGGATAGCCACCCCAAACGTGAGTAAAGCATGCAGGGCCTTCCATACTCTATCAAAACCAGGCTCCGTGTATTGATGATGCAGTCCTACGGGTATACTCAAAACTAAAAAGAGAAGAAAAGCAAGCCGGGCTGCATAAGGAGAATATAACTTCCCCCCTGCTACTTTCGGCAACATCACATAATAGATCACATAGGCAGGTAAAAGCCAGAAATACACCAATGGATGCCCAAAAAACCAGAAAAGCGTACGAGCTAAAGGGATATTAATCGTATCTATCCATCCCAGAGACCATGGTATAAGCATGAAAAGCACTTCGATAGCAAGGGGGATCGTGCAGAGAAACCAGATGAGAAAAGTTATTAGCATACCCAATACCGCCAACGGAAGTGGCATACCCGGATTCTCCCGTATCCACCGCTGAAGAAGGGGTAGCCACCCAAAAAAGGCAACCCAAGAGCCAACTACAAGCAGAGTAGCCCCTATGTAAAAGGCAGGATGAGCCCTCAAAGGCGGATAAAAAGTATAGAGCACGTCTGCCAAGCCCACCAACATAGGTACTGCTGCGATAAGAGTACCCCCCACCATCAATCCTGTGGAGGCAGCGTGTACCCAAGGGATAAGAGGCTTACGTAAGTAATACTGCATAATCCCATTCCCAAGGGCCACTCCGAAGAAAGTCGTCAGGACGATGGCATTCACTACCCCATGCAGGGTGAGCCCTTGGTAATAGCCCAGCCCCATGAAGCTGCTACTTTGAATCACCCCCGCCCGATACAGGGCCTGTAAGAAGCCATGATAGATGCCAAGTACCAGCAGAGCGATAGGCAGAACCACTTCTATGATCATGAGCACTCGCGAGAGCGGTGCCACAGAGAAAGTATTTTTCGTAGGATTCATAGGCCCAGTCATTTAGCAAGGATGTACGCAACCATATTCTGATGAGCAGAGCCGCAATACTCATGACAAATAATCGGATATATCCCCGGCTTTTCTATCTTGACTGTATAAGCATTTACAGCACCTGGGATAGCCATCAGATTGGTATTCGTCCAGCTGAGATAGAAGCCGTGAGTGACATCTCCTGCACTGAGGAAGATATCGACCGGCTTCCCTACGGGGACTTCCACTATCTCAGGCTCAAACCGCCACATCCGAGCTACGTAAAAGAGCTGACGAGTCCCGTCAGGAAGTGTATCGACGCGTCCTGCGGAAAAAGGCTTGACCTCTGGAGGCAAGCAAGGAGGCACATCGATAGCCTGCAGACGAGCCGCAGCCAACAGGGCTAAGAAAAATATCCCCAGCAAACCCGCAGAGAAGACAAGGACGATTTTCTCGAGCCGATCCATAGCCTACCCTCGTTTGAGCATCAGGAAGTAACTCGCAAACCATATGAGAATCGTCATCAGTACAAGCAGGCCAAAAAAGGCCAAGCTCCCATACGGGACAAATTCTTTCTCTCTGTCATCGACCGATTCCATAGGCACCTCTTACCACAAAGATACAGCAAATTTTTATTCTCAAATGAAAATAAAAGAAGGGGGATCTTTCCAAAAGAAAAAGGGGGGCTTATGCCCCCCTTCGATCTATGAGTAGGTTATAGCGTGTGGGCTTAGAACTGATACCCCAAACGAAGGGCACCTAAGGCATTGACCAGGAGGCCAGAGCCTCGACCACCTGCCTGTACTGTTTTCGTGGTTGTGCCCCCTACCGAGGTTTCTGTAACCACATCCCCTTGACTTGTTGAGCCAAAGATAAGTCCCCATTCAACCCCTAAATACAGCTTCTCTACAAAATACCAGTCAAAGCCAGAATACAGCCCTAAGCCAAAGGTCGTCCCTTTCCGGCCGAAAGAAGATTGCCCTGAGACAGTTTGGGAGAAGTTGGCAGCATATGCACCCGCAGCATAGTTGCTACGAGTCGTCTTCGCACTTTCGAGGTCCAGAAAGAGATACGCACCAGCGAAAGTGGAGAGCTTTTCCCCTCCCGCAAAGTGGTACTCTACCCCTGGGAGCAGGGAGAAGCTGGAGTAGGTCTCTTTTTCCTCCCCCACTCCTCCGGTTCCATCGGGATTCTCATAGGCCTTATCGGTTTCGCTTCGCGTAGCGATCCCTACTCCCAGGCGAACCGCAAGGTTATCCCCCAAGAAGTAACGAACACGCGCTCCTTGAACTAAGCCGATGTTGATGTTGTTGATGGCTCCGTTGAGAGCGACTTCACCTGTTACAGTACCTCCAGTCGGCTTTTGTGCGAGGAGAAAACCGACGCACGCAACCAGTGAGAATGTTATTGCACGCATACTGGTGCAAAGGTATGGAGAAACCGAAACAACGAGTTCCCCAATTTATCCTCAGGGCTGCCCTATCAAAATATAATGGTATGGCAGCAAATCCTCTCGAAGAGAAACCTCCGAAAACCCCGCCCTTTGCAATTCATTTTCCACCTGGGCAGGAAAAAGCCGCTGCCCGACCGGTGGACCCACTGGGGTCGAACGGGGAACCCATTCTATGATCACTATTTTCCCGCTCTTCGGCAAAGCGGCATGTAACTGCCGGAGATAGGCTACACGATGAGAAAGATGGTGATAGACATTGGCAAGGAAAACTATGTCTACCTCTCCCCGGACAAGATCGGGGCGATCTGGCTTCACCTTTCGAATCTGCCACTGCTTAGGGGAGATACCCAAGCTATCTCGCCGTCGCTCCATGTACCTAAGTAGGCTATCTTCTATATCGACCGCGATAACAGAAGCTCCTCGTTTGATAAAACGATAGCTAAAATACCCTGTTCCCGCACCCAGGTCATACACCTTTTTTCCGCGAAGTCCTCCCACTTGCTCATCTACCCAATCTAACAGCTCATCTGGTTTCTGGTACGCATCGCGAGCCGGATCTTCTAAAAGGACTTGCCAGTTTATAGATGAGGAGCTCTGTGGGAAAATAGCTCGTACGGACTGAGCCCAACCACTTCCTCCTTTCCACAGAGCCAGTAGGACATACATCCAGAAGCGCATCTCGGGCAAAAATAAATGCCCAATGCTCTTCCTTTCCTTCCGCTTACTGCTCGCACCATTTGAGCGCTTCAGGAGAGAGACTTTATCTCCTCCCCCTGTGCATACCGCTCTGCTAAATATATCTCCCGCAGGAAATAGGCCTCTGCGCCGATAAAAGCTATAGCCCATCCTCTCCATCCTAACCTCCATCCTCCTTTTAGAAAGAGGCTCTTGATAAAACGGGCTGTCCCTTTTAGGAAAGGGCGCATCCAACAAACACGCCGTCCCTGTGCATATAGAACCTCTGCACCCAATCTCGCATAATAGCTATTGCGAACCACATGCTCCGCCACAGTATGGTAACTATAATGCCACAGCTCGCCAGACAGTCGCTTAGGACGAACTGAATCAGAAAGAATCAGCCGCTCGTGCACGGGAGCTTCATCCCAGTGGGCTATCTCTCGAGCAAATAATCGCACCTTCCAGTCTGGATACCAATCCCCCGCCCGCACAGGTGCTCCACAATAGATAGCCACACGAAGCAAACTGTATGCCTGTGCACTCCACCGGCCTTTTTCAGCGACTATCGCCTCTCTTAGCTCAGGAGACACCACTTCATCAGCATCTATAGAGAGGATGTAGCGCCCCGAAGCTAAGCGGTTGGCATAATTCTTCTGGGGCCCATACCCCATAAAAGTCCGCTCATACCACCGCACTCCAGGGAAAGCACAAGCTATTTCCCGAGTCGAATCTGTCGAACCACTATCTACGATAACTATTTCATCCACCCACCCTTGTAGCGCCTCGAGGGTAGGTCGAATGCGGTGGGCCTCATTATACGTTATGAGAACGGCTGAAAGCTCCATCTACGTAGCGGTGCGAATGGCTTCAATGGGATGTAATCGGGCTGCATGCCAGGCGGGAGCGATAGCAGCCAGAAGCCCCAAGAAAACCGTCACAAATAAGGTCCATCCCAGGTCAGCGAGAGAGACTGCCAAGATCAAACCCTCCTGAGCCGCCCATCCAGAAAGAACCACGGTGAGCCCTCCCGTAAGAAACAGGCCTATCGCACCACCCGTCAAGGTCAGCAAGACCCCCTCTGTTAGAAAAGTACCCAAAATGAATCCTTTCGGCGCTCCCATCGCTCGTTGGATACCTATCTCCCCCCTTCGTTCTCGCACGGCGATATACAGCACATTCGCTACTCCTATCCCCCCTACTAATAATGAAAATCCCGCAATAAAAAACCCCACCAGCTGAACATATCCTGTTATCTCTCGCACCTGGGAGAGAAGCGCATCCTGCCGATTAATCGAAAACGTATCCTCTGCTCGAGGAGGAAGCCGACGAGCCTGTCGAAGGAGACCCCTCACCCGGGTTTCCAATAAATCTATAGGAAGGCGATCTGGCTCCTTTGCTCGAACCAGAAGAGTCCGTTCTCCACTAAACCGTTCCATACCATACAGCTTAAACAGCAAAGGAAAAGGCACCAAGAACGCCCAATCCATGTCCCCTCCAAAACTCCCTTGGGGAGAAAGAACCCCGATCACTTGGATCGGACGACCTTCATACCAGAGCAGGATGCCTGTGACATCCTCAGAGCCCGTGAGCGCTCGCGATAGCTTACTTCCTACGACCACTTTGAGCGTAGGCTTAGCCAACTCCTCAGGACGGAAATACCGTCCATATTTTATCTCCAGAGGAAATACTTGTATAAAATCCTCTGTAACCCCTATCACTCGGGCTTCTTCGGTCCGATTCTGATAGCGAATTTTTTCTTGATACCTATCATACCGGAGAGCTACCCACACTTCTTTTCCCAATCCCTCTCGTACAGCCTCATAATCGATAAGAGAAATCCGAGGGCGTCGCAGATATCGACGCCAGTCCCCTCCAGAAAAGCCCCAGGGGAAATGGTGAACATACACCGTAGAGGTTCCTAATCGCTCAAATCGAGCGATGATGGATCTTTCCATAGAATACGTGAAGACCCGAACAGAGGCTACAGAGAAAATGCCTACCCCGATCGTCAGAAGGGTGAGAAGGGATCGCCGCCGATGGGCACTCGTATTGCGGACAGCCTGACGCCCTATTTCAGCTGCGAGACGAAACATGGTAACTTTGTGCCCGCAAAGATATGAGCAGCCGCCTCTCCGACTACGCCTTTGAGCTTAATGAGAGCCAAATCGCACAGTATCCTCCTCAGCCTCGGGGGAGTAATCGACTAATGGTCCTTCATCGAGAGTCAGGAGAGATCGAACATCGGCGCTTTTCGGATATTCCCGAATTCGCTGGGGAAGGAGATGTAATCGTGTACAACAACTCTCTCCCTTTCCCATGCCTACTTGTGGGGCATAAAGAGCGCAGCACTGCTCCCGTAGAAGTACTCCTCCTACGAGAACTGGATCATGAGTCTCACCTATGGAATGCCATGGTGGAGCCTGCCCGAAAAATCCGAGTCGGCAACAAAATCCAATTTCCGAATAGCCCTCTGATGGCAGAAGTCGTCGACAATACGACAAGTAGGGAGCGAGCTATCCGCTTCATCGTCCCGCCAGGGGAGTCTTTAGCCACTCTTATCGAAGATATCGGACAGATGGCTCTGCCACGCTATATCACGCGCCCCCATCGCCCAGAGGACTATCGAGATTTCCGCCCTGTGTGGAATGGCGTGACAGGCTCTGTACAGGCACCGGATGCAAGCCTGCCCTTCACTCGGGTCATCATGCGGGAACTTGAAGTAAAGGGCGTAGAGTTTGTACCCGTAACCCTTCATGTAGGAACCGCCAACTTCCGAAGCATCGAAGTGGAGGACCTTTTCAAGTTTTCCATGGATGCTGAGTACTATCACATCACAGAAGAGGCGGCGCATCGGGTAAACCAAGCCCGCCGTCAAGGAAAACGGATTCTTCTCGCTGGAGTGAGTGCCCTCCGAGCAGTAGAATCCAGCCTTTCTGCCTACGGAGACCTCAAGGCAGGGGAAGATTGGACAGTGAAGTTTATCTTCCCGCCCTACAAAGTGCAAATACCTACTGCTTTTTTGACTCAGTTTCACCTACCCAAGTCAGCTGGATATATCGCCACAGCTGCATTCGGTGGCTATCTCCGTGTTCGCAAAG
Source organism: Bacteroidia bacterium (assembly GCA_026413325.1). GTDB lineage: Bacteria > Bacteroidota > Bacteroidia > SpSt-205 > SpSt-205 > SpSt-205. The sequence continues at coordinate 14,890 of JANZYW010000021.1, read as the reverse complement.
CGTATGAAACAGCCCTTTCAGAAGGATACCAATGGGGCTGTTATGGCGACCTTTTGTTGATCATCTAAGCTTTCATGTGGATATGGGTACAACTCGCTGCGGGGATAGGGAGTCGCTTCGGTGGGACTCGCCCGAAGCAGTTTTATAGATTAGGAGGTAAGCCGCTTGTAGCTCACGCGGTCGAAACCTTCCTGAGAATAGCTCCCGAAAGCCCAGCTATAATCGTACTGCCTATCTCCCATTTCGCAGAGGCGAAACGGCTTCTGACCCATCTCCTACCCAAAGCTGCCCTCCATTTCGTCGTCGGAGGAGCCACCCGAAGTGCCTCTACAGAAGCTGCTCTTCACTTCCTCAGAGAAATGGAGCTCCTCAAGGAGCCTTATACCATTGCTTTCCACGATGCCGCCCGCCCCTTTCCTTCCGAAGAGCTTATCGAGCGCACATATCAAGTAGCCACCGAAAAGGGAGCAGCTGTGTGCGGCGTGCCAGTCTCCTCTTCTTTGCGAGAATGGATAGGTGAGACCTCCAGAGCCCTCCCCCGAGAACAGATATGGGAGGTTCAGACCCCTCAGGCTTTCCGAGGAGATGTACTCCAGGCCGCTTGGAGCAGACTCTCCCCTACCGCCAATTCGCTGTTCACAGATGAGGGAAGCTGGGTAGAGGCTGCAGGTTTCCCCGTCTCCCTGGTAGCAGGTGAAACAACAAACTTAAAGATCACATACCCCATCGATTGGGAGGTAGCCCGGGCCTGGTTACGACAAAAAAAGAAGCAAGCTTCCTATAAATGATAGTTGTACCTTTGTAAGCTACTGGCGAGATAGCTCAGTAGGTAAGAGCGCAGGATTCATAACCCTGAGGTCGCGGGTTCGATTCCCGCTCTCGCCACTACGGGGCGTAGCGCAGCTGGTAGCGCGCAGCGTTCGGGACGCTGAGGTCGCTGGTTCAAGTCCAGTCGCCCCGACGCAACTGAAGCTCCCTTTGCTTTCTGTAGGAGTCAGATCCTGTACACAAAATAGTCAGCAACACAGACTCGTCTGATTGCTCCAATTATAGGGGGAGGATTGAGTCTACCTCTGGGCTATCACCAGAAGTATTCTGAATCTATTATAAAGTATCAGGGACCGCTCTTTGCTCGTAGGTAGAACGAGGCCAACTGCACTGATAGACCTGCATACCCGATTGGAACCAGGATTGAAATGGGGAGGCTCTTAGAAGGAAGATGACCGAAACGTTAGTGCAGTTCCGCCTCGAGATGGATTTACTTTATCGTGATTTACCGAGTATAGGGGTCTGGGGTGAGATTGGCCCAGATGTAATCTCGTTGCAGTTGGGCGATGGCGGTGAGAGGTATTTTCGCTGGACATTCGACCGCACAGGCCCCTGTATTGCTACAGTGCCCGAATCCCTCCATATCCATTTGCATGACCATTTGTTTTACTCGTTCCCGTCGCTCGGGCTGCCCTTGTGGCAGAAGGGCTAAGTGAGACACCTTCGCTGCGGTAAAGAGCATTGCGGAGGCATTTTTACAGGCCGCCACACAAGCCCCACAGCCAATGCAGGTCGCATAATCAAAGGCTCTGTCTGCAGCAGGTTTCGGAATAGGGATAGCGTTTGCATCTGGGGCACTGCCCGCATTCACCGAAATGTACCCGCCTCGTTGGATAATCCGATCTAAGGCAGATCTGTCTACGACCAGGTCCTTGATGACAGGAAAAGGTTTGGCACGAAAAGGTTCGATGGTAATGGTTTCTCCATCCTGAAAGTGGCGCATATAGAGGCGACACGTAGTGATATTGCGGAGGGGACCGTGTGCCCGTCCATTGATAAATATCCCACAGGAGCCGCAGATCCCTTCTCGACAGTCATGGTCAAAGGCTACAGGGTCTTTCCCTTCCTTGAGCAATCGCTCGTTTAGGACATCTAACATCTCGAGAAAGGAAGCGTCCGGGGAGATATCATGGACCTCGTACGTCTCGAAATGCCCTTGATCTTGGGCGTTTTTTTGTCTCCAGATCCGTAAGGTAAAGTGCATAGGGTTTCGCTATTTGTAGCTTCGAACAGAAGGCTTGACAAATTCGAACTTAAGAGGCTCTTTATGAAGTATAGGAGGTTCATTCTCCCCTCCCCACTCCCAAGCGGCTACATAGGCGTATTTGTCGTCATTTCTCAGGGCTTCTCCTTCTTCGGTCTGGTACTCCTCTCTGAGGTGGCAGCCGCATGATTCCTCTCGGTGGTAAGCATCTATAACCATCAGTTCTCCCAACTCTAAAAAGTCTGCGACCCGAAGGGCTTTTTCAAGATTCTGGTTAAACTCTGCTCCACTCCCTGGGACAGCTACCTCTCGCCAGAATCGCTCACGCAGGTTGCGAATCTCTGAGTAAGCCTGACTCAGCCCTTGTGCATTTCGGGCAAGACCACAGGTGTCCCAGAGAACTTTTCCCAACTCCCGATGAAACTCATCTACCGTATGTGTACCCTTTGCAGATAAGAGGCGATTTATGCGATCTTGCGTCTGCCGTTCCGTCTCAGCGAAAGCCGTCGTATCTGTTGAGAGCTTGACAAAAAGCTGAGAAGCGAGATAATCTCCTATCGTATAGGGCAGAATAAAATAGCCATCTGCAAGGCCCTGCATCAGCGCACTTGCCCCCAATCGGTTTGCACCATGGTCGGAGAAGTTCGCCTCTCCGATAGCATATAGCCCCTCTACAGTAGTCATAAGATTGTAGTCTACCCATAGCCCCCCCATCGTGTAATGCACTGCAGGGTAGATGCGCATGGGTACCTCCCACGGGCTCTCTCCAGTGATCTCTTCGTACATCTCGAAAAGATTACCGTACCGTTGGTAGATCACCTCACGTCCCCATCTTTTGATAGCATCTGAGAAATCTAAATACACCGCCCTACCTGTAGGGCCGACTCCATACCCCATGTCACAGACCCGCTTAGCGGCTCGAGAAGCAATATCTCGTGGAACGAGATTGCCGAAAGAAGGGTACCACTCCTCTAAGTAGTACCACCGCTCACTCTCAGGTATCGACTGAGGAGGTCGCTTGTCTCCTGGGGTTCGCGGCACCCATACGCGCCCATCATTGCGCAGACTTTCACTCATGAGAGTAAGCTTGGATTGATAATCACCCGATTGAGGGATGCACGTGGGGTGGATCTGAACGAAACTGGGATTCCCAAAATAAGCCCCTCGGCGATGGGCCCGCCAGATTGCAGTGGCATTCGAAAGCTTTGCATTGGTGGATAGATAATAGGCATTTCCGTAGCCGCCTGTACCTAAGACAACAGCATGCGCTGCGACACGATGCAGCTCTCCTGTGATTAGGTTGCGAGCGATTATCCCACGAGCTTTTCCCTCCTCGACCACTATATCCAGCACATCGTAGTTGTAAAAAACTTGTACATTCCCCTGAGCCACCTGCCGCTGTAGAGCTGCATAGGCACCGAGGAGAAGCTGCTGACCTGTCTGCCCCCGAGCATAAAAAGTACGCATCAACTGCGCTCCACCAAAAGAGCGGGTATCCAGATAGCCTCCGTATTCTCTCGCGAAAGGAATGCCCTGCGCTACACAATGATCGATAATCTTCACACTAACCTCCGCCAAACGATACACATTTGACTCTCGCGCACGGAAATCTCCTCCCTTTATGGTATCGTAGAAAAGTCGCCAAATGCTATCCCCATCGTTGCGGTAGTTTTTAGCTGCATTGATACCCCCTTGAGCAGCAATGCTATGGGCTCTCCGTGGAGAGTTATGATAGACGAAAACCTTGACCCGATACCCAAGTTCTCCTAAGGTGGCAGCAGCAGATGCACCCGCCAGCCCAGCACCCACGACGATGACCTCCAATTTTCGCTTGTTGTGGGGAGCTACCAAGCGCAAGTTATCTTTATGACGAGTCCATCGCTTCTCTAAGTCCCCCGAGGGACACCGATTTTGTTCGAGCAAACCTGCCTCTCGCCAACTCAAGGGAGAGGTCGTAATTGGCGACGGAGCGGTAAGTACATCCGACATAGGTATCTCAGTAAAGGGTTTGAAATAGGAAATACAGAGGAATCACTGCAAAGCCCAAGGGAACGAGGAAAGCGAAGGCCGTACCTGCCCATCGTACCACTCGATCTATGCGGCGATTAACGATGAGACCCAGCGTCTGAAAACTACTGTGAAACCCATGGGCCAGGTGAAAAGCCAACAATATCATACTCAGCACGTAAAAGGCAGAATAGAACGGATTCTCAAAAGCCAGCTTACAGGACTCGTACATGGTAAGGGACGCTCCTAAAATCCGATGTTCCACAAAAAAATGCCTCAGATGAACCAGAAGAAACACGAGTATCACGATGGCACTGATTCGCATGGTGCGAGAAAAGATCGTCGTATTGTCCTGAGGTCTATGGAGAGTGTATCCTTTGGGGCGAAAGCGCCTCTCCTTAGAAATGAAGTACAGCCCTTGATAGATATGCACTACAAACCCGACGAATAAGAGGACCTCTAACACCCGAATGAGCGGATTGGTACTCATGAAGTCTGCATACGCATTGAATGCGGCTCCCCCATCTCCCCGCAGCAGTAGGAGATTTCCCGCCAGATGAACCACGAGAAAGGACATAAGAAAAATCCCTGTCACGGCCATTACTACCTTGCGACCCACAGAAGTATGAAGCCAGCCTAACCCAGCGGTATTTGCGGTAGTATCCATAGCTATGACAAAATAAACGAAAAGCTGTGGCGCAATGTCTCGTTTCGACGAGCAATCCACACTTCTTCTTCCTTAGAAAGCCTGATCCGACGCCAAGTGAGAGGAGGCCATGCAGGAGCCCATACTGCCTCTTCTGGTGGAGGAGAGGTCGCTCCATAGGAAACCAATACATGGACTTCGTCATACACGCCTGCAGCGAGGAATCGATTGAGATACCCGCTCCCTCCCTCCACCAGCAAGGAACCCACCTGATGATGCTCGTACAAGTCTCGGAGCATCTCTGGCAGCGGCTTCTCCCATGCGTAGAAGGTAGGGCCCTCCCCTGGAACAGATCCCTTGTGGGGGTCGTAAAAAACAATACGGCGAGGACTACATCCAGGAAAATATCGGGTCGTGAGAGCGGGTTGGTCGAGATGCCATGTGCGGAACCCCACCGCTATGTGGCTGTGGGCGGCTCGTAAACGATGCCCCCATACCTTCCCCCAAAAGCCGGACAATGGCCACTGTCCTTGTCTTAAGCTACCCATCACCCCCCCTGCAAAAGGATAACGCCCCGAAGGACCTGGAGTTTGGGCCCACTTGAGCGTAACGTAGGGGCGCCCCTCCGTTATATTTACCCGAAAGTGTCGGAGTATCCGTTGATAAGGGGTAGGCTCCGATGCCAGTCGCACTTCGACCCCTCTTTCTCTCAAATAAGCTATTCCCTCCCCAGCTACAGCTGGATTCGGGTCTACACAACCTATCACAACCCTGCGAATACCTACGTCCACTATGACAGGCGCACAAGGTGGGGTCTTCTTATGGGAATGGCAACATGGTTCTAAAGAGACGTATAAAGTAGCCTGGGGGAGCAAATGCGTCTCTTTGACCGCATGAAGCGCTTCTATTTCCGCATGCGGGCCTCCAAAACGTCGGTGAAAACCTTCTCCCAGTACCCTCCCTTGATAGGCGATAACTGCGCCTACCAATGGATTCGGTTCGACCTCAGAAGGGCAAGCCCGACGAGCGAGCCACAAGCATCGCCGCAGAAAGACCTCGTCCTCAGGGGTAAGCAGTTCTTGATTCACCGGAGGGATATGCGTCCTTCGTAGATATCCTTCCCTTGTCGATAGAGATAATAAAATGCCCGTGTCTTTTCATCGTAAACGGGGGAGCAGAGAACCTCCTTGCAAAGCGTATCAGGGATGGGTTTGTCATTGAGAACAGCATACCAGCCATCCCGCTTGCGAGCAAAGAATAAGAGGGCTTGCCCCTTCGGTTCAAAAGTCACATACTGGACAAAGTCGTACTGATCGCTCTCGGTTTCGTTCCAGACCACTCCACTCCATCCCCCTTTCCTTCGAGCTACATACGCTAAATTCTTTCCCGTCCCGTCCCAGACGGGCTGGTCGACAGTCGAGTAGAAAGAACCCAGCTTACCATCTCGCAGAACAGCTTGCCCTTCGCTTCCCTTTCGCACGAAGGCTGCATAACTGTCACCCTGACCAGAGAAACGCTGGATGGCCTCGAAGGGGCCTGCCTCTGGCGCTCCATTTACGAAAATGTGATGCCTCCCTTGGATCACAACAGGATAGATCACTGCTGGCTTCGTGCGAGTGATAAAGACACGGTCAACCTTTTCATAAGGTCCTAATCGCTTTTTCTGGACGGCGATATACTGGTGCTCCTTTTCCCGAAGAATATAGGCCACGAACCGATTATCTGGAGATAACGTCACATTCGAAATACCTTCCGCCAGCTGTAGGATTTCATTATCCCACGTGATTCCAATCTGGGTACCTTTTTGAAATAGATATACCAGGTGCTGGCTATCTTCAGTAAATCGTATGTCTGATATGACGTCAAATGGCTCACCCTGGTTATTGCCTTCTCGCAAGAGAAACTTGCGATTCTTCAGAAATATATAAACCATTCGCTGCCCATCAGGGGAAAATGTAAGTAAATCGATAGCAGGGGCGGGGTCTCCGTAGGTATTGTTCAGATAGTCTCGGATAAGCCACTTATTTTTCTCCACTTGATAGGTAAAAAACAGATCATTTTCTGTTCCAGGCCGAAAGACGAGATTCCCCACCTGCATGAAAGGCCCCATTCCGATATTGTCCATAAAGACAAAAAGTTCTTCTCCTTTGCGGCCCACATAAGCGAGGTGTTTGTGGTTGGGAGAGAGAACGAGATTTGCGATTTCTTCGAGGGGCCTGCCTTCCTCCCCATTGAGGTAAACTCGATAGCTGCCTTGTGATTTGTGCTTAACAGCTATCACCTCACCCGTAGGGCTGACAGCCCAGCTCATTACTTCCTCAAATCGATACTCAGGCCGCCCCTTCGCTATGAGGACATACTCTCTCTCCCCATATTCAAGAAAGGAATACCACATCACTCTCCCTTCTTTGGAGAAGATTTCCGCACGCCTTACGATATCTTTCTCATTTCGAAGAGAAAAAATCTTGATGGCATGAAAATCACAGTTTAGAGAGGGAAAGTTGCCTCCTACAGGAAAGCTGACGGACTTGAGTTTTACCGATGCATCGCTTTCAAGGGAGGAGCGGGGAGAAAGGGTAGGGGCAACCGGGATGGAGGGAGGAGCTGAAGGCGGAGATTCTGTAGGAGAAGAGGACGAGGAAGCAGGTCCGTTTTCTACGGGAAGAGGGGGAGGCTCGGCTATCACAGGAGGAGGGGCTAAGAAAGGTTTTTCTTGGAGAGCCTTCTTTTGAGCCGCCACTTCTATCTGTACAAGACTCCGGACAACTTTATCCGTTCCTCCCATTTCCTGCGCTTTCTTGATAAGATAAATAAGTCTATCGTCTGTGATTCGTGCCCCTTCGACCAAGGCACGGATGAGGGGCTGAAGGCTCTGAGGGAAGCGGGCTTTCTTCTCAAGAAGCTGCTGCTCCAACTCAACGATGGCCTCCAGATGCGTCCGAGTGACACCTATCTCATTCCCTCTCAGCGTGAGAAGCCGCAGAGCCGCTTCATCTAACTGACCAGCTACAAGAAGAGCTCGAATGAGCGGCTGGAGAAGTTCAGCGCCAAACCCACCCGGCGTAGCTCGACGAAGTGCATTTTCTACTTCTATCAACGCTACGAGTACAGATTCTGGCACACCCTGCTGAGCCGCTAAATCAGCTAAAAAGGGCACCTCTTCTTCTGAGAGAACTCCTTTTTGGACGAAACTTCGAACAAGGTATGCCAAAGATTCTATCGGGGAACCACCTCGTTGACGCAGACGCAAAAACTCTTGTAACCCCTGGCTGACCGGATCAGCCATACGTGCTTCTCGGGCCAGGTCTATGAGGTATGCCAACTCCACCGCCGGCATTCCTTGCTTATCCAAAATACGCAAGAGCTCCCAGTAGCTATGCAGGGCATGAGAAAGAGATTTTTTCTGCGCCGCCTCTAATAGATGCAAAATGTGGTGTACTATCTCTGGAGGGAGTTTGAGCTCCTGCGCTTGCGTTTCTATCCAGGGCATAAGGGCAGGAAGAGAGCCTATCACTTCCACAGACCGAAGAAGCCGGACCAAATATCGAAGCGCAGGAGAACGGGGAACCTGCGTTAGGACCTGCACCAGGTCTACGGGTAACGCCAAATATTGAGCGACTTCCAAAAGAAAAGGCATCCTCCGATGTGCCTCGCCACCTAATGCATCAATAAGAGAGCTCAGAGCCTGTACCTTGGAAGGAACCTCTGATGCCTCTCGAGCCAAACGAGCAGCTACCATCGCTCGCAATACGGCCTCAGAGCAGCCTAAAGTATCGGCATTCTGTCGAAGAAAAACCCAGTCCTCCTCTGAAATCTCAGGCGAATGTATCAACTCTTGAACGAGGGGCCAAAGCAGCTCTATTTCCATACTTTCATCGTATCTGCACTTCGTCCGCCCAGTAAACTTGGATCATTTCAGGCAAAGTCTTTTTCCAGAGAGGGAAACCCCAACGCGTAGAAAAAGCCTGTATATCTCTAAACCACTTCTCAAAGAAACTCTTTGGTTCCGGATACGTAACAACCCGATAGTCAGTTAAGGAAGCTTCCCTTGCAGCTAAGTTTAGGGCTACTTCTATCCCCCCAAGGGTATCTACCAACCCTAACTCTTTCGCATCTACTCCAGACCACACTCGCCCCTGCGCAATCGTATGCACCGCATCTCGAGAAGGATATCTCCGCCCTTCCCGTACGATAGCCAGAAACTCCTCATAAATCCGATCTATCTCTGACTGAAGTCGAGCTACTTCTTCTGGAGCCGCCTCGCGAAAAGGACTCATAAAGTCTGCATATCGCCCCCCTACTTTTACACGGTCTGTGCGCAGTTCTATGTGCTTCTCCAAGAGCTCGTGAACATCTAATAGAACGGCTATAACACCTATGGAACCCGTAATGGTGGTAGGTTCAGCTACTATTTTATTTGCAAAAGCAGAGATATAATACCCTCCAGAGGCGGCTACCCCTCCCATGGATACCACTACAGGCTTTTGAGAACGAAGTGTGCGCAGCGCCTTTGCTATTTTATCAGAGTCCAGCACATCGCCGCCTGGGCTATTGACTCGAAGAACCACCGCCTTGATGTCATCTTCTCTAAGTAGGTCTTGTAGTACAGGTACAAGCTCATCTGCCTGTATCTCTCCAGAGGGGCCTATTCCCCCCTCCGCATACACAAGAGCTATCTGATGCTCTCCTTTTTTCTTAGGAGATTTAGCCAACTGCCCTACACTGATGAAAGAAGGCTCTTTTTTCCCTTCTGGTATGAATCGTCGCGTCCATTCCTGCCAAGGCAACAACACATCCACCAACCCCCGAGAAAGAGCCATCTCTGCAGAGAGAAAAACATATTGCTCTGGCCATATGCGCAGGCTATCGGCTGCTATCTTTCGCCGCTTCGCAATAGAGTCTATCCATCCCACCCAGACGTCCTCTAAAAGTGAAGTTAGCTGCTGTCGGTTATCCTCACTGTACTTTTCCTCCGTATAACTCTCTGCAGCCGACTTGTATCGCCCCGTCCGAAACAATCGGGGCTTTATCCCCCATTTCTCCATAAACCTACGGAAGAAAATACCTTCCGCCACCAGGCCATTCCACTCTACACTCGCCCCAGACTGGGGATACATAATGATAGTATCTGCACAGGAAGCGACAAAATATGTGATTTCAGTAAAGTAATCACCGTACGCATAGACGGGCTTTTTATATTTCTGCTTAAAATCTACAATCCATCGAGCGATTTGTTGAGCTTGTGCGGGGCGAGCAGAAAGATCCCCACATTGCAATATGATGCCTTTCACTTTCTCATTTTGACCCGCCTCTGCTATCGCCAATCGAAGCTCCTCCAAGGTGGGAACGCGCTTTTCTGGCCCCCCTAAAAACAGCTCAGCGGCGGAGAAAGATGGCGTGGGATCTTGCTCGTATTCTCGGAGCTCCCCAGAGAGAGGGATGCGAAGCCATCCTTCCTTAGGGAGAGGTTTGCTTTCTTCTCCTCTAGCCCCCGACAGGACGAGCGCCGAGGAGAAAGTCCCCACCAACAAAAGACCCCCTATTATCATCGTAAGAAAGAAAGCCAACAGGAAGGCTAGCAGCAAACGAATAAATCGCCACATAGAACAAAGTTAGCGACTACCAGAGGATTTCCTATGCGAACGCGTGCAGGATAGGAAAACGAGCTGCACTTCGGGGGTCTAAGTCATGCCCATCCAGATGAAAGGAAGGGGCAGTACGTTCTCGTTTCCATTGACTGATTCGGAAAAGATAGAGAAATTTTTCTACCCACTCCGGGGGGAGGTTTTGACCGGCTACAAACGCTCTCAGTGCAGCAGATGAGCGTCCCTCCCGGACCAGAAGCGTTTCCAGCGCATTGAGTAATGGATACGGCATCAAATCCTCTTCATCGGATTGGTCTCCTGGACGCAGCTCAGCGGTAGGGACAGCGAGGGCGATTTCTCGTAAAGCATCCCAGCCGAAGTGATCAGCGGCCCACAATCCCCAGGCTCGAAGGTCCGACTTGGCTATCCCCGCAATCGGAGCGATCCCGCCTGCACTATCCCCATCCATAGTAGAATACCCCACAGCTAATTCGCTCCGATTGCTTGTGGTAATCAAAAGAGCCCCCAATAAGTTTGCTGCCATCCAGACACCGGGTACTCGCACGCGAGCCTGTAGGTTTTGACGAGCGATATCATCTCGTTCCCACGAAAGCGAACGACCAAGCCAGGCTTCTACCTGTTTCTCATACGCTTCCACGAGGGGCTGCACATCCCATCTGAAAAACGGGATACCCATCTGCTGAGCAAGTGTCTGCGCTCGATTGAATGTATCTACACTGCTCTGAGCTGTCGCCTGATAAAAGGCATACACCTGGGGGATCATCCCTTCTGGCATGTACTGGAGTCTGGAGCGGTACAGGTCAGAGGAAAGCCGCTCCTTCGCCCAGGTAAGCGCCAGATATGCCAGTACCGCACACGCTCCAGAATCTAAGCCTCCCGAGAGAGAAATAACGAAGCCGCGGCTGCGCGACTTCCACATGTAGTCCCATAGACCCATTGCCACAGCTTCTGTCAGATCCTCCCACAGATTCTCTACCGGACGAAACCGCTGTTTTGTCGTGGGAAGCAGACTGTGCCTTTTTTTTCGAGGCACTGAGATCTTTACAGGTGCCTCGTGCGCTGGTGCAGTATTTTTTCGCGCAGCCCGCATGAGACCCTCTTCTGGTATCTCCACCCATGTCAGATCTCCATCTTGGTAGGAGAATCGTGGAGTAGCTGCCAGTATTTCCCCTTCCCATGCGATAAGGCACTCCCCTTCATATAGAACCTTGCCTGCTTCATTGCCTAATAGATTGGCATATGCATATACACAGTGATATCGGTAGCTACTCTCTGAGACGAGACGATAGCGCCGAGCGGCCTTATGCATCTCATAGGGAGACGCATTGAGAGCGAGTGCAATATGGGCAAAATGTCGCTCAAGGGGACGGCCAGGCCGCCAGGCATCTTCACAAATCTCTATGAGTAGGTGAAGGTTCTCCCATACAAATGGCAAGCCATATCCTGCGGGTGAGCCACTGCGAGGCTCCACCATGCGCCCCTCGGGAGCAGGAGTAAACCACCTTGGCTCATAAAAGAGACCCTCATTCGGAAGGTTGCGCTTGAGGGAAAATCCCCATATCTGCCCCTCCCCTATTACAGCAGCGCTATTGTAGAGTCTATTGCCGAGGAGAAGAGGGAGTCCGACGACAGCGATTAGTCCTTCCGTTTCAGGGAGGAGGAGCTGAAGGCTTTCCCATGAAGACTCTGCCACCCACGGGTGCCAAAAGAAATCTCCGCATTCATACCCTGAGAGACAAAGCTCGGGAAAAACTACTATATCCACATCTGCCGCACGAGCCTCTGCAAGGAGCCGAGATACACGGGTACGATTCCCCTCAAAATCGAGAGGAGTCGTGCGAAGGGTAGCAGCAGCGACTCTCATTGAAAGTCACGAAGGTAGGCAAAGTCTCTCCTGCGCATAAAACATCCATGTCGGCAGAAAGGAAAAAAAGACACTGCTTACGCGGGAACACCCACATGGCAACATGTATACCCCACTTTCGGAACAAGCTTTCTCCATCGTACGGGGGATGCTTCCCTGAGAAACTTCTCATGGAAAGCAGAAACCAAACCCTCTTTCTAATGCTTGTTTTCGGGCCTTTTCCCTCCAATATCTGTCTGCCTCGATAAAGAGCTATAGATACTCCTCTGGGATATTTATTCTATCCTATCTCCTATCAGAGATGCACCAGACACGATCGTTTGGTTTCGCCAGGGTAAGCCTGTCGTCTTCTCAATCCAGACGGTCTGTTTTACGCCTTCGGCTTCTACGCGCACCCTCCAGGTATCCCTTTCCCGTCCAGTGACGAGAATTTTTTCCTCCCCTTCCACTGTAAGCTTAGCAGATTGGAAGCTTTGCTGCTGGAGGGAAAAGAGAGGAAATTCAGCTGTATATCCCACCGCAAGGGGGAGGGATGCAAGGTAGTACCGTAAAGCACTATTCATAGGGTAGAAAGGTCGGCCCTCTAAGGCTTTATCAAATTCATTTTTTTGGCCCATGAGCTGAAAAGATCCTTTGACTTTGTCTCCCTGCTTCTGAAGGGACATTTCGATGCCTTGTTGCGTACGATGATACCGAAGCATCTCTCCCTTTTGATCGACCACGGTGGTGTCTGCTGTGCGGAGCATGGGAAGCTCATCCGATTCTACGCTTTCTACAAAGCGCCAACCCTCAGATTGCGGCTCCCAGCTCTCCACCGCTCGAGCTGATACCTGCCGACCACCAAGCCGGACTTGATAGAGCCATTTTGCACGAAGGGGCTCTTGCAAAGGGAGACGGAGAGACACCAACGAAGAGATGCCCGATCCTTCCCCACTGGCCACCTTGACCGTAGAAGGATCAACAGAGATTTCAATGAGACGCTTGGCGATCTTATCGGGTACCTCTGGCTGTACCCTACCCCCCAATCGCTCTCCTAAAAACTGCTCTATCGCGACGACCATCGCCATGCGATTGTCATAGTTCTGGAAACCATGTCCTTCGTCTGGGGCTAACAGATAGCGGACAGGATAGCCCTTCGAATGAAGAGCAGCTACAATCTGGTCTGATTCCTGTTGCTTTACCCGAGGGTCATTTGCTCCTTGGACGATGAGGAGGGGAACACGAATACGCTCTATGTGATAAAGGGGAGATTGTGCTTTGAGCCGCTCCACCTCCTGGGGATCATCGGGATTGCCCACGCGATTGTGAAAAATCTTTATTGCAGGCTTCCAATAGGGGGGAACAGAGCGAATGAGCGTAATGATACTGGAGGGTCCCACTATCGATATGCCACAGGCATACATATCTGGAGTAAATGTCACCCCCGCCAACGTAGCATATCCCCCATAAGACCCCCCCATAATAGCCACCCGTTTGGGATCAAATATTCCCTCTTTTACCATTTGAAGAACGGCGTCCGTGAGATCATGCTGCATGATACCCGTGCCCCACTGTTTGTTCCCAGCATTGAGAAATGCTTTGCCATACCCTGTAGAAGCTCGAAAGTTTACCTGGAGAACAGCATATCCTCGATTGGCCAGAAACTGAGCCATCGGATCGTAGCCCCAATAATCACGAGCCCAAGGGCCACCATGTACATACAATACCGCAGGTAAGTTGTTAGGAGGTAGACCTTTGGGTAGAGTCAAATAGGCAGGAAGCTCTGCTCCATCTCGAGTCCGGATCCGAATGGGTCTGCGCTCTGCTAAATGCTCTGTGGGAAGCTCAGGACGGCTCCGACCAATTTCTCGAAGCGCTCCTTTCTGTGCATCCCAAAAATAATAGCGCCCTGGCTCTTTATCATTACTAAAGCTCACGACAGCATACCGTTCATCATCAGATAGACCTGTCATCCCGACTTCTCCTCCCGGAAGTAGCTCTTCCCACTTTTTGAACCATCCTTCTAATTTGGAATCCCAAAAATACCTTCTACGCTTGTCATCTACGTAAGAGAGCACCCGCAGTTTATCTGTTTTTTCATCAAAAATCGCAGAACCGAGGTCGACTCGATTCTCAGGGTCTTTGTGCACTTCCTTTTCCTTCCCGGTGGCAAGGTCAAATAGGACAAGGCGCATTTTATCTACACCTTTGTTGGTGATAAGATAGATTTCCTTGCCTTTCTGGGGTATATGAGCGATCGTCGCCGACTCATCCCATGCCGTCTCATATAACTTGCGGAAGGCAAAGGTTCTCCCCTTCCGTTGCACTTCATAGAGTTCAGTTCCTCCTTCTGGACCCAGCTTGCCCGCAAACCGTATTCGTCCCTTCTGATCGATACCCCATCCTAAGATACCGTCTTTGTTTTCATAAAGCAGGGTAAGCCGACCCGTAGCAAGGTCCAGTTCATATAAGTCATGGAGGGAAGGGTTTCGATCATTGAGACCGATAAAAGCTACCCCCGGCTTATGCCGAGGAAAAGCGTAGGCTTGTACCCGAACCCCTTGACGAGTAGTGAGGTCTACCGCGGTGGGGAGCCGCTCAGGAGCGGCTTCCGCTACAGTGATCCGATACAAGTGATAATTCTCATCCCCATCTTTATCCTGCACGTACAGCACATACCGGCTATCCTGGCTCCAAAAATGCTGGGTAATCGGGCGGCGCTCACTGGCAGTGATTGGAAAAGCTTCTCCCAGTTC
>JANZYW010000020.1:17376-30032 GCA_026413325.1 Bacteroidia bacterium | reverse complement strand
GGGATGGGATGTGTATGGCCTGCGCATCAACGTAGGAAGTGTTACAGACGCTAATATATATGTGTACAACAACTTCGTGGCCGATATAATCGGGGATGGGTATAGCTCTCCTGCAGGTACCTGGAATACCTATGGTATCTTTCTGACAGGAAGCACTAATGCCAACGCAGGTGTCTATATCTATCACAACTCTGTTCATTTATTCGGAGTTCCTACCACGAACTCTCCCCCTCTCAACTCTAATCCTGCCTGTCTTGCAATCTCCTCGAGTATCACAGGAGGGGTGAGAGTGCGGAATAATATTTTTCAAAATACGCAAACTCCCGCAGGTACATCCGCTCCGGGTCGAACTACCTTAGCCATTTCTTACGGAGGCACTAACGCTGCCGTATTTGCAGAGTTGGATAATAATGTATACTATGTTGCAAATAATAATGGGGCTTCCTCTGCTTTCATAGGTTCCATTGGGAGTACTCGATATGCTACTCTCAATGATTGGAGAACTGCTGTAGGAGGAGGTCGAGAGCAGAATAGTCTTGTTCTGACTGCTCCTGGAGCCCCATTTGTAAGTAACACCAATCTCCATATCCCAGATGGTACAGTCACCCCCATAGAGGGGGCGGGGGTGCTCATCACCTCTCCCATAGCTATTCTTGGGGATATTTATGGCAACGCACGTCCAGAGGGTTCTCCTAATCCAGATGCAGGAGCGGTGGAGTTTGTCCAGTCTATCCCTCCCTGTCCCTCTACCATCGATGCTGATCAGATTTCGATTAGTCCTCCTTCTCTGCTGATAGGAACAGGGGGTAATTTTACAGTTAGTGTCAACAATCCTTCTAATGTGACCCAACCTGCGCAGTGGGAGCTCTCTATAGATGGGGGGCCGTGGGCGGTGTATGCTCCTTATCAGGGTACTTCCTTGACTTACACACCTTCTGCAGCGGGCACTTACAGTTTCCGCCTGGTAGCTCGGGTGGCTCGTTATCATCAGGCTTGCCCGGGTATCCAAAATGATACCTCTAACATCGTGACAGGCGTCGTAACATGTCCTGCTTCTCTGAATGCAGACCAGATCACAGTTTCTCCCACCAGTATTCCAGCGGGACAGGCTGTGACAGTGACAGTCCAGAACCCTTCCGCAGTTACCCTCCCTGCTCAGTGGCAGGTTTCTACCGACGGCGGAGCAACCTGGTCCGTCGTCGCCCCTTATGCGGGTTCTCCATTTTTCTATTCCCCTACAGTCCTACAAACACATCAGATTCGATTAGCGGCTCTGCCTCCTACTGGCTGTAGTAGTTTATCCATAGCTTACTCGAATGTAGAGTCTTTCAATGTTCTCCCTCCAGCGGGAAATACTATAAATGATCCTATCAACATTACTCCGCAGGTACCTACTCGGCTGGATACGACTGTGAATGGAAACTCTGCTATCCCTGGCTATACGGATGCCTACACTGGGAGTCTACTCGGTAGTTCTTTCAATAGGACTACTCCAGATGTGTTTTATATGTACATTCTTAGGGAATGCTTAGATTCTATTCGCGTGAGTACTTGCCTTACCCAGTCTCCTTACCATGATACCTATCTTCATGTGCTAAATATTTCTGCTGGTCGTTCTCTCCATACCGATGGGGGTATCTGTGGTAGTGGGTCAACTTTAATGCAAGCTACTATTCGGGCTTTTCACGACCCGAATACTACTGGGAGTACCTCTTTGACATCTACCGCCAGCGGAGGGATGCGTCTTGCAGCCGGAGATACGCTCATTATCATCGTGGAAGCGTGGAGTGCCAGTTATGTGGGGCCCTTTGTGCTACAGGTGCAAGAGTATCGATTCGATCCAAACAGTTTGCCCTCTCTGCCCCAGCCGCCATTCTTTTCATTTGATACTAGTCGCGTATGCTACTTAGGCAGTATTGTTCGAGATAGCCTCAACACAGGCATCAATACACCTGGGCTTTCGCATGTTTGGTATCTCAATGGCCAGGCTGTTAGTGGGGTTACAGGGCCGATATATCGTCCTCAGTTCAATGCCCCGGGCATTTATCAAGTAGTAGCCGAGATCCGCTCCAGTAGTCTTTCTTTCTGTGCTCCTACTCAAAGTATACCCCGGGATACTGTGTATATCGTGGTAGACTCCCTTCCTAAAGTAGATTTCTTGGTGGACGGGAGCTTGTACGAACACGCTCAGTTTGTCACCCTCTCGGGGACAGGTACGCTTTGCGCACAATACCAAGCAAGTCTAAGCAATCCCAACTTTACCTACGTGTGGCGTATCAATGGTAGCACTTATGTAGGACAGGGACCTCATCAGGAATGTTATGCTTCGTCTCAATCAGCCGATACGGTCGTCCTCATCACCACAAACGGTGCCTGTGTAGAAATAGATAGCCTATACGTCATCTTAGACATCACCACAGGTGTAGAAACTGGCTTTTCAGGAGTGCGAGTCTTTCCAAATCCTGCGAAAGACCGATTTTATGTCAGCTCTTCGAGGGGAGGGGAGGTTGAACTTCGACTATTGGATATGCAAGGACGTCTGCTTCTTGATAAGAGAATAGAGCTCAGGGGGAGTGGAGAACCCTATGCTGTCCCTGTTTCTCTGCCCGGTGGCCTGTATCTGATCGAAATCCGTCAAGGAAACAAGCTGAGTCGCACTCGCCTATTCATTGAGTAGGGGCTTCCCTTCTGTTGTTGACTTCACGAGGGCTCAGGTAGGTATGTCTCCCCTGAGCCCTTTTTCCTTTCGGGAAAGCATATCTGATTTTTGTATTGGATACAGAAAAAAGGCTTATTTTTGACCATGCGATGGCCTTCTGCAGTATGGACGGGACTGCTTTTTTCCTTTCTCTGGGCGCAGCTTTCGGGTATCTACACTATAGGTCCCTCAGGAAATTATTCTTCTGTCTCAGCCGCCCTGTCCGCGCTTAACTCGCAGGGGCTAAGCGGTCCCGTTCGTTTTGAAATCCTCCCCACTTATACAGGAGAGCCTTCTGGTACCACTACATTGAATGTAGCTCTGCTCGGACCCTATCCAGGGATGGGAACTCATCCGGTGACCCTTACCGTGCACTCTTCCGTCACTACTCCTGTCACGATAGCTACCGCTCCTGTCGCAGGACTCACTGGCCGTTTTGTCTTCCGTCTCAATGGCGTAGATAACTTTACTATAGATGGAGGTCCTAATCGCCTTCTGCGCTTTCGAAATAACAGTCCCTCTACCGGAACGGGAGTGATAGGCCTTGTCTCAGATAACTCTATTCACAACAGTCCTTGTCGAAATATCACTATCCGCAATGTCGAGGTAGATGGCGGCAATAAAAATCAGACGTGGATGGGCATCTACGTGGGACAGGTAGATAATTTCCCAGGACCTTCTCTTGTACCAGGAAACCATCAAATTTTGATAGAAGGTTGTTGGATTTATGGAGTGCAAGAAGGGATTGTCCTCTGGGGTTACTCTGGGGCACAGCGAGATCAGAACAGCGCTATCCGACGATGTAAGATCGGTCACCCTACGCTTCTTTCGAGTTGGGGAGGAGATGCGTACTCATGTGGTATCGCTGTAGCCAACCAGACAGCCCTTCGCATCGAGGGAGATACAGTCTTCAACGCCAGTAGTAGCACTGAATATGGCTACGCAGGTATCGCAGTAGGATATGGTTCTCTAGCGACTACTTTTCCGTCTACTACTTGCACCCAAGTGCACGTGGCGGGTAACTGGATACATACTATCGAGTACACGGGGACAGGGGGGTGGGATTCTTATGGACTCCGAATCAACGTCGATGGGCTCTCAGACGCACGTATCTATGCATATAATAACTTCATAGCAGGTATTCTTGCGGACGGATACAGTGAACCCGGAGGCACATGGAATGCTTATGGGATCCGAGTGCAAGGCGCAACATCGAATGCAGGGGTATACCTGTATCACAACTCTATACATCTATTTGGCAACCCTCCCTCCTCGACATGGATTGGTTCTCAGTCCAATCCTGCTTGTGTTGGTATAGAAAGTTCTATTACGGGAGGGATTTATATTCGAAATAACATTTTCCAAAATCGGCAAACTCCTGTCAATGTGAGTGCAAACCATACGACCATCGGCATCTCGTATGGAGGTACTAGCCCTTCGGTTTTTGCAGAACTTGATCGTAATGTGTATTATGTAGCCAATACAAATGGGTCTCAGTATGCTTTCGTGGGGTCGATAGGAAATAGCAGATACGGGTCGCTTGCAGCTTGGCGTTCTGCAGTGGGAGGGGGCCGAGAACAGAATAGCCTACAGCTTACAGGTCCTGCTCCTTTCGCCTCAAATATCAATCTTACTATTCCGGATGGAACATCGACTCCGATCGAGGGGGCAGGAAGCCTCGTTACCACTCCCATACCTATCCTCACAGATATTTATCGCAATGCTCGTCCGGAGGGTTCTCCTAATCCAGATGCAGGAGCCGTAGAGTTTGTTCAGGTTGTGCCTCCGTGTCCCTCCGTTATAGAGGCAGATCAAATCAGCCTTTCTCCTTCTACTCTTTCTCTCGGTACCGCGGCGAGTTTCACCATTAGTGTCGTCAATCCTGCGAATGTTACCCAACCTGCTCAGTGGGAGATATCTACCAATGGGGGCCCTTGGGCAGTATATGCTCCGTATCAGGGAGGTTCTTTAGTGTATACACCCACTGTTGCGGGAACCTATAGCTTTCGTTTAGTTGCCCGGGTTGCTCGCTATCACCAAAGCTGTCCTGGTCTCCAGAATGATACTTCCAATGTGGTGACTGGGACAGCGGTATGTCCTTCTGCCCTCAGTGCAGATCAGATCAGCGTCTCCCCTACAAGTATACCTGTCGGCCAGCCTGTACAGGTTACCGTTCAAAATCCAACTAATGTGACTGTGCCTGCCCAGTGGGAGGTTTCTACGAATGGAGGGGCCACCTGGACGCCTGCAGCTCCCTATGCTGGCTCGCCTTACCTATATATTCCCACTGTGATACAGCCTCATCAGATCCGCCTCAGCGCCCTTCCTCCCCAAGGCTGCTCCGGAAGCCTGAGCCCGGTTTATTCGAATGTCGTCTCTTTTGCTGTATTGCCTCCCGCAGGAAATACCCAAAACGACCCTATTGATATCACACCCCGGGTTTTCTCTCGAACAGATACGGTGGTCAATGGAAATAATAGCCTGCCTGGCTATACCGACACCTACACGGGGCCTAACAATCAGCCTTCTCCTGATGTGTTCTATATGTATGTCTTGCGAGAATGTCTCGATTCTATCCACATACATACCTGCGCCACATCTGCTGGTACGGGTAACCTAACTGATTCTTGGATACATGTTATAAACATAACCGCAAGCCGTTCTCTTGACAGTGATTTCGGATATTGTCCTCCTACTTCTGGTACAGCCCAGTGGGACCGTGCCGGAATAAATGGGATTCATGATCCGAATGCCACGGGTCATCAATCTTTAGGAAATAATCCACGAGGGGGCATTCGTCTACAGGCTGGAGATACGCTTCTTATCGTAGTGGAGGGATTCTTATCCGATGTGGGAGCTTTTACATTAGCGGTGGAAGAGTTTCGGTATGACCCCAATAATATACCCGTTCTTCCCCAGCCGCCATTTTTTGCTTTTGACACTAGTCGAGTTTGCTATCAAGGGGCGGTCGTAAGAGATAGTCTCAATACAGGGATTCTTAATCCCACCCTCTCTCATCGGTGGTACCTAAACGGGCAGCCCGTATCAGGTGTTACGGGGTCCTTATACCGACCGCAATTTACTGCTCCAGGTCTGTACGAGGTAGTAGTAGAGATTCGTTCTGCCTCTCTTTCGTATTGTGCTCCTCCCGCTCTCACGCCCCGAGACACTGTTTATGTGTTGGTAGATTCCCTTCCCAAAGTAGATTTCTTGGTAGACGGAAGCCTATACGAGCATGCCCAGTTTGTTACGATAAGTAGTAGCCCCCCTGCATGTGTCACATATCAGGCTAGTATAGTGAATCCCGCTTTTCGCTATACGTGGCGGATCAAAGGAAGTACCTATACAGGAGCAGGTCCTCACCAGGAATGTTATACCGGAGGGTCAGGGATGGATACGGTGGTACTTACCACTCGAAACGGAGCTTGTGTAGAAATCGATACATTGTACATTATCCTCGACCTTTCTACCACACTTATGGCCCATTCTGATGATGTAACTGTGTTTCCCAACCCTACCCGGGAGTTTGTCTACTTGTACTCTGGCGTGGGAGGAGGACTTGCTCAGATAGAACTCTCCGACCTTCGAGGGCAGCTTTTGTCCATCGAAGAGGTCGAGCTGCAACCAGGGGTGCCTTTGCGGCTGCGATTGCCGTCTTTACCGACTGGATTGTACCTCCTAAAGCTGCGAAAAGGGGATAGCGTATTTCCTGTTCGGCTTCTTGTAGAGTAACCTGGTGGCGAATGGCGCACTTTGCCAGCCCCACTGAACGCCATTTAGAGTTGCTATTCTTACCTACGAGGAGGTTGCTATTCCGTCCCTATCTTTGACCGATGCGGCGGCTTCTCTATGTCCTCGGGGGCACTCTCGGTTTTCTCTTGCTTGCGGCAGTCAGTGTCCCCTTTCTATTTCGAGATAAGGTGGATGCTCTCCTTCAGCAGCAGATCAATACAGCTCTCCATGCCCATTTTTCTTATGAGCGCTTGGGTCTTTCCCTATTCCGGCACTTTCCCGCTTTGACGGTACGATTAGAGGGACTCACTGTGATAAACAAAGCTCCCTTCGAAGGGGATACTCTGCTAAGCTGTGAAGCGTTGGACCTGGGCGTGCATCTGCTGAAGGCGCTCCGAGGGGAAATAGAAATTACTCGTCTTTATTTGTTCCAGCCTAAGATTCGGGTTCAAGTACGTCCAGATGGTACGGCAAGCTGGGATATCACTGTGAAGGATACGATTAAAACACCACAAGAGGAGGATACTTCGGCTTCCACCTTTCGATTGGGGCTGCGTAGGTATGAAATCCAGGGAGGTGATATTATCTACTGGGATTCTTCTCTGCAGGTATACACTCGGCTTGTAGGTCTCAGTCATCGGGGCAGAGGAGATTTTACCCAGGATGAGATGCTTCTTGAGACTCAGACCTTTCTTTCCCAGGTGTTTTTCTCTTATGGGAAGGTGACATACTTGAAGGGACAGTCTCTTACAGCAGGAGTGGATCTCGATATCAACTTTCCAGCGGGGCGGTACCGACTTAAAAGGGGGGAAGTTCGGCTAAACGAGCTTCCTCTCTCGCTGTCGGGTATGGTAAGTCTGCCTGACACTGTGAGTACGCTCTTAGACCTCAAATTTTCTGCCCCTCAGGCTTCTCTCAAAGAACTTCTTTCTCTCATACCTGCTGTTTTTCTCAAAGGGTACGAGAGTCTCTCCACAGAAGGCATTCTGCGTTTAGATGGGTATGTGCAGGGAGAGATGAGGGATTCTCTTTTGCCTGCTTTCGCTTTGCGTCTCGCAGTCGAGCGGGGACAGCTCCGGTACAAAGATCTGCCTAAACCCATCCAAGACATCGAGCTACGGTTAAGGGTTGAAAACTTGGCCTCGACCCTCGAAAGTCTCCGGGTCTATGTCGATACGCTTTCTCTGCGTGCAGGGAGTAGTTTTCTTCGGGCTCGTCTCCAGAGTAGAGGACTCTCTCAGATACAGCTGCAGGGGATGGCAACGGGCAAAGGGGATCTATCTGAGTTTGCATCTGCTCTGCCCCTTGGGTACGAAGTTCGTGGGAAGTTCGATATGGACCTTCTCCTAACAGGGGTTTACGCAGAGAATCGCCTCCCCTCTGTTCAAGGACGTATTCAGGTACAAGAAGGTTATATCAAGGCGGCTGACTTCCCTACTCCCTTAGAAAAGCTACAGGTAGATTTTGTTGCAGAGTCTCCAGAAGGACTGCCTTCTCGGACTACCGCCACGCTCAAACGCTTTTTCGCTGTGGTCTCGGGGGAGCCTGTCGAGGCTGCCTTTCACGTTCAGAATCTTGAAGCATTGAACTATACTCTCTCCGCAAAGGGGGTAGTGGACTTGGGGACCTGGACACGTCTCTTTCCCATAGAGAATACCCGCCTCTCTGGGAAACTCACTTTTGACTTCCTTACGCAAGGAAATCGAGAGGCTCTCGAGAAACGGGATTATTCCCGTCTCCCCACTCGAGGCAGCTTAGAAATACATCATTTTCGCTATGAAAGTGTGGACTTACCGCAGGGAGTCACTATAGAACAGGCTCGTTTGGCCTTTTCTCCGCAATACGCCGTGTTGTCAGGTTATAAAGGTGCGGTAGGTCGTTCCGATATAGCCCTGGAAGGTCGCATAGAAAACTATCTGGGTTATCTCTTTAAGGAGGAAAAGTTAGTAGGTTCTCTTGCTTTGCGTAGCCAACGCCTCGATCTCAACGAATGGATTACTTCTGATACGGTTAAGGCTACCTCCCCCCCGCCCACGGACACTACAAGTGCTTTAGAAGTGGTCGTTCTCCCTGCGAATGTCGATTTCACGTTCCAGGCAGAGGTAGGGGAGCTGCTTTATGAGCGTATGCGATTCCAACGGGCCCGAGGAAAGGTTATTATTCGAGATCAAAGCCTTCGGTTGGAAGGCTTTCAAATGGAGGGATTGGGGGGGCTTTTTGCTTTATCGGGGATGTACCATGCGCCTGATAAGCAGAATGCGAACTGGAACATGCAGTTCGACCTCCGATCCGTCAAGATAGAAGAAGTAGCTGCCCATTTCGCAACCTTACGCCGTCTCGCCCCGATTGTAAGGCACACGAGTGGGCAGGTTAATCTTTCTCTCTCTGCTGGCAGTTCTCTCAGGCCCGATTTCATGCCTGATTTGCCTACCCTGTCGGGTAAAGGCGTAGCAGAAGTTATCCAGGCTACCGTTCAAGGTTCAGCTTCGCTTGCGGCTCTCTCAGCTGCTGCGAAGATGCCGCAGCTCAATACTCTCCAGTTGAAAAACACTCTCATCAAGTTCAAGCTGCAGAATGGCGGATTGGAGGTAGAACCCTTTTCTACTAGTGCAGGAGAGCTTCGTATGGAGATCGGAGGCATTACCCGGCTGGATCAGACTATTTCTTATCTCATCGGAATGGAAGTTCCTTCAGGATGGGGTCAAGGCTTTCTCCAAGCAGCTGGTCTTTCTGTACCGGCCTCTGCGACCCTTCGATTGGTAGCAGAGCTTGGAGGTACCGTCGCTGCTCCCAAGGTCATCCGGGTCCGACCTCAAGAGGGAGGGGGAAGTGTGCGGGAAGCCCTCGTCAATCGGGTAGAGGAAGAGAAGGCTCGTCTCGAAGCTGAGGCCAAGCGGAAAAAAGATAGCGTCGAAGCTCTTCTTCGAAGTAAAGAAGATAGCATCCGAAAAGCCATAGAGCAGAAGCGTCGAGAAGAAGAAGAACGTCTCCGAAGAGAGGCAGAAGAACGACGTCGCCAGGAAGAAGAAAGGCTCCGTCAAGAAGCCGAACGTAGAAAACGAGAAGAGGAAGAGAGACTCCGCCGGCAGGTAGAGGAAGAAAAGAGAAAGAAAGAAGAGGAGCTGAAGAAAAAGCTTCCTTTTCCCCGCTAAAATGCCGTAGTGAAAGTTCTCGGCTAAAAAAGAGCGTTTTCAGGTCCCTTGTAAATGTATGGAAATGGCGGTTCTGAAGGTCTTCCTCCCAAAGAGATTCATGTGCAATCCTATTCTCAACGTCTTTCTAACCGAATCGCTTCTTATTTATCCTGTTTCCTCCGTCTTTGCCTATTGGATGCGTACACCTTTTCGGTCGCTTGCGTAGGTGATGAAATACCCCCATACGCGGCGCTTCCCACCTGTAAAGTTCGAGTAGGCATTATCGGGGGGAGGACTGAAGCCTCCACTTCCTCCAAATGCATTGCGAAGCAGCTGGTCGTAATACCGTACCACCGACAGTGGGATAGACATGAGCTCTAAGCTGAAAGTATCTCCGACCTGGACGGGATAGGGAAACTCAAATACAATGAAGTTTCCATCGATGAATCTGTCATCGGCGTAAATCCAGTCGAAGGCCCGATTGAAAAGGGTATCGTTTCTCCAGACTCGGGCTCTATAGGCATTGGCTTGACCTCCAGGGTCTCGAGCAACGCCAATAACCCGATAGCCTTCGGGTAATATCCCCTGAGCTGGTCTCCAGAGATAAAAGAGAGTGTCCAAGGGTACTTTTCTGGGAAGGACAGAAAGCGCTTCTACACTCTCCTCGCCGCTTTTTACCCGGAGTCGATAGGTGTGACCAAAGGTGGGGGTTACCCTGCCGCCCGTTCGTACATAAAAAGAATCTCTCCAAATCAAGGTATCCACAGCGCCTGTTTCTATTTCTTCTAAAGTGACCCAGGCATCAGATACGAGGAGGGGCTTGCTTTCTCCAAAATACGCAGCAGTGCGAGAAATTTTCGCTACTGCACTATCACTGTCATTATAGTAGGCTTCTATGACCAGCTCTCCTGTGTCAGCGGGAATGTCTACATCTATAAGACGTAGACAGCTGGACAAGAAGGAGAGAGCTACAGCTCCTGCGATGTATAACCGCATGTGAGTGGGAAACAAAATTCTCATTGAGATTGCCCTTTTTTCTTTTTATTCTTGGGCTTGGACGGGTCTGGAGGGGGATCGGGAGGGATAGTCTCTTTTAGAGCTTGTGCTTCCCTTCGGATCGCTTCTGTGGGGGCATTTTCTATGAGGCTTTCAAGCAGTTGACGGGCTGATTTCCGCTTGTTTTCAGTGAGAAAGATCCGAGCTAAAAGCAGGTAGGCACGACCTCGGGGCTCTACATAGGCAGGCATTTCGTCTCGAAGGCGATAGATGGCACTGCGTGCCTCGTTGTTTTTTCCTTGGGTATAAAGAATACGGGCTTGTCTGTATAGAGCTTCTGCGGCTATGACATTCTTTTCCAGAGAAGGGATCGGAAGGAGATACGATAGGGCGGAGTCTAACTGCCCGTTTTTTTCGAGGAGAGAGGCGAGGGTGAGAAGGGTACGTTGCCGAGCGAAAGCTCCAAGAAGGGTATCACCGAGGAGTTCTCTGCATATGCGGATGGCGGTGTCCGCGCGTCCGGAGCTTTCAGCGAGCTCTGCCCAAGTGAGCAAGCCTTGTACTCGTAGATAACCCGATGTAGGTAATCGATGGAGAAAGGAGTCTTGAGCGGCCCAGGCTTCCATGGTACGACCTTGCGCTTGATACAACCGACTGAGCTTTTCCCAGGCAGTTGGACTCAGTTCAGCATAGGAGGTGAGCTCTCGGTAGAGAGAAAGAGCCTGAGCCGTATCTTTCAAGTGTTCTGCAGCAAGAGCTTGCCAGGATAGAGCCTCCGCTGTTAGGGAGGGATAACGAGTTTTCAGGCGAATGGCGGCTTCCTGAAGCAAGGACCATTTTTCGGCATCAGCGAGCTGACGTAGGCGGTCTCGTTCAAAACTTAGCCGAGTCTCGCTTTCCACAGGAAGTCTACGGAGGAAATTTTGATAGATACTATCATACGCAGAGGCAGAGAGAAGGGCTCGGAGCCCTTCCAAGGCAAGCCGTGCAGCTTCTGTGGAAGGCGGGGGGCCTTCAATCACCTGTTGGAGGGTTTGGATAGCAGCCTCCTTTTCTCCTATCTCTGCTAATGCCAGACCGAGGCGAGCTCGAGCAGAAGGAGCCCAGGGGGAAGAAGGAAAATGGCGAAGAAGAGTAGCAGCAGCCTCCCGGGTACATTCGGGGCGATTAAGCCAGACAGCACAGATTTCAGCCCGCAGATAGAGCATCGCATCAGCTCCAGGAGCGGTAGGATTCGCCTCCGCCAGGATACTTTCAGCTTCTCTGTACCGTTCTAATCGGAGCAAAGTCTGAGCGAGGTGGTAACGCACCCGAGGCAGAGTAGGAAGAATATCTCTATACAAGGAGAGAGATTCATTATACCTTTTTTTCAAGTACAGCGCACTTGCTGAAATAAAAGTGGCATAAGACTGGATTTCTTTTTGGGTATGCTTTCTTAGGGGTTCGCTGTAGCGCAATGCTTCATCCGGTTGATTCAGCTGGAGATAGATCCAGGCGATGGCGAGACGGGCCTCGGCTGCGTAGGGGGATTCTCGGCTTTGGGGATGCTTGAGAAAAGTTTGATAGGCGGAAACTGCTTCTTGGAGGGAACCATTTCGATACAGGGCTTCTGCTCTCCAGAAAAGCGCTACGGAGGTATGAGGACCTGTGATGGTAGCACTTTTCTGGAAGAGACTTTCTGCGGCAGAAAAGTTTTTTTCAGCGAGGGCTCGGAAAGCCGCTTGTAAAAGGAATCTTTGGCGAGGTTCGGGGGGAGGAGAAGAAACGCTGTCCAAGAGATGAAGAGCCTGCTCAAACTGATTTTCTGCTGCATGAAATTCAGCTAGCCACAGAAAGGCTTCAGAACGCTTGGAAGCGGGAAGGGAGAGCTTTAGGAGACGATATAGAGCTTCTCGACCTGTATCAAGAAGTTTTAGCTCCCAGGCGATCTGAGCGGAGAGCCAAAGCGCTTGGGGGGCTGGAGGAAAGGGAGAAGAGGGGATTTTTCGGAGGAGGCTGAGGGCTTCTTCTGCTCTATGTAGGCGTATTAGAGCATGAGCAGAGCCATAGGAGGCCCAGTAGGTGATACTGTCCTCTCCTTCCGAAAGGAGCGGCTC
>JANZYW010000020.1:0-17366 GCA_026413325.1 Bacteroidia bacterium | reverse complement strand
GCTCCCATAGACGAAGGGCTATAGAGTCCTTTTGGTCTTGATAGGCGCACCAACCTCTCCAAAGCAGGGCCAATCGATCCAACGGCGCTTTTTCGCTAAATCGTTCGGCTTTTTCACACTGCCGTGCCTTAGCAAAAGTGATGACGAGGAAGGGCCAGAGCTTATCTCCATGGGCTGGCTCTTGAACAAGCCATTTTTCTGCCCATTCAGAAAGGCGCGGAAGGTCCGGTATCTGAGATAAAGCGTAAGCCAGCCAAATAGGAGCCTCTTGTGTGTAAGGGGGACGGACCTGGACCTCCTCTAAGTGATCCGCAGCACTTTTCCAGTCCCCTCGTTCGTAGTACAGTACACCGAGATAGTAGTTAGCTGCGTCATGAAAGGGGCCTACTTTCTCTGTAAGAGGTCTTAGGCGGATGATCGCCCGAGGACGATCTCCTGTAGCATAAGCAGCATACCCTTCCATGAACTGAATCTCTTCTCGCAATCGAAGAGGAAGATTTTCGGGGCCTATACCCGTAAAGCACTCCAAAGCTTCTTTGTACTTACGGCGGAGAAATGCATATTTCCCCGCATAGAAGCGGCTAAGTGAGCTTCGGTAGGAAGGGAACTGGGAAAGGGCATACGCTTCTAACTCGTAAGCCGTATTTTCCCTTAGGAGGTCAAAGAGAGCGTACTTTTCCCATAGAGCTGGTAGAGGAGAGGGAGGAGCAGAAAGGGTTAGTCCAGGGAGACGGGTGGCATGGAGGATATCTTCTTGACGTCCCCAGCTTTGTGCCCCATGAAAGTGAGCTAACTCTGCTCGACTGCGAAACAATTCAGCCCCCCAATAAGGCGGGAGAGCCTGCCCCCACAGATAGGTTAGACCCACGAGGAACGCCACTCTTGCCACTGGCGGAGTGCTTCCTCTTCTTTTCGTCGAAAGGCCTCGATGACTGGGGATTGACATTTGGGGGGGGCTCCCTGTTTCTGTAGCCATCGCAAGAGCAAATGTAAGTCACGAGTTTCACCTAAGGCCTGTGTGAGTTCTGCAGGAGGGAGGGGAGAGAGAGGTACCCATTTACCTGCTAACTCCCATTGTCGAAGAAACCTTCGCAGGTCATGCCACACGTGGGGAGTATCCGGCGTCTCTGGAAACGAGACCAGCTGGGTCCTTTTGGCTTGCAGCCATCGTTTCCCCTGTCTTTCCCAGGCCTTTTCTCTCCCACCGTTGGTCCATGGGGGGGGAAATTTTTGCTTCCAGTTTTTAACACACCGAGCCGCTTCCTTTCGATTGCCTTTGTAGGACTGAATAAATTTTTCCTCCTTTTTCCGCAATTCCTTTTTACTCTTTTTCTGCAGATCAGCACAGATTTGTTGTACTTGGTCATGTATGAGGTGGAGCTGTCGCAGTTTACCGGCTGCTTTGAAGAGTGCATCGAGAGCGGAACAGGTAGGCGGGGGCGCAGGGAAAGCATACAGAGCGAGGTAGGCTCGAAGTCGCTTTACCCTGCGCCGGAAACGATAAATGCGCTTCGGAGTGGGTCTTCTCAGTCCCTTGAGGCCCAGTGCAAAAGGATTAGGGGGCGTTGCCATTTCGGGCCCTTACCTTTTCCACTGCTTCTCGGAAGGCTTCCCCTCGCCGTTCATAGTTTTCATACCAGTCTAAGCTGGTACAGGCAGGGGAGAGGAGGACGACTTCACCTGGGCGGGCGATAGAGGCTGCTTTCTCCACTGCTTCTTCCATCGAGTAGGCTCGCACGATAAGAGGGATGGTACCATGGAAAGCCTCTTCCAGTTTGTGTACGTCTTTCCCTATCAGGACGAGGGCTCGTACCCTGGCTCGTACGATGTCCATGAGTTCCCCCCAGTCGTTGCCTTTGTCCACACCGCCTGCTATCCAGACGATGCCTCGGTCGAAGCTGCTCATCGCATGCCATACGGCATCGGTGGTGGTTGCTTTCGAATCATTGACGTACATTACCCCATCAATGATGGCGATTTGTTCCATCCGATGCGGCTGCGTTTCAAGTGTTTCGAAGCATCGGCGCAGGTCTGATCTGCGCAGATTAGCGAGGCGAGCCGCGATAGCGGCGGCGAGACCGTTTTTTTGCTGGGCAGGGTTCATTAGGGAGGTACCTTCATAGGATACTTCCCATCTTTCGGGATCTTCTGGCGTTCTCATATCACAGATTAGGGTTTGGTTTTCTATCCAAGCGTGTATACCTGGGCCTTTTTCGGCGCGGTATCTCCAACAGCTGGCAGCGATGGGGTATTTTGACAGGGCTTTCTCTAACCTATGGCTGCCAGCATCGTAGATGAGATGCGAGGTGACGGGTAAGCGTTGGACAAAATGGAGCTTAGCGTGGGAGTAAGCCTCAAAGCTGCCATGCCAATCGATGTGGTTGAGCGACAGGTTAGTAATCACAGCTAAGTGAGGGATAAGGGAATAGGTATCCCAGAGCTGAAAAGAACTTGCTTCCACCACATAGTACTCATAACGATGTTCTTCTGCCAACACTGCGCAAAAGCTTCTTCCTATGTTTCCGCAGGCTATTGCATCTCTTCCCGCTGTTTTCAAGAGATGCGTGAGGAGGTGAGTAGTAGAGGTTTTTCCTGTCGTGCCTGTCACGAGCCACAGCTGTGAGCCCGTAGGAAAGTGTTGCCATCCCCATTCCAAGTCAGAAATCAGGGGAATGCCTTTCTCTTGTAAACGAAGAAGGGTATGGTTGTCTGGACGAATTCCAGGGCTTCGAACAACCAACGTGCAGTTCTGGAGAAGGTTAAAGGGTTCATTTGTTATCTCCCACGAAAGACCTGCCTCGCTCAGACGGCTTGCATACACAGGAGAGAGGGGCTGCTCGGCTACGAGGAGGGGGGTTAGCCCTTTTCTTCGGGCCAAGAGAGCCGCTCCCACTCCACTCTCCCCCAGCCCCCATATACCCACAGAATAGCTCATCGGATTTTGAGGGTTATGAAAGCCAGAGCGTTCAGCAGGAGAGCTATTATCCAAAAACGGATGACAACCTTTACCTCATGCCATCCCTGAAGTTCAAAGTGATGGTGAAGAGGCGCCATTCGAAAGAGTCTTTTTCCTTCGCCGTATTTTCGCTTGGTATGTTTGAAGTAAGCTACTTGTAGCATGACTGAAACCGTTTCCGCGAAAGAAATGCCTGCTATAAGAGGTAAAAGCAGCTCTTTCTTCAACATAAGAGCAATAGCCCCTATGAGGCCTCCTATCATGAGGCTACCCGTGTCTCCCATGAAGACTTGGGCCGGATATGCGTTGTACCAGAGAAAGGCCAGCGAGGCGCCGACCATGGCTCCACAGAAAACGGTTACTTCGGCTGCGTGGGGTAGATGGAGGATCATAAAGTAGTCAGCCCATATGTGATTGCTCGACAGATAGGCGAGAACGCCGAGACTGAGGAAGGCAATGCTTCCTACTCCGATTGCGAGGCCATCTAATCCATCTGTGAGATTGAAGGCGTTGCTGGTAGCTGTTAGGATAAAGAGTACTACGACCCCATAGAAAAGTAGCTTGAGCCAATAAGGGGCCTCCCATTGGCCAAAGCGACCGTATTCGATTTCTTGGCTTTTTACGAAGGGGAGATTCGTACGAAAGAGGAGGGAAGGGTTACGCTGCCCAAACAGTTCTGCCGCTACCGTTTTCCGCTTATCCGATTGAATATAGAGTCTTAGGGTGTCTTTTCCCCGTTCAATCGTATAGTATGAAGGAGGATGACCCTCTGAGAGAGTGGTCCTAAAGCGCCAGGTAGGATAGGTAAATGGTTCTTGTTCGATGCGGAGGAGCTTATCTCCTTTTCGGAATCCTGCTTCTTTCAAGGAGGGTACCAGGCGGATAGTCCCGTCTGGTCGGATATGCTCCCGTGTACTATAGAAGCTGGGCTCGAGAGCCATTAAGGTTAGCAGCCAGGTAGCACCTCCCACTTGCCCCAGTATCTTGAACTTAGGAGCGAGTCCTTTTTTATTCTTGGTTTTTTTGAGCCAGTCATCCATAAATCCGATTACACCGAGCCAAACCCCCAAGCCTAAAAGGGTCCATAGATAGGCATTGCGAAGCTCACCCCATAAGAGTACGCTTAGCGCAAGGCTGCAAATGATGAGGATGCCTCCCATGGTAGGCGTTCCTTTTTTGGTGGCATGTGTGGCGGGGCCCTCTTGTCGGATGGATTCCCCCATAGCCTTTCTTTTGAGCCACTTGATAAGAGTGGGACCTGCTATCCAACCGATTACCCCGGCAGTAAACCCAGCCATGAGAGAACGGAAACTCAGGTAGTATGCCAACCCCATTCCTGGTAGGCCGTAAGCCTCGTCCAGGTACCGCATGAATTCATTCAGCATAGGGCTCTTCTTTGTAACGAAGGAGTTCTTCTCGGTCGCTGAAAGGGTATTTTACCCCTTGTATTTCTTGGTACGTTTCATGTCCTTTCCCCAGGACGATAATGAGGCTGTGGGGTGGGGCCATTTGTATAGCAGTTCGTATGGCTTCCCTCCTATCTGGGATTCGTAAGACTCGCCTGCGAAGATCGGCTGGAATCGGAGCACACATCTCTTCCAGGATAGAGAGAGGATCTTCATTGCGAGGGTTATCGCTGGTAAGGATAGCCATGTCTGCCCATTGGGCTGCAGCGATCCCCATGGGGCCTCTTTTACTGCGATCTCGGTTTCCCCCCGCACCTAAGACGGCTATTAGCTTTCCCCCCGCTGGGACGAGGGAACGAAGGCTCCGAAGAACTTTTTCCACTGCATCCGGTGTGTGGGCATAATCGACGAGTCCCATTCGCTCGTGGCCTAAGGAGATGGGTTCCAACCTTCCGGGTAGGGTCTTCAGCTGTGTAGAAAGCAAGGCCAGGTGCTGCCAAAGTCCTCTTCTTTCTTCGTGATCTTTGCTTCGGTATTCAGAAAGGAAAGTGGCTGCTACGGCGGCGAGGAGGTTGTATCCCTGAAACCTTCCTATGAGGGGGGCATGCAGATTTCCGATGTGCACTTCAAATGGGAGTTCAGCTTTGCGACGGGGCTGATTTTCTCCAAGATGGACTCGGAGCTCATACTCCATCCCCCACAATCCCGCTTCCCGAAGAGAAAGTTGGAAGTCTGATACTTGTTGCAAGCTATAACCGTATCGGTAAGCAGCGGTGTTCTGAAGCATGAAAAGACCATTTTTATCGTCTATATTCGTAAGGGCGAAGCTTTCTGAGGCTAACCTATCGAAAAGTCTTTTCTTAGCATCTCTATAGGCAGTAAAAGTACCATGATAGTCGAGGTGGTCGTGCGATAGGTTTGTAAATACGGCTCCTTGAAAAGGGATTCCTTCTGTTCTGTATTGGTCTAATGCGATCGAACTGACTTCCATGGCTACGTGGGTGATGCCGCTATCGACAAAGTGGCGCAGCAGTCGGTAGAGTTCATAGCTGTCAGGAGTAGTGAGAGTAGCAGGCAAAACGGTTTCTTCTGCCAAGCAGAAGACAGTACCGATGAGACCTGTTTTGCGTTGAAGCCCACGCCAGAGTTGGTACAGGTAGTAAGCGGTGGAGCTCTTTCCGTTCGTACCGGTGATACCCACTGTATGGAGTGACTTTTCAGGGTGGTCGAACCATCGGCTACAGAGAAGGGCGTATGTCCGACGGCTATTCTCAACAGGGATGAGAAGAATTTCTGGGGGCACTTCCAGCGGCTTTTCGCAGAGGATAACTTCTGCTCCCCGGGCTATGGCTTCTGATATATACTTGTGTCCGTCTGTTTGCTTCCCCTCCCAAGCGATAAAGAGGCTTCCTGGCTCCACTTGACGACTGTCTGCCGTTAAGCGTTGTATTTTCTTCGATTGGAATTCTTCGGGGAGGGGCGATTCAATGATCCCCTCACAGAGTTCACCGAGCGACTTCATACCCTAAGAGAAGGAGGATTTCCTTTTGCGATCGAAGATGGATAGCAGATACATAAGGTCCTTTGCCTTGCCAGAAAACAGTGTATCCTTCTTTTTCCAGGAGATGGGTTGCTTGGCGGAGGCTCATGCCGACGACAGCTTCTGGGAGCTGCTGGGGATGAGCAAGAAATTGGACATAGTGAGCTTTGGGAAGGGTCCGTACTCGAGGAGTAGAGGGACGGTCGGGTGTAGAAATGCTCAACTTATTGTAGAGGGGAATGGCTACAGCTTGCGTGAGAACAGGAAGGGCCGGCTGTTGGCGATAGGGGCGCTCTTCGAGTTCTTGGGGGGCTACCCGTAGATCTCGAAATACGACAGCATCTGAGATAGCTCGAAACACTGGAGCTGCCACTTCTCCTCCATAGATGCCCCCCTCTCGGGGGCCATCTATGACTACGATACAGGAATAAAGGGGCCTTTCGGCAGGAAAAAATCCCACGAAAGAAGCGCGATATTCATTCACGTACGTTTTTCCTTGAACCTTCTTAGCGGTGCCTGTTTTTCCCCCGATAGAGTAGAGCTGAGTGGAAATGTTCCGAGCTGTACCATACTCCACTACCGCTTGTAATAGGCGACGAAGGGTTCGGGCCGTATTGGGGGAGAGCATTCTCCGAGAAGGGGGAGCAGCAACTTGTTCTCTCTGTCCATCAGGGTACCGAATCTCTCGTACCAGTCGAGGGGGTACCCAGATTCCTTCATTGGCTATCGCATTGTAAAAGGTTAGAAGCTGAAGGGGGCTTAGCCGGATATTGTATCCGATCGCCAACCAGGGTAGGGTCGTAGGGTTGAAATAGGGACTGCGAGGAGAGACACAAGTGGGCCTGGGTTCTGGATAGAGGGGGATACCAGTGGGATCGAGGAGATGAAATCGATGGAGATAATCGTAAAACTTTTGAGGGGAAGAGCCAAATACCTTGAAGCATAGACTTGCGAAGGCTACGTTACTGGACCGGGCCATGGCCTCCTCGAAAGTCATTGCCCCAGCCGAATGACCATCAGTGAGGGTACGATCGGCTATCGTGAGGTGGGCAGGCACGAAAAATCGCTGCTGCGGATGGATCGCACCTTCTTCTAAAAGGGCGGCGGCAGTAGCCACCTTGAAAGTAGAACCGGGTTCCCACAAGGTGCTCACAGCATCATTGTACCTCTCTCCGTAGTTTGCCAGTGCTAATATCTCCCCTGTTTGTACCTCCATGAGGATAGCTATGCCTCCGAGGGCTTTGTGCCGTTCGACTCCCGCAGCTAAGGCTTGGCTAACAATGTCCTGAAGGTGGGGGTCGAGGGTACTAAAAAGATCCCCTCCTGGGAGAGGCTCATATTCTGCCAAGTTTTCCAACGGGATCTCAATGCCGTTTGGAAGGCGCCTTACCAAGATCCATCTTTCTTCGCCCCGCAGCCGATCATGGAAAGCACTTTCAAGGCCCCGCCAAGCTACCGAGTCATTGACCAAGTACCCCAGTGTGATACGAGCCAACTCACCGTAGGGATAAGAACGTTTATGGGTGATTTTCTCGACAATAAGTGCTTTTCGTCCCGGAATGGGACATAAAAGGGGAAGAGCTTCGACGGCTTTCCGCTCTGAATGGGTAAGTAGGACTCTGTAGGGGAGAAGGTATACATGCCTATCCCGGGCTTTCCAACGGTTTAGAAGGTATTCTCGCAAGTGAGAGGGTTTAGGATGATAAGAGGGAAATAGACCGCTGAGCTGCTGGGCCAAGAGCGGCAGAGAGTCCCGCACCTCTTTTTCACTCCAAGCGGTTGGATCTACTGCCAACCGGAAAAGAGGCATGCTGGTTGCTAATACTGTCGTATCTCGAGCCAGAATGCTACCTCGCTCTCCGATTACTTTTTTCAAAT
Source organism: Bacteroidia bacterium (assembly GCA_026413325.1). Lineage (GTDB taxonomy): Bacteria > Bacteroidota > Bacteroidia > SpSt-205 > SpSt-205 > SpSt-205. The sequence continues at coordinate 9,586 of JANZYW010000020.1, read as the reverse complement.
ATGGCCTTTGTGCATGGGGGAAATAGGGAGATTGTTCTTTGTATCTCCACTGTAAGAAGATTAATCTTCCCGCAAGAGTTATCCACAAAACTCCAAAGAAGAGCAGGGCAACGTAAAATCTTTTCAGGGATTTATTCATCTTGGGGAAGGGATATAACGTACGGAGCTTCTGTAGGTAAGAGGAGCTGTAGGCTATCTAAGATAGGCTTGAGGGCGGAATAGCTTCTCCTCTGGCTGACGCTGGCATTGAGCTGGAGATATTCTGCTCGTTTTTCTGAGAGCGCTTTGCGTAGCCGATGGAGCTCTCGCACTTTAATTTCTGCTCTGTACTGAGTAGCTACATACAGAATGAGCCAAAAGACGACGTACAAAAGAAGTGCAGTGCGATGAGGAAGCCAGCGGAAGGGGTTAAGTGCCTGTAAATGCTTCATAGGCGTTCGCATATCCAGAGACGGGCGGATCGGCTGCGAGGGTTTGATCGTACTTCTTCTGGAGAGGGAGAAAGGCGATCGACCAATCGCCAAGCATACTTTCGCTGGCCAGTGACGGGATCTTCTTTCTCGGGTTGTTGGTAGAGGTTCTTGACGATGCGTGCTTCTCCGCTGTGGTAGGTAAGGATGACAAGACGTCCTGCTGGTTTGAGGAGGGTAGGAGCTTGCATTAGTAGCTGCTGGAGTGCTTCCAGCTCAGCGTTGACAGCGATTCGAATGGCTTGGAAGAGGGGGGGGAGGTATCTTTCTGTGGAAAGACCGTAGACTTTCCGGGCGCAATTTACGAGGTCAGTAGTAGTAAAGTTAGGGTGCCAGTGTCGCTTGATTTGGGCGGCTAATCGTCGACTTTTGGGGAGGTCACCATGGAGAAGCAGGACATCTGCTAAGTTTTCTTGAGATACCTGACCCAGCCAGAGGCGAGCGGGTATTCCCTCTTGTGGGTTCATCCTGAGGTCTAAAGGAGCTTCATGGCGGTAACTAAAGCCTCGGTGGGGAGTGTCTAACTGGTGAGACGATACGCCCAAGTCTGCGAGAATACCGTCAACCTCTGAAATGCCATAGGAGTGCAGCAGTTCTGATAGGTTTTCGAAGTTCCCCCGAATCCCGATGAAGCGGGGATCTTGTAGCGTTTCAAAGGGGGCTTCTGGGTCCCGATCGATTCCGATAAGCCTACCTTGAGGAGAGAGGCGATCCACTATAGCTCGGCTGTGTCCTCCTCCTCCGAAAGTAGCATCTACGTAGGTTCCTTCTGGTGTTGTTACGAGGGCTTCTACCACCTCTCTCTTGAGAACGGGTGTATGGTAAGAACCTATCTTCATGTGCCGAGAAATCTTTGCGTCCATTCGGGGAGGTGGGTTTCATGCTGTAGTTTCCATGCATCATACTGGGTTTGGGACCAGATTTCGATGCGATCTCGCATTCCTAAGAGCACGATATCTGTATCGATGCTGGCGTAATCACAAAAGGATTTAGGGAGGACAAGCCGTCCAGCGGTGTCTAAGCTCACGGGCTGGGCGCCGCTCTGAAAAAGTCGAGCAAAGTTTCTTCCCTCTGGAGTGAAAAGATTGACCCGCTCATGGATTTTCTCCAGTTCCCCTTTCCAGACTGAGAGAGGGTACAACCAGAGACAAGGGTCTGGTGCTCTTTGGAGCACAAACTCAGTTCGACTCCCCTCCGGCAGGAGGGAAAGAAGAGCACTTGGAAGCCCAAATCGCCGCTTGGCATCCAACCGAGCTGAGTATTCTCCAAAGAGGAACACTTCTTGACAAAGGTAACCATTTTTCTCCACTTTATGCCACTTCCTTCCCCAAAGTTGTCCACATCTCTTTTTCTACCTTTGTCAGCACTTTTATGCGATCGTTATTTCTTAGCCTCATTAGCTTGTCTTTTGCTCAAAAAAGCCTCCTTGTACAAGCAGATAGCCTAAGAGAAGAGCGACTGTATAAGGAGGCACTGGAGGGGTACCGGCGCTTTCTTCTTCACTCAGAAGGAGTAGATACGCTTCGGTTGAAGGCCCTTATGGGAGGGATAGACTGCCTCCTCGCTATCGGAAATTTTCCAGAAGCCGACCACTGGATAGGGGAGGGGGAATCTCTAACCGTTCGGCTTTCTGAACCAATCTATCAAAATGGTTTTCGCCAGCGGAAAGGACGTCTTCTTTACCTTCAAGGGAGGTATACGGAGGCGGAAAAACTGTATGCCGAGGTTATCTCCACCTGGGAGAGACTCGTAGGTAAAACTCATCCTGATTATGCTACTGCCCTCAACAATATGGCCATTCTTTACCGTTCTCAAGGTCGCTACAAAGAAGCAGAAAAACTTTTTTCAGAGATTTTGCCTATATATGAGATGAATTTTGGTATCTACCATCCCTTCTATCTCAATGCACTTGGGAATGTCGCCGCTTTCTACCAATCACAAGGTCGGTATGCAGAAGCAGAGCGGTTATTTTTAGAAATAAAGGAATTGAAAGACAAAATCATGGATACAGAGGATCCCGATTATGCGACAATGCTAAATAATCTTGCTCTCCTACATGCCGAACAGGGACGCTATGCCCAGGCGGAGAAGCTCTACATAGAAGCCTTGGAACAGTATAAAAAGCTGGTAGGTAGCTCTCATCCGGATTACGCCAGAGCTCTCAATAACCTCGCTGCGTTATATTATTATCAAAAAAGGTTGATAGAGGCTGAGTCTCTCTACACTGAAGCGGCCCATATATATGAAAACTCTGTGGGGAAGAGTCATCCCAGTTATATCCGGACCCAGAGTAACATCGCCGTTCTCTACCGTGCAAAGGGGGAGTACCAGCGGTCTGAAAGGATTTTTTTAGAAATCCGAGAATGGCAAGAAAAAAAATTGGGTACTCAGCACTCTGACTATGCTACTACTCTCCATAACCTCGGTTCAGTTTATCGAGGAGAAGGGAGATATACAGAAGCGATACAACTCCTTCAGCAGGCGCTTCGACTGCGCGAAGCGGTGCTGGGACCGAATCATCCCACCTGTTTACACTCCTTGGAGGGTCTGGCCAGCTCCTATGCAGAGTCTGGACGGTATCAAGAGGCCGACTCTCTGTGGCCTGTGATTATCCAGCGGGCATTCTATCGCATCCGTCGAGACTTTGCGGCCCTTCCTACCGTACATCGAGAAAAGCTTATAGAAACAATCCTTCAGAGCTATTTTTCTGGTTTTCAGCGGTATGTTGTCGAGAGAGGGAGAGAAAATCCTGTACTTTTATCTCTGGGATATCGAACTGCTCGTAGCACCAAGGGGCTCATCCTCACTTCCATAGAGGCGATGCGCCATTTAGTGGAAGCTTCATCTGATACGGCTCTTCGTACACTGTATGCGCAGTGGCGAGACCTAATGGATCAATATGCCTTTTGGGCTGCACAGGGAAGGTATACAAAGGCAGATTCGGTCTGGGAACTCGCCGTTCATATCGAACAGCGTTTGGGGGAGCGGCTACCTTCTCTGGGAGAGTTTTTGCCAGATCCTTTTCAAGAAAACATATACCCTCCTCTCCGGAAGGGTGAAGCACTTGTAGAAGTCATACGATTACGTGATAAAAAAGACAGCATTCTTTATTTGTACTACGTCCTTATTCCTCACAGAAAGGGCATTCGCTTGCAGCTTCAGATACATCACGTCGATTCCTTGTGGGAAATACAAGCTCGTCGGGCGTATGAACTTTCTCATTCGCCAGGGGGTATGAGCTCTGGCATTCCCTATGTCAAGCTGTGGCGCTTTATAGATAGCCTCCTTCCTCGTCATACGAAGAAACTGTACTTTTCTCCTGATGGCATTTATTACCTTATCAATTTAGGCTCTTTGTACATTGCGGATGAGCGGCGGTTTGTGACGGATAAATATGGGGTTCGGTATGTAGCGAGCAGTCGTCGCCTTTTGCGGAAAAGGCGCTACTCAGCCGTTTCTCCTCCTGTCGTTGTGGGAAATCCAGATTTTGGTGAAGGGGAGGAGCCTATACGACAAGGGAGGGTGCGGAGTACTCGGCTTTTCGTATATGGGATCCCCCCTCTTCCTGGAGCAGAAGCGGAGGCTCGTGCAATAGCTTCTATTTTAGGCGTAGAGGCTGTTGTGGGAAAGGCGGCTACGGAGAAGTGGATAAAAAGCCTGCGCTCTCCAAGGGTTTTGCATATTGCTACGCATGGTTTTTTTAGTCCTGAAGGAGGATCATCGATGGGGGGGGCAGGACTCCTGCTTGCGCAAGCTGCCGTATGGGATAGCCTTTATCCAGAAGTAGGAAGGGAGGATGGTCGCATTACGGCTCAGGAGGCGGCTGTTCTTAACTTACTGGGGACCGAATTGGTCGTGCTTTCTGCCTGCGAGACGGGCCTCGGTGAGGTGCGAGGAGAGGGGCTTTATGGATTGCAGCGAGCTTTCTTGGAAGCGGGCGCTTCTCGAGTAATGACGACTCTTTGGTCGATCGATGACGAGGCGACTCGACAGCTAATGGAGGCCTTTTATCGGCAGTGGCTTACAAAACGGAATAAAGATAAGCCTGTAGAGGATGTTTTAGGAGAGGTAATCCGCGCTTTCCGAAGGAAATATCCACATCCGTACTATTGGGGGGCTTTTACAGTTATGCAGTAAGGAGAGGAGGAAGTAAAATGGGCTGTTCAAAATATAACATAATGTATATTATGGGACATACAGGAAAGATGACATTTCCAGTTTCAAAACTTTCGCAGGTTTTTTTCCTTGTGTCATTCCTCATCCCTTACTTAGTGGCACTATGCTTAACCGAGTAGCTTTCCTTTTTATTCTCATGGGCTTGAGTCCTGTGGGATTCGCCCAGGTGCAAAATGGTGAGTCGATGGCGACTGCGTACGACATCACCAACGCCCTTTTCTCTACACCTCAGATTTCAGGCGGCTTCCGTACATGGAGTTGGTACACTTTCGATTCAACCCGAAGTCGGGCCAACAATCATGCCCTTAATTCTGGGCCAGATGTGGTCTGGAAAGTGGTCCTACCAGAATGTCTGGATAGCCTTGATGTTCACTTCGCGTATCATGACGATGGAGAGGATGGAGTTTTTCCTACCAATCACAGGTTATACCTCATAAATGCTTCTTCCGCCGATACAGTTTTACTTTTGGAGAATTCCTATGACGATTATATGAATTTATGGGTAACGTTTCGGAGTGGGTGGGTTGGTCTAATTTCTGGCTACGTCTTTAACGGTCCGGGTACTGCTTACCTGCGAGGAAGGGAGTCTTCTCGTTTGTTTAGTAGTGGCACAGGAGCAGGCTGGGGCTCTCCCTTAGATGAAGATACCCTTCGGTTGGCTGCAGGAGATACCCTGTATTTTATCTACACACACAACAATGCCATCCCAAGTTCAGTGGATACTCTTTATTTGGAAATCAAAGCCATCCAACGGCTAAGACCCTCTCTTCGACCTTTGAACTTGCAGGTGAGCGCTACTCCTTCTCAGGCTTGTATGGGCTCATCGATTGCTATAGAATATGTTTCTGCCGATACTCTAAATGATGGGAGGGTTCCTTCGTTGTATCGATTTGAGAGCTTTAGCTATCAAGACGGGCAGATGATAGGATCGAGTATCCTGACAAGCTCTTCCCCTTCAGGCTCTTACGTTGGTTCCATAGCCTATACTACTCCGACCGCCCTTACGCAAGGCTATTCTAACTATCAAGAAAAGTGGATAGTTCGAGGAATCTACCCCCATCCTTTTTATCCAAATCATCCTTATCGACCTAATTCTCCTGCCTGTTGGGATACCTCCCAGGTATCGGACACCCTTCTTCTCACCACGCGACTTACACTGGTTCCCGATCCAAAGATTCGGTACAATGGAGTTGATTACAGCCATGGACAGAGCTTATCTATCACTCCTGGAGCAGCCACCTTCACAGCTGTAGACGCCATAGGAATAAATCCCTCTCTTCTCTCGTATGAGTGGAGGTTGGATGGAAATGTGGTAGGGAATAGCAATACCCTGAATCAAAATCTCTCAGCGGGTTCCCACACACTCGTGCTAAAAATAACTAATGCTCCCACCAATGCGGTTGCCTGCGATAGTGCTATCACCCTCCGATTAGATGTGTCGACGGCTTTGTCTATGCCTGATGCTCGTCCTACGATTTCTTCTCAGGGTGGGATTGTATCCGTACTGGTACCGCAGCCAGGCTCTTATCTTCTCGAAGCATATGACATTCAGGGTCAAAGGCTATATCATCACGTCATAGAAGGAGGGAATGCCTATGCTCTTGGGCCTATTCGTGGGGTGGTAATCTTACAGATTCGAGGAGAGGGGAAATCGTATCTCCAACGGCTTTTCGTGGAGTAAAATCTGAAAGAGCTTTGCTCCTGGGGCTGGATAATCTCGGATTGTCCAGCCCTTCTTATTTTTGGCTGAATGGCACGTTTGGGTGTGATGCTAAGTTTCGTCATTGGAGGCATATGGGTCCTGGCTCAGCCTTACCTGTCCATCCACCAAGTCGAAGCTGACCTGCATCGGGCTCATGCCCACTTCTCAGAGCGACAATGGGACAGCGTCAACGGGTATCATCCCTCTTTTCCCGTTTTTCGAAGCGGAGCATCCTGCGCTCTCACCAAACAAGTGATGGGATACCATCCCTATTGGGCGGGAACCGCCTTTACTTCTTATCAGTGGAACCTCCTCTCTACTGTGGTCTTCTTTTCCTATGAGGTGGATCCGGCGACAGGTTCGTATAGCAATCCTACTGTGATTAATACATGGCGCTCAACTTCTTTAGTGCCCTTAGCTCAGTCCAACGGAACCGAAGTCCAGCTCTGCGCTACCCTCTTCGGAGGCACTGACCTGGCTACGTTTCTCTCCAGTACTGCGGCCCGTCGGCGGTGTATCGACAGTCTTATTTCCCTCATCGCCCAGCGCAATGCGGACGGTATCAATATCGACTTTGAGGGACTTCCGAACAGCCAGAGGACCAATTTTACCAATTTTATGCAGCAGCTACGGGATAGCCTCAATCGTAGGCGTCCTGGGGCTAAGCTTTCTGTTGCGCTGCCGGCTGTCGACTGGAATAACTCCTTTGATGTAACAGCCCTTTCTCTCATTTGTGATCAGCTTTTCATCATGGGGTATGATTTCTATTGGAGTACTGCGACGACAGCAGGTCCGACAGGTCTGCTCCATGTAGGGACGATCTGGGGGTCTCGATGCAATAGCCGAACGGTGATCGATTACCTTGCTAACGGTTCTGCTCGACATAAGCTCATCCTGGGCGTACCATATTACGGCTTCCGCTATCCTACCACTACCAATACCTATCCTGCCTCCACGACAGGGAGTGGTACCAGTCGCACGTATGCTCAAGCTTACAATGAAGCAAATACGTATGGTTGGAATTGGGAGCCTCAGTCGCGAAGCCGTTATTACATGTATCAAAGCGGAGGTCAGTGGTATCAGACCTGGTGGCACGATTCACTTAGCCTTGCTTGGATATATCGCACAGTCAACATGCAGGGCATAGGAGGGGTCGGGATGTGGGCCCTCAGCTACGATGGGACCCGCCCAGAGCTGTGGGGGGCCTTGCGTGATCATTTTACAAGCTGCATGGCAGTAAGCTGCCAAGATACATTTTTCGATATGGGGGGGACCCATGGCTCCTACTTCAATCGAGAGAACTGGACTTGGACTTTGGCCCCTACAGGGGCCAGCCAGGTCTCCGTCACCTTTCACAGCTTTCAACTGGAGAACGGCTACGATACCCTGTTTATCTACAATGGTTCTTCTTCCGCCAGTCCTCTTATCGGAGCGTACACAGGCACTGCCTCTCCTGGGTCTGTGACGGGGACTTCGGGAGCGCTTACCTTTCGATACAAATCGGACAATGCTACTACGGCTTCTGGCTGGTTGGCCACTTGGAGCTGTATACAGGACCTTACCCCTCCTACTACTGCACTGGCTCCTTTGGACTCTTGGTATGGACGGAGTTTTTATGCGAATTTCTTAGACTCGGATAATCAAGTCGTCGCCCAGGGATATGTTTGCATAGCAGATTACGATGGAAGTCGGTGGGGGGCAAACGGGACAAAAGGGTTTGCATACGAGGATTTTCCGAGCTCTACCCTCCCACCCGGGTGGACTCTCATCAGCGGGAGCTGGACTGTAGGGGGAGGTTTTCTTACTCAATCGGATGAAACCAGTACCAATACCAATCTTTCCTTTTCCCTCCAGCAGGACACGACCTCTGAATGGCTATATCACTGGAAAATGCGTTTAGGGGGAGCTGGGACGAACCGACGAGCGGGCTTGCATATCTTCGTAAGTGACCCGAGCCAGAGTCAGCGAGGAGATTCCTACCTTCTTTGGTTTCGTTTAGACAATCAACGCATAGAAATCTACCGAATCACTGGGAATGTACTCCCCCCCTCTCCCCAGTACCAGCAGCCTTACCCCTTTTCGGCGAATACATGGTATGACATCAAGGCAACCTATCATCCTACAACTGGTCTTTTGCGCATTTGGATAGACAATGTCTTAGTTGGGAGCTGGACGGATCCCACTCCTCTGCGGGGAGGAGGATACCTCTCTTTGCGAACAGGTAATGCCCGAGTCGATTATGATGAGGTGAGGGTATATCGGAGTCGAGGTTCTGCCTTTTGGGTAGAAGTAGGCCCAGCTGGTCATGCCCGTTATGAGAGCAGCTCCCCTATTCAGACGTCCGTTCGCATTCTTTCTCTGGTGCGGGATCAAGCACATCTGTGGTCGGCTGTGGCTCAGGGCGAAACAAAGCTGGATTGGACCCTCCCTACCTCTTCGGTCTTTGTGACAGGTTGGAAAACGACAGACTATGTTCAATCTTTTACCGATAGCGATGCATTGAGCGGGATTTCTCGGCGATTTTTCCTGCCTGTGTTTCGAGTAGGGAGTACATGGCAGGCCCGAGACAGCGCTGGGTTTCTGTATGCGGATTTTACCTCCAGTGCGGGAGCTTGGGTGGGAGGAAGTGGTACATGGAGTGTATCCAATGGAACTCTTCTTCAAAGTGACGTTACCAGCTCAAACACTGGATACCATCATTTGGTCCTTCAAGATTCCCGTATCCTCTATCGGACTCGAGCCCGACTTACCAACTCTACTGGTAATCGTAGGTGGGGCTTTCACTTGCTGGCTGATGATCCTTCTCTTGCTCAGAGGGGAAACTCCTATTTGATCTGGTTTCGCTATGATACCCAAGAGATTCAGGTGTATGAAACAATAGCGAATACGTTGTACCTGCGATGGAGTACCCCTTTTGCTCTCACGGTGGGAGGGGATTACCTCGTAGAAGTTGTATACGACAGTGGGTATATTGGGATATGGGTCGATGGGATTTTCGTGGGGGAATGGACAGATACTACTCCACTGCTTAGTGGCAGCTATATTAGCTTGCGTACGAATCAAGCCCAGGTAGAATGGGACTTCTTTGAGGTATGGAGGGGGCGAGCCTTGGCAGAGCTTCTCACAGTGGGCCCTACAGGTCTCCTCGCTGCTCAGAATCTGGGGATTAGCCAGGCGGGAGGGCGGATTTTTACCCGTGTGATGGATGAAGCCCGGAATTTTTCGGCTATCCAAGAGG
>JANZYW010000001.1 GCA_026413325.1 Bacteroidia bacterium | reverse complement strand
GTGTAGGACAGGTCGCTGCATCCCCAGTGCCTCTGCGGTTCGTGATACGTTGAAACCATATCGACGCAGATGGTACAAAAGATATTCCCGCTCTACCTGGTCTAAGAAAGAGTCTAAGCTCTCCGTTTCAAGAAAACGGTTCCATTTATCGGGCAAGGGAGCTTCTGAGGAGGAGCCATTGCTGAGCACATATCTTTGTATGTCAACTGGAGTGATTTCTTTGTCACAAAAGATAGCCAGTCTTTCCATGGCATTTCGCAGCTCTCGCACGTTCCCAGGCCAGTCATGTCGAGACAGCTCTTGTAAAGCTCCCTTAGAGAGGGCTTTAGGCGGCATGTGATATTCTTGGACGACTTCTTGGAGAAAGGCTTCTGCGAGAAGGGGTATGTCTTCTCGCCGCTCTTTGAGAGGAGGTACCTCTATTACGACTACACTGAGACGATGATAGAGGTCTTCCCGGAAGCGACCTTGCGTAATTTCCTGAGGGAGGTTTTTGTTCGTAGCTGCGATAAGACGTACATTGACGGAAATGTCTTTTTCTCCCCCCACCCTGCGGATTTTTCCCTCTTCGATTACTCGCAGGACTTTTGCTTGAGCGGGGAGGGCCATGTCCCCAATCTCATCGAGGAAGAGCGTTCCTCCGTGTGCTTCTTCAAAGCGCCCGATATGCTGTTTGATTGCGTGCGTGAAGGCCCCTTTCTCATGTCCAAAAAGCTCACTTTCAATGAGGTCAGGGGGTATAGCCGCGCAGTTGACATCTATGAATGGCCCTTTACTACGGAGACTTTTGAGGTGGATAGAGCGAGCTACGAGCTCCTTCCCGCTACCACTGGGTCCAGTAATGAGAACTCTGGTGTCGAGCGGAGCGACCCGATCGATCAGCTCCCGAATCCGCTGGATAGCAGGGGAAACCCCTAAGATCTCCCGTACGCGGAAGACCCGCTGTACTAAGGTCTTATTTTCTGAAATGAGTTTCCTTTTCTCGGTAGCATTCCGGATGAGGATTTCGAGACGGGGGAGGTCAAGAGGTTTTTCCATGAAGTCGAAAGCCCCCTTTTTAGTAGCAGCGACGGCTGTTTCGATCGTGGCATGCCCCGAAAGCATGATGAACTCCACGTCAGGTTTGTGCTGACGGGCCCATTCCAAGAGCTCCATACCGTCTTTCCCCGGCATGCGTACATCGCAGAGAACGATATCAAAGTCGCTTTTCTCTAAGATTTTTTGGGCTTCAAGCCCGTCCTTTGCGACTTCTATGATGTGGTCATCATAGCTGAGGACCTCGGCAAGGCTTTCTCGTATTTCGGGGTCGTCATCCACGACCAGGAGGCGTGCCATCAGACGGTGAGCAGTTCTTCTTCCTTAGCTTCTGCCAAGCGGTCTATCTCGGAGATGTACCGGTCGGTGAGTTTTTGTAGCTCATCTTGGCCTTTTCGAACCAGATCCTCTGGTATGCCGTTTTTTGTAAGTTTCCGCAGGTCTTCTAAGCTATCTCGGCGGATATTTCGGATAGCGACCCTCCCTTCCTCTGCCAAATCTTTGACTTGCTTCACGAATCGCTTTCGCTGCTCCTCCGTGAGGGAGGGGAAGGCTACTCGGACAGCTTTGCCATCGGTGGCGACCGAGAGTCCCAGATTCGCCTCCGCTATGGATTTTTCGATAGCTTTCGTTAGGTTGGGCTCATAGGGTTGTACGAGCAATGTCCGGGCATCTTGTATGCTGAAGGTGGCCACATGCTTAATGGGAGTCGGAGCTCCGTAATAGTCGACTTTAAGATGTTCGATGAGGGCTGGGGTGGCTTTGCCCGCTCGGATTTTGCCAAACAGTTCATCATAGTGGGAAAGAGATTTTTTCATGTGCTCCTCGGCTGCCTTGAGGAGATGTTGAATCTCGGGGGTCATAGCGCAAAGTTAGCCAAAAGCTTTCTCGTATCCCATTCGGCGCAGTTGGCAAGCTGGACAGGTGCCGCAGCCATACCCCCAAGGATATCGATGACTACGGTCCCCTCTGTAACAAGTATGCGTTTCTTCTGCGATAAATTCTCGATAACCCAGTCTGTCCGCATAGCGCCATATTTCGGATTTATCCCACTGAAGGAAAGGAGCGTGAATCTGTATCGGCTGGTCTAATGCGTAGCTTAGCGTCACTTGTGCCGATTGAAGGAAGGCCTCTCTACAATCAGGGTAGCCACTATAATCTACTTGACTGACTCCGATAATCAGCTCTCGTTCGCCTCGTGGGTAACCCCACGCTGCCGCAGCGGTAAGGAAGACGAGATTTCTCCCCGGGACGAAAGTCGTTGGGAGACCTGTGGCCGCTGTAGTGATAGGCTCTTCAGCCGTGAGAGCCGTCCCTACCGAGAGGGCTTCCCACAATCTTCCCAGGTCGAGGCAGCTGTGAGGAACCCTCAGCTTGGCGGCGATCCGCTGGGCTTGTGCTATCTCCGTAGCGTGTCGCTGCCCATATAAAAAAGTCAATGAGTGCAAAGGGCCGGGCAGATTCTCGAGCGCCCATAGTAGAGCAGTGGTAGAGTCTTGCCCTCCACTTAACAAGACTATAGCCATGTAGCGAATGTAGGGGATTGCTTGTAAGAGTGTAGGCGTGATAGGTTACTTTTTCTTCCTTGTACCAGTATTTGGCTTTCGTCGAAGAGGCGATGTGGGGGGAGAGGACTGCTGGAGGGCATAGTACTCGCAGATTTCCGTAAATGGGCAGCTCCCACACTGCGGATTTCGCGCAGTGCAGTGATACCGCCCGAATAAGATCAGCCAATGATGGGCTCTCCCCAAGTAGGGTGAGGGGATAATGGCTTGTAGCTCCTCTTCTACCTTTTCGGGACTATTGCCCTTAGCCAAACCTAAGCGGCGGCTCACTCGAAACACATGGGTGTCTACAGCTATGACTGGAGCTTCCCACAATACAGAGCTGATTACATTTGCGCTTTTGCGGCCTATCCCCGGCAGCTTCTGAAGTTCTTCGGGGGCTTTGGGTAGTTCCCCTTTGTATCTATTCATCACTGCTTGAGCCAGTTCCACTAAGCGGTTGGCTTTGCTATTGGGATACGAAATGCTTCGGATGTAAGGAAAGACCTCTTCGGGAGTGGCTTGGGCAAGTGTCTTGAAATCTGGAAACCGTTCGAAAAAAGCAGGAGTTGTTTGATTGACTCGTACATCGGTACATTGGGCGGATAGAACGACCGCCACAGTGAGTTGATAGGGGTTTTGGTAGTGAAGCTCGGTCGTAACAGTACCATAGCGGGTTTCCAGGATTGGCAGGATGTATGCCGCTTTTTGGGCTGGAGAGGGAGACATATGACAAAGTTGGGGGAACTGAGGCCGCAGCGGAAGGGTCTAGGCTCCCGTACTTTCCTAAGAGACCAAGCGAATAGATACAGTAGGGGGGACATCGAGTTGGGCCATCATTTTGCAATTTTATTAAGGAGACCCCTGAAAGATGGTATCTTTGTCGCCTATGTTTGAAGCCATAACGGAGCGATTGACACAAACGTTCCGCACGTTGGCAGGCAGGGCTCGGCTCACAGAAGCGAATATCGCAGATGCGGTGAAAGAGGTTCGCCGTGCTCTTGTAGAAGCAGATGTAAACTACAAAATAGCAAAAGACTTTACAGAACGAGTTAGGGAGCAAGCGATCGGCCAGGAAGTTATTAAGTCTGTTACCCCCTCCCAACTCTTTGTGAAGATTCTTTATGATGAGCTGGTAAAGCTACTGGGGGAGCGGCAAGAGCCACTGCGATTTGCTTCCCTTCCCCCCACCCTCTATATGGTAGTTGGCTTGAATGGAGCGGGGAAGACCACCTTTACAGCGAAGTTAGCTTTGTACCTCAAAAAGCAAGGGCGGGCGCCCTTTCTCATCGCGGCGGATATCTATAGACCTGCTGCTGCGGAGCAGTTGGCGGTTTTAGCTGAGAAAATCGAAGTACCGTACTACCGGGAGGAGGGAGCTACGGATGCTATAGCTCTGGTACAAAGAGGCTTGGTAGCTGCTAAGCAGCAGGCTCGGGAAGTCGTGATCGTGGATACGGCGGGGCGACAGACGCCTGACAAGGATCTGATGGAGGAGCTGCGCCATATGGAGGCAGTGCTCAAGCCCACGGAAGTATTGCTCGTCCTTGATGCGATGACGGGGCAAGACGCCGTGACGACAGCTCAGGCCTTTCGGGAAGCGGTTTCGCTTTCGGGCTTTGTACTTTCCAAGATGGATGGGGATGCACGAGGGGGGGCTGCGCTTTCTCTCCGGGCGGCTACCCATCTTCCTATTAAGTTTATCGGTGTTGGGGAGAAGCCAGAGGACCTGGACCCTTTCTATCCCGACCGGATAGCCAGTCGGATCCTCGGCATGGGGGACATCGTTTCCTTCGTAGAAAGAGCACAGGCCCAGTACGATGCAGAAAAAGCTCAAAAGCTTCAGGAGAAACTTCGAAAGAACAAGTTTGATCTGGAGGATATGCTGGACCAGCTCCGTACCCTTCGGAAAATGGGAAATATCAAAGACCTGCTGGCGATGATCCCTGGCTTCTCACAGATGAAAGAGGTAGACATCGATGAGAAGACATTCAAGCACATCGAAGCCATTATCCTTTCTATGACGCCAGAAGAGCGCAGAAACCCTCTTATTATCAACGGCTCTCGGCGGCGTCGCATCGCATCAGGCAGTGGTACTTCTGTCCAGCAGGTAAATCAGCTACTGCGTGAGTTTGAGCAAATGCGGAAGCTCATTAAGAGCTTAGGGAAGCTTCATGCGCAGGGGAGGGACCCCCGTCAAGCCCATCCGCTTTTCCGTAGGAAGTGATGCCTAAGATTCAAAAGCTTCTGGTTGCCAATCGGGGTGAAATCGCCTGTCGCGTCCAACGTACGGCTCAGCGAATGGGTATCCGTACTGTAGCGATATACAGCGAGGCAGACCGATATGCTCCTCACGTGGAAATGGCAGATGAACGCTATTTTCTCGGAGGCAATCTGCCTGCCGAAAGCTACCTCAACATACCCAAGATTCTGGAGGCAGCGCGGGCTACTGGTGCGGATGCGGTTCATCCTGGATATGGTTTCCTTTCTGAGAATCCTGCCTTTGCTCGAGCAGTGCGGGAGGCGGGGCTCTGTTTCGTGGGGCCTACGCCTGAGGCGATGGAAAAGCTGGGTAACAAAGTGACAGCTAAACAGATCGCTCGAGAGGTGGCGGTTCCACTTGTCCCTGGGACAGCACATGCGGTCAGAGAGGGAGAGGCCCTCGTAGAAGCAAAACGCATCGGCTTCCCACTGTTGATTAAGGCAGCTGCGGGAGGAGGAGGAAAGGGAATGCGCAAGGTGTTCTCCGAAGCAGACCTACAAGAAGCTATGGCTCGGGCCCGCAGCGAAGCCTTGGCAGCCTTTGGAGATGACAGCGTTTTCTTAGAAAGATATATCGATAAGCCCCGTCACATTGAAATCCAGGTATTTTCCGACCTCCACGGGAATGCTGTATATCTGTATGAGAGAGAATGCTCTATCCAGCGTCGCCATCAGAAGGTAATCGAGGAAGCTCCTGCCCCTCATCTCAAGGAAGAAACCCGGAAAGCCATGGGAGAAGCCGCCTTACGCCTGATACGGGCCGCAGGATATACACAAGCAGGCACTGTGGAGTTCATCGTGGATGCGGAAGAAAACTTTTACTTCCTCGAAGTAAACACTCGCCTCCAGGTAGAGCATCCCGTGACAGAAGCGATTACAGGAGTAGATTTAGTGGAGTGGCAGCTTCGTGTGGCACAGGGCGAGCGACTTCCTCTTTCTCAAGAGGAAATAAGCTGTCGAGGGCATGCTATAGAGGCAAGAGTCTATGCGGAGGATCCCCGAGCAGGTTTCCTTCCCAGTACAGGCGTGCTTTACTCATACGAACTTCCTCGGTTGGAAGGCGTGCGAATCGATAATGGCTATGAGGAGGGCCAGCTGGTGCCCCTTTTTTATGACCCCATGTTAGCGAAAGTAATCGCATGGGGACCCGATCGCATTTCTGCTATTCAAAGATTAGATCAAGCTCTGGCCAATTTCGCTGTAGTTGGGGTTCAGACTACCATCGATTTTGTTCGATTTGTTCTTGCTCATCCTGTCTTTCAGGCAGGGTTGACGCATACCCACTTTGTAGAGGAGCATTTCCGACCAGAGTTATTAGATAATCGCCCCCTCAGTCCAGAAGAGAGGGAAGCTCTCCAAGCCCTCATAGACTGGATAGCGCATAGCTGGTATGGGTCCTGGCAGAATGGAAGGGAATAATTACGCTCGAAAGTTTTTCTTTCTATATTCGTTTTATGCAAGATAAGTTAGATGCTCTGCGCAGGAAATACCGTCTCCTCGGACAAGATATGGAGACTTATCTCGAGGGCCTCCTGTATAGTCGTTCTCTCACCTACTGGGACTATATAGAGGTAGACACACTCCTGACTCTCCAAAAGCCTCGTACAGATTTCCCGGATGAGCTCATTTTCATTGTTTATCATCAGATAACTGAGCTTTACTTCAAACTCATCAAGGTAGAGCTGAACCTCTTATCCAAAGAAAGCTGGCAAGAGGAGAGTGCTATTCTAAAGCGCCTGCGCAGAATAGAGAGTTATTTCCGGCACCTTACGCATAGTTTTGAGATCATGCTTTTTGGGATGGATTCGGAGAATTTTCTTCGTTTCCGTACGGCACTTTTACCTGCAAGTGGCTTCCAGTCGGTACAATTTCGGGAGATAGAGCTCATGAGCACTGGTCTTCGCCAGTTATTAGCTCCTCACAAGCGGGATTTGCGTACCGATAACGCAGACGAGTTATATGAATCGATCTACTGGAAGTTTGGCAACCTCGATAGTCGCACGGGAGAAAAGACGTTGACGCTTAGGCTTTTTGAGCAGAAGTACGATGAGTACCTCCGCCGGCTCGCTCACCAGTGGCGGGATTGTAACTTGAACTGTCGCTTAGAAGAGGCTCTTACTCGAGGGCAGGTGACAGATGCCCTCATACAAGCGTTTCGAGAGGTGGACGTTCAAGTCAATATCCACTGGCGATTGGTTCACCTGCGTACGGCAGCCTATTATCTCAGGCGAGGAGAAGGGGCCATTCCTTCTACGGGAGGCACCAACTGGCAGCAGTATCTCCCCCCTCACCATCAGCTCATCCAGTTTTTCCCCAGTGTATGGTCTGACCAAGAGAAGGCAGATTGGGGGAAAGCCGGCTTTTTGGAGCGCTTTTCCAGGGAAGTAGAGGCCTACTGGAGAGAGGTGCGCTCCAATAATGCTACTGCATAGGCGGCTATCCCTTCTTCCCGTCCTAAAGCTCCCATTCTTTCTGGGGTGGTCGATTTCAACCCGATTCTTTCTGATTCAATACCGAGAATGCGCCCTATCTCCTCTCGTATAGGTGTATAGAACGCACTTAGTCGAGGTTTCTGAGCGATAAGCACCGTGTCTATGTTGACAATGTGCCATCCGGCTTGGTCTATATGAGATTTTACCTCTCTAAGCAGCTCTCGAGAGTCTATGCCTTTGTAAGCGGGGTCTGAGGGAGGGAAAAAGTATCCAATATCTGGCAAGCCAGCGGCTCCCAGCAAGGCGTCACATATGGCATGGAGTAGAACATCGGCGTCAGAATGACCTTCTAACCCTTTTTCGTGTGGGATGGTTATTCCCCCTAAACGAAGGGGCTTTCCCTCGGTAAATTTGTGGACATCATACCCTAATCCAATGCGCAGCTGGGGCATATTGCTACAAATCTACGGGCTCTGGGCGCAGAGCGTGGTTTCTCCAGTTGCGTATCTTCCTCCCGAGTCTCTTCGGGTGGGGTATAGGGTCATTGCAGAGCTGAGTCGAGGCTGGCAAGGGCCAGTGATTCCTTTTTGGATGGAGTCAGAATGGGAGCTTCTTCGACTTGTTGATTTTCCATCCGGAGCCGTTCTTTACATAGAGGGGCAGGTGGGGTTGGTTTCCGTGTTTCAGGGAGAAAGGTTGCTCGCACGTACGAAGCAGGCTACGGCATGGATTCCGCTTATAGGGCAGGGAAGAGCGGAAGTCAGAATTAAGGGAGAAAAAGGAGGTATTGGTGGAGGGGTATATCTTGTTGCCCGTTCCGATACGCTGGCATGGCCCACTGAGCCTCTGCCCACCTATACCTTTCCTGCTTGTGATTCTATTTGTGCGTCTATTCCGACAGATCAGGTTTTTTGTGTCGAAAGCTTGCTAGCCAAGCCCTTTCTGTGTTGGGCTTTTCCTTTTCCTCCTCCTGCACGAGTCACAGCAGCTCTCCAGAGTAAGGGGTATAGAGGCTGTATCGCTTCTATAAGCATCTCAGAAAGTCGAGTCAGGCCTCTCTCTCTTTCTGAATTTGTGCTCTTGATGGTTGCTCTGGCAGGAGGAAGTTGGCTTATACCGATTCTTCGGGTCATCTTATGGCGGGGATTGATGCAACCACTGCCGGTGAATCCATTAGAAACTTTGGGAGCGCTTTTATTGCTGTCTATGATGACCGCGTTGCTTCTGCAAGACAACGTGATAGGGGGTCCTTTATGCCTTGCAGGCACGATGATTGTAGAAGGTCTGTACTTTTATTTTCGAGATCGACCGATGCGGTGGGTTTGGCAGAGTTGGTTTCCTTTTGTATGCCTGTGGGTCTGTATGCGTTTTCTTTGGCCGGAGGCGTTTGAAGCTTCAGTAGCCCTGTCCTGGCTCTTGCGAGCGGTCCGCTTAGCCCTTTATTTGCCTCATTTTGCCTACCTTTGTGCTGCCGAATATTTTGTTTTTCTATTTGTTTTTGATACATGAAGCGGGTTCGGAATATATTTATCGCACTCCCTCCTCAGCCTCCGGATTCGCCCTACTATGACTTGGCTCGTTCTCGCAAGGTGGAGATCTTTTTTGCTAATCTCGTAGAGACACAGGGGATGAGCCTGGCGGAGTTTCGAGAGCAGGGGATTAGCCCGTTAGATTATAATGCGTATATTTTCGCTGGGAAACAAGCAGTAGATCATTTCTTTCGCTTGATGCAGGAAATGCGTCTGGATATTCCTGCAGACAGCCGGTTTTTATGTGTGGGGGAAGCGGTGGCTCAACATTTATTTCAGTACATCCCGGGTGCGCTTCGTCGTCGTACGTATGCACAGGCTCGGACTTTGGATGATCTCGTTCCGTATATGCGGAAGCATGCGCAGAGCAGGTATCTTTACGTAGGAGGAGGAGTAGCACCTTTGCAGTTCTTTGCGGAGGCGGGGAAGTTCCAGATCCCTGTTGCGACGGTTCGGGTCTATCATGTTCGGTATCTTCCTTTGCCAGAGGCACTGCGACGAAAGCGCTTTTCGGTTTTGTGTTTTCCTTCAGTGACGAGTGTACTTGCATGGAAACACCTCCATCCTACCTATCAGCAGGGAGATACAGCCATCTTGGTTTTTGGTCAGGATACCCTACGCATAGCAGAAGCGGAGGGATTTCGAGTGACAGATTATGCGCCTCGCGGGGAGATAACCTCTCTCTTAGGACTGCTCTCGCATTTTTTGCGTACACAAGGGAACCGAAAGGCTTCTCTTTCGACAGACTAAACATTTAGTAAGAAGTCCTATATTTGCACCGTGCGGCTTCGGTGGCTACTCGTATTAGGGAGCTGGGTTTTTGGCTTGTGGGCCCAGCAGGATCCGCAGTTTACCCAGTACATGTACAATCGCTTCGGGCTTAATCCCGCTGCGGCTGGCTATGCAGGCGCCTGGCAGTTTGTGGGTTTGGGACGCCTTCAATGGATAGGGATAGATGGGCATCCTACCACATTTGCGGTCAATGCGCATACCCCCGTTACTTTTTTGCGTGGAGGGGTAGGCCTCCAGGTGTTGGGTGATCAAATCGGCCCTTTTCGGACTACGGATATCAAGGCAGCGTATGCCTTTCGTTTGCCGATTGGGGGAGGAGGATCGGCTCTCCAAATAGGGGTCTCGGGCGGTATTATTAATAAGTCTTTAGATGGGGCTTCGCTTCGACCTGAGCAGATACCCGACCCTACGCTATTTAATAGGGCCTCTTCCATGATACTCCCAGATGTCGGAGCGGGGCTTTACTTTACTTTACCGGAGGACCGCTTCTATGTGGGGCTTGCTGCTATGCATCTCACAGAGCCTGCGCTCAAGGATTTTACTTCCACAGGGCGCAGTCGGGTACCTCGCCACTTTTATGCCACGGCGGGCTACACCGCTCGCTTGTCTGAGACAGTGGAACTGATCCCTTCAATGTTCTTCAAGTTAGCTCGTTCTCAGTATATGGTGGAGGGTAACTTAGCCTTGCGGGTCCAGCCAGTGGTGATCGGGGCCTCTTATCGTTTAGGAGATGCTGTCTGTGCTCTATTGGGGCTCCAGGCTACGGAAGGGCTTTTTGTGGGGTATTCGTACGATTATACCCTTTCTCGACTGGGTGCTGTGACCACGGGCTCTCATGAGTTAGTGATTGTGTATACACTGGCTCCTGCTTTTCGCCTTATCCCTCCGGACCTCGGAGTGCGGGATAAAAAAGATTTTCGATAACCAAATTCGTTTGCAGATATGAGAAGAGCCGTATATTTGCCGCAATCATCAGAAGCTATGCGTATAGGCAAACAGCTATTCTTCAGTATTGCGGTCGGTGCCTTCGCCCTTTCTGGTTGCGGCGGGGGTGGTACTGGAGCTCGAGGTGAGCTGACAGGTGTAAAAAACCGTCCGAAATGGGACAATCCTCTTCCGTATGGTATGGTTACCATCCCGGCAGGGACCTTCCATATGGGCAATAATGAGCAGGATGTGAACTACTCCCAGAATGCTCGCATTCGTCAGATTACATTGAGTTCTTTTCATATCGATGACACAGAAATATCTAACAATGAATACAGGCAATTTGTCGATGAAGTAGTAGCTGGCTCTGAGAATGCCTTCGCTGACAGTGTCTTTTCCTTTATGGAGCGTTACTACGGCAAGAAGATAAACAATCAAGAGGAGTACTTGCGACTTGTATATCCGGACACGCAGGTGTGGAATCGAGATTTTGGAAACTTTGTCTACAACGAGCCATTAGTAGAGAACTATTACTGGCATCCTGCCTTTGATGATTACCCGCTCGTAGGGGTGAACTGGTATGCAGCTCAAGCTTTCTGCTACTGGCGTACGATGTTCTATAATAGCTATCGGGCTACGCGGGAGCTTCCGCCCGTCCCCCGCTTCCGTCTGCCCACCGAGGCAGAGTGGGAATATGCAGCCCGTGGTGGATATGAGCATAAGATATACCCCTGGCTGGGCCCTTACACGCGGAACTCCAAGGGGTGTCCATTGGCTAACTTCAAGCCCGGAAGAGGCGATTATATTGCTGATGGCTTCGAATATACTGCTCCGGTAAAGTCATACTTCCCCAACGATTATGGTCTCTACCATACTGTGGGGAATGTAGCAGAATGGTGTGAAGATGACTTCGAAGAAACTGGCCCCATTGCCTATGCCCACGACCTCAACCCTGTTTATCGGGACCCTCGTAAGCAGAATCGCCGACGTGTGGTGCGAGGTGGTGGCTGGAATGATGTGGCATACTTCCTATCGGTGGGTACTCGCGATTATGAGTATGCCGATACGACCAAATCCCACATCGGCTTTCGCTGTGTACTCTCGGTGATTGGTCGCTCCGGAGCTATGCGCTAAAAGGAAACGAACCTTACTAAATACTACGAACTATGGCTGCAAAGAATCAAGGTGCTTTTGACGCTCTCCTCCGCTCTCGGGGGTATCGTATTGCGATGAAGTATCTCTATGCATGGGGAGCTTCTGTAGTGATTATCGGGGCTTTGTTTAAGATTCTCCACCTCCCTGGTGCAAATGAGATGCTCATCGTGGGACTCGGAACGGAAGCTGCGGTATTTTTCGTCTCTGGCTTGGAGCCCCTGCCTGAGGACGAGCGGCATTGGGACTGGTCTAAAGTTTTTCCTCAACTCAAAGAAGAGGAGGAAGAAGAGCCTATTGACGTAGGCTTGGGCATGGGAGGTCCAGGAGGTTTCATGCCTGGGTTGGGCCCCGGTATCAAGTCTCTCCAAGAAAGCAGTCTTACCCCTGATTTATTGGAGCAGTTAGCCTCTTCTATCGAAGGCCTTCGTGTGAGTGTGACGAACCTCTCCGATATCACGGATGCTGCCGTGGCAACGAACGAGTTTGCTGAGAAGGTCCGAGAGGCTTCTTCCCGTGTGGAACAGCTCTCCCAAAGCTATGCGGTCACGGCAGACGCAATGTCCAAGATCGCTGCTTCTTTCGGGGATATCCAAAGCTATCAGGCTCAAATAAAAACACTGTCCCACACAATCTCCCAGCTCAACTCCGTCTATGAGAATGAGCTACAAGAGATGCAGAAGCATATAGCCGCTATCGGCCGTTTCTATGGAGGGTTGGGACGTGTTCTATCCAATATCGAAGCTACCGCCCAAGATGCCGAGCAGCTTCGCCAAGAATTGGTGGGTCTCAATACCAATCTTCGTGGCCTCAATGCTGTCTATGGAGGCATGCTTTCTGGTATTACCTCTGCATTTCAACGATAGATCCGTATGGCGTCGGGCAAGCTTACTCCCCGTCAAAAAATGATTAACCTGATGTACCTCGTGCTCACAGCGCTTCTTGCGCTGAACGTGAGTGCTGAGGTGCTTCAGGCTTTTCAAAATCTCGCAGACTCTCTCCAAAATACAGCCGAGCAGTTTCAGAAAAACAATCAGGACCTCGCCCAGGGCATAAAATCTGCGATCCAAAAAGAAATTGAACAGGGTAGCCGTAAAAATGAGCCTCTGCTTGCAGAAGTGGATCGTGTTCGAGCGAAGGCCGATAGTACTACAGGGATTCTTCGGGAGTATGCCATGGCCCTTTATGAGGAGCGTATCGCAGGGAAGGACCCTGAGACAGGTCGCCTCAAAAGATTGGACGAGCGGGAAAATAATTACCGCTACTGGATGGGGAAAAATGATGTTGCCAATCAGGGTCGTGGAGAAGGAAAGGCCCTTGAAATGCATCGGCTTTTGGACAGCTTTGTAGATTGGGCCAATCGTTTTTATGCCTATCACTCCAATGGGCGGCTTCCTAACGCGGGTAAGGGATTCCAGCGCCTCGTAGTGGATCCCAAGGACAATCCTTATGTCAAGGAGAAAGAATCCAAAGAGAAAACCTGGGAGTATTTTACCTTCCATATGACTCCCGCTGTTGCGAATCTTGCCGTTCTATACAAATACATCAATGATGTGTATGTCATTGAGACGGAGATACTCAACTTGCTCAAGTCTAAGCTTGGTCAGGTAACCTTCAAGATAGACTCCCTGGTGCTGGTAGATGCTCCACGCTCTGAAATCGTAGTGGCGGGTATGCGCTTCGAAACTCGAGTTTTCGTAGCAGCGACTTCATCTGAAGCCAAGCCCACCTTCTCTGGGACAGGAAACATGAAGCTGGAAGGAGGAGGATACTCTGCTGTGTTCACCATCCCAGCTTCTGCTCGTGCAATACCTGCTAACCAGCGAAAAGGGAAGCAGGAATACAGTATCACTGCTCGTGTCCCCAAAGCGGACGGCTCATTTCAAGAGCTTCGACTTCGGAAAACCTTCGAGGTGGTCAAGCCCGAGATTGTTGTAACTTCTGCGGCTGTCCAGCTCCTCTATGCTGAGTGTGGCAATGACCTAAATATCGATGTGCCTGCTTTAGGGGAGTTGTATGATCCTCGCGTAACAGCGGATAATGCCCAGGTTCTCCAGTCCAAACAGAGTAAGAAAAAGTTTCGGATTGTTCCGAGAGGGGGTGCGAAAACCTGTCGACTGACAGTCCAAACGAATACAGCCGGTCAGTTAGTAGACCTCGGTACACTGGATTATAAGGTTGTGCCTCCTCCCCGTCCCTTCCTTCGTGTGTTCGTCAATAACGAGCTGTATAATGGCGTTTCTCCTGTGCCCCGCACTGCAACTGTTAAGATCCAGGTGGTTCCCGATAATGATTTTGCGAAGTCCCTACCTGAAGACGCTCGCTATGTGATCGAAAAGCCGGAGATCAAGGTAGTCAAGGGCTTGGCTGGTGCCACCACGATCGGTACACTTCCTTCCAGCCGGGTCGCCACCTCTCCAGCAGTGGCTGTCGACCTAACTGACTACTCGAGAGGATTACAACCAGGAAATGTTCTCTACGTACAGTTCTCCGATGTGTTCCGGGTCAACTTCCAGAATAAGCAGGTCAAGGAGAACTTCTCGATAACCGAGCTAACTTTTGCTATCACAATCGGAAAATGAGTATGCAAATGAATCGCACGTATACACTGTTCGGACTTTTACTGACCTCTCTCGCCTATGCACAATTTCCTCCGAGGGTAGAGGATCATTTTTGGCGAAAGAAAGTCGTTCTTACCATAGACCTTCGGGAGAAGTTTAATGCCTCCATCGAGTCTGGGCAAGAAGGGTACCGTTTGTACACCAACTATAGTACGGACCCCATTACAGATAAATCTCCTTATGCCAATCGAGAGGGGATAATCGTCGCCCTCCTAAAAGGGTTCAAGGATGGAAAGTTCGTAGGTTATAGTCCCAAGAATCTCAGCCGGCAAGTTTCTTTCGAAGAGTTTGATTCCCGTTCTCGTCGCATCGAGGCAGGTGGCGAGACTGGTGGAACGGAAGGAGAGGAAGGGGGATTCGGTGGAGAAGAGGATTTTGGGGGAGATGATTTTGGTGGAGATGAGTTTGCAGGAGATGATCTGGGAGGTGGTATAGATGCTGCCCCCACCACCGACGCTGCTACTACTCCTTCTTCTGATCAGGGCTTCCCTTATCTCAAATACTACCGTACTAAGCTTCGTATCATCGAGGATCGGATTTTTGATAAAAACCGATCTGACATGTACTATGATATGCAATACATTTGCCTTGTTCAAGTCGATCCGAAGGGAGCTCTCGCAGATGAAGACGCTGTCTGCTTCCGATACAAAGATGTAATGGATGTGATGGACGATAGTCAGTGGCGCAATCGTGCAAATGACGCAGAAGATAGGTCTTTACGCGAAATAATCGAGTTGAGGCGCTTTTATGGGTATGTCACCGTGGTCTCGGGTGAGGAATCCCGTACTTTGAACGAAGCGGAGCTTCGAAGGCAGCAGATGATAGAATTCGAGCACCATCTTTGGACCTTCTGAGCGTAGGTAACTCCTGAGGTGTGCCCCTCTACTCCTGAGTAGAGGGGCTTTTTCTTTTACCTTTGCTGCGTGCCCATTGTCTTCTGGCTTACACTGGGTGGTTTATTAGCCGTTTTCTTTACGTTAGCGGCTTACGCTACGCTGGCAGAACGGAAAATATCTGCCTACATACAGGATCGGGTTGGCCCTAATCGGGTGGGACCCAAGGGTCTTTTACAGCCACTTGCAGATGTACTTAAGCTGGTTTTCAAGGAAGCCTTCCAACCATCCTCCACTTATCGGCTTTTGCAGATAGCTGCTCCTGTTCTCATGGTAGCTTTGGCTATGGGAGCTGTTGCGATTTTGCCGCTTTCTCCTCACCTACGATTGTTTGATGGGAGCATAGGGCTACTGTACCTGCTGGGAGTTCTTTCCATGGGTGTCTATGGTATTTCGTTGGCGGGTTGGGCTACTGGGAGTAAATATTCTCTATTGGGAGGCTTGCGCAGTGGGGCACAAATGATCTCTTATGAGCTTGCCTTGGGCTTAGCCCTCTTGAGTGTACTTCTGTTGACTTCTTTTCTCCTTCCCGATGCGAATCCGCTTGCTCCGCAAGCCATCGTAGAAGCACAACGGCAAGGCTGGTTTGTTTTTTTGAATCCCATTGGTTTTCTTGTTTATGTCGTAGCTGCGTTTGCGGAGACGAATCGAGCTCCCTTTGACTTGGTAGAGGCAGAACAGGAGCTGGTAGGAGGGTACCATACAGAGTATTCTGCTATTCGTTTTGGGGCGTTTTTCGTAGCTGAATATATGAATATGATCACTGCCTCTGCACTTATTGCCACCTTTTTTTGGGGAGGGTACTTAGGACCTTTTGAAAGCTGGGTGGGTGTGTCAGGGTGGCCGATTGTGTGGCAGAATGTCTGGGGAGTAAGCTGGTTGCTCTTGAAAACGCTTTTTTGGGCCTTTGTATTCATTTGGGTGCGGTGGACTCTCCCGCGTTTCCGGTATGACCAGCTCATGCGGATAGGCTGGAAAGTGCTCCTACCTTTAGGGATTGCCAACTTGGCTACTTTGGCAGGAATATTGTTACTTATCTCATAGCTTATGGAATCCGAGTTTTCCCAACGGGCTCGAGAAGTCGTTTCTCAGAGTCGCGAAGAGGCGATACGGCTGGGGAACGATTATGTGGGGGTGGAGCATCTCGCTCTGGCTCTTTTTCGAGAAGAGGAGGATAACTCCGTGCATCAGCTTCTCGTCACATTAGGTGTGCCTGTCCGAGAGGTCCGCCGGTCTTTGGAGGAATGGGTACGTCCCCCACAAGCACGTGTCACCACCGGGCGTATCGCTCTCTCTAAGCAAGTCGAAAAAGTATTGCGCCAGGCCTCTTTGGAAGCTCATCGATTCCGGTCTGCTGAAGTGTTACCTGAGCATTTGCTCCTGGCTATTTTGCGACAGGCTGATTCTCCAGTTACCCAACTATTGGAGAAATACAGCGTTTCCTATTCGGTCGTACAGGCAGAGCTGGAGCAGACTCCGATAGTTGGGATGTCTACTTCAGAGCCATTGGAGCCTGGGGAACCCCCGCTTCGAGGAGGTCGAAGCAGCAGTTCCTCAGGTAAAGCTGCGTCGCGCTCTCGTACCCCTATCCTGGATAATTTTGGAAGGGACCTAACGCGGTTAGCTGAAGAAGGAAAGTTAGACCCCGTCATTGGGCGGGAGCGCGAGATCGAACGAGTGGCTCAAGTTCTCAGTCGCCGAAAAAAGAATAATCCGGTTCTCATAGGGGAGCCTGGCGTAGGGAAGACCGCCATCGTAGAAGGATTAGCCCTCCGAATCGTCCAGAGAAAAGTCAGTCGGGTTCTTTTTGGCAAGCGGATTATTGCGTTGGATCTTACTGCCCTCGTAGCGGGTACGAAATACAGAGGGCAGTTCGAAGAGCGTATGAAAAGTGTCCTTTCCGAGCTGGAAAAAGCGCCCGACGTAATCTTATTTATAGATGAGTTACATACCATCGTAGGAGCGGGGGGAGCTTCGGGCTCTCTCGACGCCTCTAACATCTTTAAGCCTGCCCTTGCTCGAGGGGAGATTCAATGTATTGGAGCCACTACGCTCGATGAGTATCGTCAATATATCGAGAAAGACGGTGCTTTGGAAAGGCGTTTCCAAAAAATCATGGTAGATCCTCCCACGGAAGAGGAAACCTTACAAATACTTCATCAGTTGAAAGACAGGTACGAGGAACACCATCATGTGTACTATACGGATGAAGCCATCCAAGCGTGTGTTCGTCTCAGTGGCCGCTACATTACCGATAGGCAGTTTCCTGATAAGGCATTAGATGTGTTGGATGAGGCAGGGGCTCGTGTGTATATGGCAAATATCCAAGTCCCTCCTCGCATCGCGGAGCTGGAGGCGAAGATCGAAGAAGTGCGGGAGCGAAAAGCACAGGTGGTGCGCAGTCAACGCTATGAGGAAGCGGCGCAGCTTCGAGATACGGAGAAGCGATTGCAGGAGCAGTTAGAGGCGGAGAAACTCCGATGGGAAGAAGAACTGAAGCATAAACGATTTAAAGTGGATGAGGAGGACATTGCGGTCGTGGTCGCTTCCATGACAGGTATTCCAGTCCAGAAAATTGGGGAAGGAGACATGCAGCGGCTTGCCCAGATGCAAGAGGTATTGAAATCTCGGATTATCGGGCAAGATGAGGCGGTGGAGCGCGTTACCCGTGCGATTCGGAGAGCTCGGGCGGGTCTGAAAAATCCTCGCAAGCCAATAGCTTCATTTGTCTTTTTGGGGCAGACAGGGGTAGGAAAGACCGAGCTGGCACGTGCCCTGGCGGAGTATTTGTTCGAAGGTCCCGATGCTCTTATTCGCATCGATATGTCCGAGTACATGGAGAAATTTTCTGTGTCGCGTCTGATTGGGGCTCCTCCCGGGTATGTAGGGTATGAAGAAGGGGGACAGCTCACAGAAAAAGTTCGGCGCAAACCGTATAGTGTCGTTCTTTTGGATGAGATAGAAAAAGCCCACCCCGACGTATTCAATATTCTCCTGCAGGTACTGGATGATGGTTCTCTTACAGATGGGCTGGGTCGTCGAGTAGACTTTAGGAATACGGTTATCATCATGACCTCGAACGTAGGAGCTCGTGAGCTGCGCGAGTTCGGTACTGGGGTTGGTTTCATGACTGCGGCTCGACGAGAGAAGAGCCAGGAAGCTGCCCGGCAGGTGCTGGAAGGTGCCCTACGAAAGGTATTTCGTCCGGAGTTTCTCAACCGAATCGATGATATTATCGTCTTCAATCCGCTTACTCGAGAGCATGCACACCAGATTTTGGAGCTACAGCTTCGAGACTTGGCAAAGCAAATAGCTGAGAATGGATGGACGCTCGAGATAAGCGAAGGAGCCAAGACCTTTCTCGTCGAAAGAGGATTTGATGAGCAGTTTGGGGCTCGTCCGTTGCAGCGAGCGATCCAACGGTTTCTCGCCGATAAGCTCGCGGATGCCGTCATAGCTCATCAGGTGCAAGGGCCAGCGAACTTCCGTGCGGACCTGTCAGAAGATGGTTCTACGATCGAGATCTCCCTTGTCGAACTGACGCCTTCCTCGTGAGATACCTTTTTGTAGGCGTATTTTGCATTTGGGCGAAGGGACAGTCTCTTCCATCGGATTCTTTGCAGCGCCTTTTTCAAAGGGATTTTAACTTTGATGTCGTTTTTTGCCGTACCTTCCCCGTGCAGCCTGTCCTTACCGATACGTTTCCCCTGGTTCCATTGCTATCGGGGCATGTCCGTTTAGGGGTTTCGTGGTATTGGCGGTTTCGAAGAGGGATAGGTATCACCCTCCAACCGGGCCTGAGCTGGTATCGGCAAGTGATGCGAGCGACAAACGCCAGTACGGTCCCCTATGTAGAGCGGGTGCCTGAGGGGTATCGATGGTTGAAATATCGGTTAGGAGCTGTGTCTTTGCAGGGAGGAGTCCGATGGCAGCAGGAGCGTCCAGGAGAGCTATTTCCTCGTTATTGGATAGAGGCTGGGGGGTGGATTCAACGGCGACTCGGTAGCAGCCTAAAATATGTCGCAGTTCGAGAAGGACGTACGGAAAAAGTTCGATGGGAAGGCCTTTCTCTTTTCAGTCCTTGGCAAGGGGGGGTATATGTGGGAGTAGGTAGGCAGTGGATAGGGGCGAGTGTGTATTACCACCTTTTATCTCTTGTCCCTAAAGAAATATATGAACCCACAGGGCGCCTATATCCTCGTCCCCCTTCTTGGGAAGTAGGTTTTCTCCTTGCTCTATGAAGCGGTTGGTCGTGGCAGTCACGGGCGCCAGTGGCAGTCTCTATGCAGCTCGCTTGCTAGACTGGTTTCGTTCCCTTCGGGAGAAGCAGCCCTTGGAGGTGGGGGTGGTTTTCTCTGAAAATGCCCCCACTGTGTGGGAATGGGAGCTTCAGCAGCCAATGCCACGGGACTTTCCTTGTTACGCTGCGAAAGACTACTTCGCTCCATTTGCTTCCGGTTCGTCTCGCTATGAAGCGATGGTTATTATTCCTTGTTCAATGGGCACGGTGGGAAGGATCGCCGGAGGGATTTCGGATGATTTGATAACTCGAGCTGCGGATGTGATGCTAAAGGAACGCCGAAGGCTTATCCTTGTACCGCGTGAAACCCCTTTGCATGCAGGGCATTTAGAGAATCTGCTGGCTCTTACGAGATTAGGAGCGATTGTTTTGCCAGCGATGCCCTCTTTTTATGGGCGTCCTTCAGATATTTTGGGTTTGGTGGATACTGTGGTAGTGCGAGTTTTGGACCTGCTGGGTTTAGAGGTACCCTCGGCTCGGTGGGGGTCAGAGTCCCCAGTTTCCTCGGTCTAATGTACGATAGGTAAGGGCCTCAGCCAGGTGCTCGGGGCGGATGCTATCGCTTCCTGCTAAGTCTGCGATGGTGCGAGCAACCTTGAGGATTCGATCATAGGCACGGGCGGAGAGCTGAAGCCGGTTCATCGCCTGTTCTAACAGTCGACGGCCCGGTTCGGTGAGCTGACAAACCTGCTCCACGAGTTTAGGGGGCATCTGTGCATTGGTATGGACGGTAGGGATTTCTCCGAATCGGTGCTCTTGTCTTTTTCTTGCTTCTTCGATGCGATTACGGATAGTTTCGCTGCTTTCTCGAGGAGCGGTGTCCATAAGGGTTTGGCTTTCGACGGGACTTATGGCGATGTGCAGGTCGATTCTATCCAAAAGGGGCCCCGAGATCCGGGCTGTATATCGCTGTACGGCACCGGGAGGGCAGGAACAACTTCGGGTGGGATGGGTATAATACCCGCATGGACAGGGATTCATGGCAGCGACCAGCATAAATCGAGCAGGATATTCTACTCGAAATCGGGCTCGAGCGATGGTAATCTTATGCTCCTCGAGAGGCTGCCGCAGGACCTCCAGAACCTGTCGTTTGAATTCGGGTAGTTCGTCTAAGAAGAGGACTCCATTATGGGCCAAGCTTATCTCTCCTGGCATGGGGTAGGTGCCTCCCCCCACCAGAGCGATGTCGCTAATGGTGTGGTGGGGGGCCCGAAAGGGTCGCTGGGTAACCAGGCCTCGGTGGTCTCTCAGTAATCCTGCGACCGAGTGGATGCGTGTTGTCTCGAGTGCTTCCTCTAAAGTGAGGGAGGGGAGGATAGTTGGCAGTCGTTGGGCTAACATGGTTTTCCCTGCTCCTGGAGGGCCTATTAGCAAGATATTATGGCCTCCTGCTGCAGCGATTTCCAATGCTCTTTTGGCTTGCATCTGTCCGCGTACTTCACTCATGTCTACTTCTGCGCTTCGAGGCCCCTTCTGGAAGAGAGAGCGGGCATCCACGAAGATCGCTGGCAGTTCTATTTCTCTGTTGAGGAATGCCACAGTTTGTCGGAGATTCTGAGGAGCATATATTTGAATGTCTCGAACGACTCCTGCTTCTCCTGCATTAGAGGGAGGGAGGATGAGTCGGGGGATGCCTTGCTTTCGAGCAGCTATAGCGATGGGGAGAGCTCCACGAATCGGCATGAGGCTTCCGTCCAATGAAAGCTCGCCCATGATAAGAGTGCTTCCCCATTCTTCTCCTTGTATTTGATATGATGCCGCTAAGATGCCCACGGCGATAGGAAGGTCATAGGCTGTTCCCTCTTTCCGAAGATCCGCAGGAGAAAGATTGATAATGATTTTCCCCCGAGGAAACTGAAATCCACAGTTACGAATAGCTGTTTCCACCCGCTCTCTGCTTTCTTTTACGGCATTATCTGGCAGGCCTACGATGGCATATCCCAGACCCGGTGAGAGATTGACCTCCACGGTTACAGGGTATGCATATACCCCATACAGGGCTGCAGCAGGTACTTTTATGAGCATAAACGCATAAAAGATAGATAACTTTGGCCATGCTAGTGCTAAACCCCGAGCGCGAGCTGTGGGGATTTGGATTGGTGGGTGTCTGGTTGGGGTTTGTTGCTTATTGGCTCGAATGGCACAGAAAACCGATTTGGGTTTACGGGGTATTAGTGGCGAAGATAGGAGCGGCCTGGGCTTTTGGATGGTTATATGCAAGGTACTATTGTCATGGAGATACCTTGAAAGCCTATCTTACTGCACATCGGCTGGTCTCTTATATGTGGGAGGACCCTTTGACTGGGCTTGCGCTCCTTTTTCGAGAATTTTCTCCTCAATGGGAGGCGTTGGGGTGGCAGGTATTTTTCAGAGATATGCAGTTCTATGGCTATGACTATGAATGGAGTGAGCCGAGTAATTATCATTTCTATCGCCTTTTAGTGCCTCTCTATATCGCTGCAGGGGGAAGTTATTATGGCTTACAGGGGCTTTGTGGTGTTTTGGGTGGATTGCTGAGTTACGCAGCCTATCGTCGTTGGGAAAAGATTTATTCGCTCCCTTCCATCTTTTGGATTTTTTGGTTTCTCTGGCCTAGTGCTCTTTTGTGGCTTTCAGGTGCCATCCGGGATACGTTTGCTTTACCAGCGACTTTATATTTAGCTGGCTGGGTGGCGTCTTTTCGAGAGAGGCGGGATGTATGGGGCGGAATAGGGGCTGGGTTGCTGCTGTTAGTTTTACGGGAAGAAGCTTTGGGGGTAGGAATAGGGGTAGGTTTGGTTTGCAGATGGGCTTCTGTGTGGGTAGCAGGGGTTGCCAGTCTGGCTGGACTGCTTGCGCTGCAGTTCTTTTTAGGTCCGTGGGCGTATCAGTATCGGTTAGAAGCATTGGATGTGGGTATGCACCCTGAGCTGCAAACGAGTAGTTATTTTCAACTGAAGCTTTTTTCAGCCCCTGATAAGGGTTGGCTTGGATGGATAGAAGCGCTTTTGTATGGTTTTGCTGGGCCTCTTCCTTGGCAAATAG
Source organism: Bacteroidia bacterium (assembly GCA_026413325.1). Taxonomy (GTDB): domain Bacteria; phylum Bacteroidota; class Bacteroidia; order SpSt-205; family SpSt-205; genus SpSt-205. The sequence continues at coordinate 44,533 of JANZYW010000001.1, read as the reverse complement.
ATAAGGGGCTTCTCCTTCTGTATGCTGTCGAAGTGTGGACCGGAGTGGGTTTATTCGGCTACTGGAGCCGATGGTCGTTTCGTCGAGAGGGGTGGTCCTTTGTTTCCCTTGTTTTGGTGGCGGTGGGGCTCTATATCGTGGGTGTAGCGGCGATGGCCATGCCTTATTGGGGTACTTTGGCTCGACATCGGTTGTACGGGATGTACTGGGTAGCGTTAGGGGTGGGGATAGCGGTGCAAAAAGCTGTGCAGCGCACCCAATACGCTTTGAGCGAGGCGTAGTTCACTCTCTTCTGTCAGACCTGCGATATGAGGGGTGAGGAGTACAGCTGGATGGTTTCGGAGGTATGTCCAGGCTTCCCTTTCTGCGGCCGAGAGAGTATAAGGGGGCTCGACAGGAAAGGTATCTAATGCGGCTCCCCAGATAGTGCCCTCTTGTAGAGCGGAGGCCAAGGCTGGTAGGGAAATAATACCCCCCCGTGAGGTATTGATAAGCGCGATCCGACGCCGGAACCGGGAGAGGAATGTCTGATCTATCCACTTTTGCGTTTCCTGTGTGAGGGGAATATGGAGTGAGAGCACGTCTACTCTCTCCCAGAGAGTCTCGAGTGGAACTTCTACGATGCCCTGTCCGCCGAAACCAGATTTATACTTGTCATACACCAGCACCTCTGCTCCTAACTGCTTGAGAAGGAAAGCAGTTCGACTGCCCGTATGCCCAAAACCAATGAGACCGATTGTAAGGGAGGCGATTTCTCGGCCGATGTGCTCTTTCCGCAACCATGCATCCTGTTCTCTGAGGAAATGATGAGCAGGGAGCATACGATGAGCAAGGGCAAGCAGAGCCCCCACTACGTATTCTGCCACGGAGGCGGCATTGGCATGGGGAGTACTGAGGAGAGTGATTTTTCTTTGTGCGAGGGCCTCCTTATCGATGTGTTCTGTCCCTGAGCCAGCTCGAATGATAACTTGAAGATGCGGCGCATACTCTAAAAGGGAAGGGGTCACGGGGAACTGTCCTCGTAGGATCCATGCCGTTGTGTGGCGAAGGTGAGCTTGCAGTTCTTCGAGGGTCGGATGAGGGAGGTGTATGAACGAAATGTCAGTCCACTGCCGAAGTGACTCAAGGAGAGTCGGATGATAAGATTCGGTAAGGAGTACCGAGATAGGCATAGTAAAGAAGGGTATGAGCTATCGTTTGGAGGTTTTGAGTGAGAATCCAGACTCGCTGGGGGGGGATGGCTACCAGGTGCAGGCGTTCTTGATCGGCAAGCCGCTCTACGGGATGTTTGTAGGCGGTGAGTACGGCCGGAGGTACCTGCAATCGAGCAGCGTAAAAATATCCTTTCTCCTTCCAGAAAGCAGGGGAAGGGTACAGAGGATGGGGAAAAAGGGCTATTAGATCCTCTGCACTTAGAAGCCAGCCCGTTTCCTCGGCTATCTCGCGCAAAGCGGCTTCCACAGGAGCCTCGTTGGGCTCCAGCATCCCGGCAGGGTGCTCATAGAACTCCGTTTCCGCAGTGGGGCGTCGTTGGCGAATAAGTAGAAAAGCGTCTTCTCCAGAGGGGGTAACAAGGTGGAGGCAAACTGCTGCGAAGCTCCCTCGATGAACGATGAGGCGTTTTTCCCCCTCTGACGTGTACAACTCCTCAATGCGTAGAAGCGGATGCTCCCAAATCCACTGGGGCTCACCTGTCATCTGGGGCGGATGCCTCTTTTTTCTCTCCTGAATTCCGACCCGAAATCAGCCCTCCGGCGATTACAAAGCGGAGAGCCTCTGAGCTTTTCAGGGGTAAATGCTCCACTTGATCGGCTGGGACGAAGACCAGGTCGCCCATGAATCCAAAGGAGTAGGGAATATATACAGCGACGAGAGGGCGGTCTGTGAGGGGCTGCTCATGAGTGAGGAAGCCAATCTGGTAAGTCTGAGTCGCAGGATTGGTCCGGACCAGCACGGGTCGGTCAAATCGAAAAGACCGCTGAGAGCTTTCTACCAGCTCGCGTACGGAGCTGTAGATAAATCCGATAAAGGGTACTTTCCGAATGCGCTCTTCTACAGCGACGATGAGAGTCGGACCCAACCAGTGGGTTCCAATATAGCCCAGTAGGGTAAGGCACACCACGAGAAGGACTATACCAAGCCCCGGAAATCCCGTGGGGAGGATGTTGTCTAACCAGCTCAGGATAAGCCACAGTACATAGAATGTAGCCAGAGCGGGTAGGAAGAGAAAAACGCCGCGGAGAAAATAGCGAAAGAATACCCCGAAGAGGGCCCTAAGACGGGAAGGGAAGCTCGTCATGCGAGTGCCCATTTACGCTGGGAGGTTCTAACGCCCGAAGCAACCGTGGGAGCCGTCCCATAGAGGCTATTTCCCGCCAGGCCTTCTTGACTTCCTTGGCAATAAAACCGAAGTAGACTTTACCTCCCTCTAAGGAGGTAAGAACGCCTGATTTAGCGAGCACGGTGGCTTTCGCTCCGATGCGGATGCCACTGGGTATCCCCACCTGCCCCCAAAGGATAACCCCATCTTCTATAACGCAAGCACCGGCTATGCCTACTTGAGCGGCGATCTGGCAGTTTCGACCGATAAAAGTGTCATGCCCGATCTGGACGAGATTATCGATCTTAGTGTGGTCGCCTATATACGTATCTGAAGTGACTCCCCGGTCTATGGTCGTATTTGCCCCTATTTCTACAAAGTCTCCAATGACGACCCTTCCCTTGCTTAGAAGCCTTTCTGATCCAGCTGGGTTGCGTTTATAGTAAAACGCTTCTCCTCCAATCACACATCCTGACTGGATTACCACCTGACTGCCGATATAGGTGTAGGCTCCGATGGTTACGTTCGGATAGATAAGGGTATTACGGCCAATGTAGCAATGGGGCCCAATGACTACATTGTGTCCAATGCTACAGCCGGGCTCGATATAAGTTCCTTCTCCGATGACTACATTTTCTCCTATTCGGACTCCTTCAAAAGAAGTGGAAGTATGGGTGAAGCTTGGGGGTAAAGTTGGTTGAAAGTGTTCTAAAAGGCGATTGAAATCTCGAAAGGGGAAGGGAGTGAGAAGCAACGCTTTCCCAGGAGGAGGGTCGATTTCTTGGTTGACCAGTATGACGGAAGCAGGACTCTCGATGGCACGCCGCAGATACTTTGGCACATCTGTAAAGGTGAGGTCGCCTGGTCCGACGCGATGGATCTCATTGATGCCTGATACGGGCACAGCAGGATCACCCATCAAAGAGCACCCTAAGATATCAGCTATTTGACTCGCAGTATGAATAGGTATTTTCATACAGGTTCGAAGTTTTTCCAGTAAAGAGATGGCATGGGTAGCGGGGTCTTCTCGGTATACTTCGCACTGTTTCGAGCTGTGTAGGGAAGAGGAGGCGAGCCTTGCAATGTGAAGAAAATGAGCTGTCCAATAGGCATCCCTGCATAAACCCGAATGGGGTGGATGACAGATATCTCGAGTGTCCAGTGATTGCAAAAGCCGACATCCCCTTTGCTGGCGGTAGAATGGATTTGAATCCCAAGGCGTCCTATACTGCTTTTTCCTTCCAGAAAGGGTACGTACGTATGGCTCTCTGTATACTCTTCAGTGGCACCTAAATACAGAACACCTGGTATCAGGTAAAGTCCCTTCGGGGGTATCTTCAAGAGCGAAGAGGGCATAGGATGGCGAGCATCTAATACGGAAGAGGCATACACACGAAGGTAGGGGCCTAAATGGACATCATAGCTATTGCTACCGAGAGCTTCTCGACGGAAAGGCTCGATACGAAGCGTTCCTTGTTCCAAAGCTTCTAAGATTTGACTGTCGGAAAGTATCATAGTTTATCGGCGATTTTAGCGGCCCAGGAAATAGTAGGGGAGGAGGTGGCTGAGGAAGAGGGGGGAGGAGTAGGGTTCTTTTTCTCTACCGGGGTGGGGTTCCCGGCCAGCTGTTCAAGTCTCTCGAGTTGGAGCGTGAGGAAGGACCGGAGCTCCAGTAAAATATCCTGGCGTCGCTGCTGGAGATGCTGGATGGCCTGTTCGATATGTTCTTTCTGGCGGTTGAGAGCGGCCAGTGTTTCCTCTGCTTTTTGTCGAGCTTCTTGAAGGATGAGATTGGCGTTCTTCTCTGCATTCTGGAGGGTGAGACGGCTATTTTCTTCTGCTTGGAGGAGGGTGCGTTGGAGAAGGGATTCCATCTCCTTGTAGCGTTTTAGTTCAGAGGAGAGCTGCTCGACTTTTTGGAGCAAAGAGTGTTTTTCTTCCAAGACTGAGCCCCATTCTTGGGCAACCTGACGTAAAAATGTGCGGACTTCCTCGGGATCGTAGCCACGTAAGGTGCGATTGAAGGTTTGATTTTGAATATCTATGGGGGTTAGCATATCCGCTATCAACAAAGGTACCAAAAACTGTGCCCTAATCGTTAGATAGCCACTAAGGCGGGTCGTGCTACCCGCTCAAACTCTTCTCTGTATTTCTGGATGATAGCCCGCACTGGCCAGACAGCGGCATCTGCCAGAGCACAGATGGTTCTGCCTTCTATTTGATTGGCCACAGAGAGGAGTCTATCGATGTCCGCATATGTGGCAGTTCTGTCCAAGAATCGGTGGAGAATCTGTTTCATCCAACCCGTACCCTCTCGACAAGGGGTACACTGTCCGCAGGATTCGTGTTTGTAGAAAGCTGCTATTCGGTAGGCAAAACGAACCATGTCTGTGTCTTCATCTAAGACGAGCATTCCTGCTGTGCCTAACATGGATCCCACTTTTCGTAAGGCGTCTGCACTCATTCGCACTCCCTCGATCTCCTCGGGTGTGAGGATAGGGGTCGAAGAGCCCCCAGGGACGACCCCTTTGAGTCGCTTCCCGTTCCGTATGCCGCCGCCTACTTCGTATATCAGGTCGGAGAGGAGCATTCCGCTGGGGTATTCGTACACGCCTGGACGATTGATATGACCAGAAATGCCGTAAAGGAGGGGCCCGGGATGCTCGGGTGCCCCGATCTGAGTATAAGCCTGAGCTCCTATCCGGAGTACAATAGGCACGTGCGCCAATGTTTCGACATTGTTGATGGTAGTCGGGCAGCCCCAGAGCCCTTTTTGGGCGGGGAATGGGGGTTTATAGCGAGGATAGGCTCGTTTCCCTTCTAAAGACTCCATCAACCCTGTCTCTTCTCCGCATATATAGGCCCCTGCTCCTTTATGCAAATACAAATGGGTAGAGAAGCCCTTCCCTAAGATATTTTCTCCTATATACCTTCGTTCGTAAGCCTGATCCACTGCTGCTTGTAAGCGATCGATCCAGTCTGCATATTCACCTCGAATGTATACATAGACCGCATCGATCTGCATCGCGTATGCGGCGATGATGGCCCCTTCTATGAAAAGGTGGGGATTGAACTCGAAGATGCGACGATCTTTACAGGTTCCAGGTTCAGACTCATCTCCGTTAGCTGCTAAGTAGCGAGGAACTCCTTCTTTCTTAGGTGGCATGAAGCTCCACTTGAGCCCCGCATTGAAACCGGCTCCTCCCCTGCCCCGGATATTCGCTGCCTTGATTTCTTCGATCACTTGTGCGGGAGTGAGTTCTGTCAAGACCCGTCTAAGCTGCTGATACCCCCCTTGTGCTTCATAAACATCGATTTGGTGAAGGTTTGGAACACGAGGGAGCAGAAGGGGCTTATAGCTGCGCCAGTCCATATCATCAAAGTAAAACGATTTTTCTCAGTAGAAGTTGCAAACGAGGTGGCCGCTCTAATCTGTTTAGCTTTGTGCCATGATACCCTTTGTGCGAAGGCATGTACCACATCGGGAAGAGGAGCTTCGGCATATGCTTCAGACAGTAGGAGTCCAGACATTAGAAGAACTGGTAGAAAGGATAATTCCTCCCGATATTCAAACGGAAGGTTCTTTAGAGATTCCTCCTGCAGCTACGGAAGCAGAGATTTTAGAGGAGATGCGTCAGTTAGCCGCCCAGAACGTCTGCTGGCGCTCTTACATCGGAATGGGGTATTATGGTACCTACACCCCCCCTGTCATTCAGCGTCTCGTGTTGGAGAACCCTGGTTGGTACACGGCGTATACGCCGTATCAGCCTGAAATCGCACAGGGGAGGTTGGAGCTATTGCTCTTGTTTCAGACCATGGTGAGTGATCTGACGGGCCTTCCTATTGCAAATGCTTCTCTTTTAGATGAAGCCACGGCAGCTGCGGAGACGCTTTTCATGTTTTATTCTACTGCCCGAGAGAAGAGGGGGAGGTTTTTTCTGGATGCACTGTTACATCCTCAAGTGATCGGGGTCGTTCGTACCCGTGCCGAAGCGTTGGGTATCGTCATTGAACTGGGCTTTCCGGAGGAAGCAAAATGGGAAGCCTACTGGGGCGCAATTTTAGCGTATCCTACGACGGATGGATGGATTCGCCCTTATACGTCGGAGCTCATCTCTTCGGCTAAGAAAGCTGGTGCTCAGGTCGGAGTGGCTACAGACCTTCTGATGCTTACGTTGGTAGAGGCACCTGGCAAGCTTGGGGCCGATGTAGCTTTTGGGTCCAGTCAGCGATTTGGTGTGCCGTTGGGATACGGGGGGCCTCACGCGGCTTTTTTTGCCGCTGCGGAATCTTACAAGCGGTATGTACCAGGACGGATCGTCGGCTTGACGGTAGATGCAGAAGGCCGTCCTGCATATCGGTTAGCCCTTCAGACACGGGAGCAGCACATTAAGCGAGAGCGAGCGACGAGCAACATATGTACGGCTCAGGTGCTTCTCGCACACATGGCCACGTTATACGCACTGTATCACGGTCCAGAAGGATTGCGGGCACTTGCCACCCGTATTCACAGCCAGACCAGCCGCCTCGCCCAAGCCTTGGAAACTACCCCCTTTCCTCCCATGTATGCCCAGTTTTTTGACACGCTGCGATTGAAGGCTTCTCTTGATAATCTCACATCGATACGGCAAGCAGCGGAGCGCCATCAGATCAACTTCCGATACTTCTCGGATGGGAGTATCGGGATCAGCTTAGATGAGACGGTACAAGAGAAGGACCTTCAAGACATCACGAGTGTCTTTTCGCAAGCTCTATCTATTCCGATTGCTCTACCTTCTACTGCACCTTCGAAGATACCCGCAGAAGTTGTAAGAACCACTCCTTATCTTACACATCCAGCATTTCATCGCTATCGTGGAGAGCATCAGCTTACTCGGTATCTCCATCAGTTGATGAGCAGAGACGTCTCTCTGGTACATTCTATGATACCGCTGGGCTCTTGCACGATGAAGCTCAATCCAGTAGCCGCTCTCATGCCCTTGAGCTGGCCGGAGCTGAATAGCCTCCACCCTTTTGTCCCGCGAGAACAGGCAAGGGGGTATCAGACCATGATAGACCGGTTAGAGCGGTATCTGTGTGCCATTACTGGTTTTGCTCGGATAAGCTTTCAACCAAACTCTGGAGCTCAAGGAGAATATACGGGACTGCTGGTGATCCGGAGATACCATCAAGCTCGAGGGGAAGGCCATCGAGATGTAGTTCTCGTGCCCTCTTCGGCGCATGGTACGAACCCTGCAAGTGCGGTGCTTGCTGGATACCAGGTGGTAGTAGTGCAAGCTGACGAACGGGGGAATATCGACCTTGCAGACCTGGACCAGCACCTTAATCGTTATGGCTCTCGGATCGCAGCCATCATGATTACTTATCCCTCTACCCATGGGGTGTATGAGCGTTCTATCCGTACTATATGCGAAAAGGTACATGCGGTAGGGGGGCAGGTCTACATGGATGGAGCTAATCTAAATGCCCAGGTAGGCTTGACCAGTCCAGCTCGGATCGGAGCGGATGTTTGCCATCTCAACCTGCACAAAACCTTTGCTATTCCCCATGGGGGGGGAGGGCCGGGAATGGGCCCAATAGGGGTAGCCGCTCATTTAGTTCCCTACCTTCCTACCCATCCTGTCGTGGAAACGGGTGGTCCTGAGGGTATCGGTCCTGTAGCTGCTGCGCCTTATGGAAGTGCGCTCATTCTGTGGATTTCGTATGCATATATCCGCATGATGGGGCCAGACGGCCTTCGGTATGCTACGCAGGTAGCGCTTCTAAATGCGAATTATCTCAAGGCTCGGTTGGAACCGTACTTTCCCGTTCTCTATACGGGAGAAGAAGGATTCGTGGCGCATGAATTTATACTGGATTTACGCGGTTTCAAAAATCGATTGGGAGTGGAGGTGGAGGATATTGCTAAGCGCCTCATGGATTTCGGTTTTCATGCACCGACGGTATCCTTTCCTGTACCGGGCACGATAATGATCGAGCCTACAGAAAGCGAGGATTTAGCGGAGCTCGAGCGATTTGTTCAGGCGATGACGCAGATTCGTGGAGAAATAGCCCAGATCGAAGCTGGAGAGATCCCACTGGGAGAGAGTCCTCTTCGACGTGCGCCCCATACCCAGCGAGCGGTTCTGGTAGAGCACTGGGACCGTCCTTACTCTCGGGAGCAAGGGGCTTTTCCTGCCCCCTGGTTATGGGAGTATAAATTTTGGCCTTCTGTAGCACGGGTAGACCATGCCTACGGCGATCGCCATCTCGTATGTGTCTGCCCACCTGTCGAAGCTTATGCTGAGCTCACCCCTACTGTTTCTAAATAATCTTGGATGAGGTAAAATGCTCGCTCTAACTCATGTGGCTGGCTCGACAGAGCGGGAAGAATATATACTACAGCACCCAGTGGGCGCAAAAAGATATTGCGTTCTAAGGCATATGCCTTGAAAGTGTGTCTATGAGGAGCAAGATACCCTCTCTCAGCTCCGGGGAGTTCTACCGCTAATACCAGCCCCAAAGTACGTACGGGGAGGTCGGGGAACATTTCTCGCCATTTTTCTGCCAGCTGTTTTTGGGTATCACACAGGGTCTGGAGTTGAGTCCAGGTATGAGATTCCTCCCACAGCTCTAAGTTGGCTATGGCAGCGGCACAGGCGAGAGGATTACCTGTGTAGGAATGGCCATGGTAAAAAGCCTTGAGGGGATCGGAGGTATAGAAACCGTGGAATACCTGCTCACTCACCAGAGTGACTCCCAAAGGCATAAATCCACCTGTTATGCCTTTGGAGAGGCAGAGGATGTCGGGTTTTTGCTGACACTGCTGAGTGGCAAAGAGAGTACCTGTTCTGCCGAAGCCAGTGAAGACCTCGTCTGCGATCACGAGGCCTCCTGTCTGTCTCACGGTGGTGGCTATAAGGTCCCAATAGGAAGGAGCGTAGGTACGCATGCCAGCAGTGCCTTGAAGAAGAGGTTCTCCAATGAAGGCGATGATATCCCGTCTTTCTTGAAGCTTTTCCAACGACTGGCGCAGGGCAGCTTCATTCTCGGGGGAGGGAAAGGGAAGCCATTCCACTTCGAAGAGCCAATCCTCGAAAGGTAAAGTGAATAGACCTCGAGCGGATACGCTCATAGCACCGAAGGTATCTCCATGGTAGGCCCCCTCCAGGGCTAAAAGGCGGGTGCGACGTTCTCCCCGATTTCGAAAGTACTGGATCGCTATCTTGAGAGCTACCTCTACGGCAGTAGAGCCGTCATCTGAAAAGAATCCCCATGGAAGTCCTGTGAGGGTAGATAGCCTTTGAATAAGATGTTCGGCCAGGGGATGGGTAAAATCAGCGAAGAGCACCTGGTCTAAGGTGTGAGCCTGATGAGCTATCGCTGCTGCGATGTGGGGGTGGCAGTGGCCATGGACAGTTACCCACCAGGCACACGTACCATCCCAGATCGCACGGCCATCGGCTGTGTAGAGGTAGGAACCTTGTGCACGAGTAACCCTGATGGGAAGAGGGGTTTTGTCGTGATGACTGGTCGAGGGTCGCCAGATAGGCATGGGTCAAAGGTATCCTCTGCGGAGGGCTCAAAAGGGAGCTGAAGCCTTCCCAAGGTTCGGATATATTTACTCTGAAAGCTCCATCAGAGTTTCAGTATAACGTACCCCTGTAGCCGAATGCGACCGGAAGCACTCTGTCTCAATGGCTTGTTTTGGCTCGCAGTGGCATATGGACGGAGGAAAAGGCTCCCCCTTTCCTTCCCCGCCATAATTTTCGAGGAAACAAAGCCCAGACGCACAACCGCTACTCGAATCCTCGGCCGGATGGGCTCTTTGGGGGAGCTGGGCAGTAGATTCTGCCTTGTCCCCTTAAGGCTTTGGGGAGGGGGCTACACCTTCACGGCCCTTGGTACGCATTCACTCAGAGCCTGTCCTGGACACTCCTTGAAGGCGACGAGGAGTACGTCCTCACGATCATGGATGGGGAGGTAGAGATGGGGCCAGAGGAAACTTCGGTGTTAGAGGTATGGGCCTCTTGAGACGTTATCTCCCTCGTTGGACGCTTGAAGCAAGGGAAGGTTCGTAGGGATGGCTCTCGATAGGAGGCGGTTGTTATATGTCTGGGAGGAAGAGGGGACGGGGTTTCTGCGACTCATTTTTTAGACAAGTGAAGCTATCATCAGATAATGTTTCTTACCTCTTGAAAGGCAATCGAAAGGCTTAAAGAAGAATTTTTGCAGGCTACTGGTTAGGTGTCCCTGCGTTATTTCCGCAGGCCCATTTCTACGAGTCGCTCCTCTAAGTATGCTTCAGCGGTTGTATCGGGGTAGGCTTTAGGGTGATGGTCATCGATGCAGGAGGGTAGACAAGCCAAACTTACTTCAGGGCGAGGATGGAGGAAGAAAGGTACTGAAAAACGGGGTAGGTGGCGCTTTTCAGGAGGGGGTAGCACCACTCGATGGGTAGTGCTGCGCAGGCGATTGTTCGTGAGACGTTGTAGCATATCTCCCACATTTATGACCATCTGATTCGGGGCTACGATGGGAGAGAGCCACTTCCCCTCTCGTGTAAGCACTTCGAGGCCCTCTGCACTGGCGCCGATGAGAAGGGTGATGAGATTGATATCCTCATGCTCGGCTGCACGCGTGGCTCCTTCTGGAATCGGAGTGGTGGGAGACAAGGGGTAATAGTGCAAAAGGCGTAGAAGGCTGGGAGCGTTCTGGATACGAGCTTCGAAGTAGGTTTCCTCTAAATCCAAGTACAGTGCGATGGCTCTTAGAAGTTCTCGCCCCGTTTCCAAGAACTTTTCGTAGGCGAGGAGCACTGTTTCTCGAAATCCGGGCACTTCTTCAGGCCATACATTTTTAGGAAGACGATAATAAAGGGGGTCTTTCGAGTCGGTGATTTCAGGCCCCACGTGAAAGAACTCTTTCAGGTCAGGTACAGTCCGGTTTTTGGCATGTTCCTGGTTAGGAGGCGTGTAGCCTCGTTGCCCTGCAGTCCCGGGAACGATATAGCGCTGTTTGATTTCTGGGGGTAAGGCAAAAAAAGCCTCTACTTTTTCGTATAAAGCCTTTTGGAGAGAGGGGGTAACTGAGTGATTTTCGACGATTACAAAACCGATTTCATTGAAAGCCTTTCCAAGAGTTTCTACAAATCTCTCTTGGAGGGATGGATTTCCCTCTCGAAAGTGCCGCAAGTCTACGACGGCAAGGTTTTCCATACCTTTGCGAAGGTAAGTATATTTGGCGCCGTAGTTCAACAGGATAGAATGGGAGTTTCCTAAACTCCAGATGTGGGTTCGAGTCCCGCCGGTGCCATATGCGGATGTGGCGGAATTGGCAGACGCGCCAGACTTAGGATCTGGTCCCGTGAGGGGTTGAGGGTTCGAGTCCCTCCATCCGCACTTGAGTATCCAGTTGCGATTCCCTCGCCCCTATTTGGCAGAGGGGGAGATAGAGATACCGACAGAGGTATACGAACAGCCGTATCGGCAGCGTATACGCGAGCTAAGGCGAGAGCTAGTTCTCCCCGGTTTTCGGCCAGGGCAGGTGCCAGCGGAGGTTGTAATGGCCAAGCATGGAGAGGCCCTTCTCACAGAGCTGCTTACCCAGTATTTCTTACAAGCACTGGATGAGGGTTTGGGAGGACGTCGACTGGTAGGGTTTCCTTACTACATCCGACGTCCTGAAGAGTTAAGGGTACAGCCTCCTTTCCCCTCTTATCGGTATGAGGTGCGCGCTTTGGTAGTACCCTCCGAAGCATTGTCAGTTGAGGGGATTCGGCCTATTCGTTATCTGTATCAGGCACAGGAAGGCGATGTAGCTCTTTATCAGCGCTATCTGAGGGTAGCTTTTGGTCAGTTGGAACCTTTGGACACCCTGCCTGCAGTACTCCCGGTGGACAAGGAAGTGATCGTCCGTTTGCGTTGGGAGGCTCCTTCCGCTTTTGAACCTATCCGCCTTTCTTGGACGACCTTATCGCAACCCTTTCCTTGGACGTATATCGCTGAAAGAAAGGTAGGTGAAAAACTTCAGCTCCCGCCACAGGCACTTTTGTCGTATGTCGACCTCATCCGTGCGGAGCTTCCCGATTTTTCTCCCCTCACGGTAGAGGATGTCTCAGTTACCGTAGTTTCGGCTGCGCAGGTCTCCCCTCTTTCTTTGGAAGAGCTTGTTCAGCAGTTAGATCTGTCCTCTTTCGAAGGGATGTCTCAAGAAGAGATCTGGAAAGCCCTTTTGGACCGACAGGTCAATCGGCTTCTCCAGGGGCTCAATACCCGTTCGCATCAAATCCATTTTTTGCATGCAGCGGGCGTACGCATTCCCGAAGACCTGGTTCAATATAACTACCTCTTGTACCTAAGGGAGCGAAGTGGCAATAACGGTCACCTTCGCAGTTATGAGGAATATCGACTGGACCTTGCCTGGCAGATTTTCTTTGCCAGTTATGCTTTCCATGAGCCTGCTCTTGCTATATCTGATGAAGAGGTGCAAAATGAAGTGTGGGATCGTCTCAAAACGGCTCCGGATCTTTCTCCTGAGGCGCAAGAGTTGCTTCTCCGCCTCGAAAGCTCCGAAGATGAGCGTAAGGGCTTCTTAGAAACTTTTATTGGGAAGCAAGGAGAAAGTTTGCGCCGTTCTATGCAGCTGGTGCGTTTCGATGAGTGGTTGACCACTCGGTTTGGTCCTGCTCAAGAACAGTATTTGCCCCTAAATGTGTTATCCTTGCGACTACTATGAATCTGGGAGAAGAGTTTCGCCGATATGCGACCCGTCACCTTCATATAGAAAGCCTTCGATTGGATCAGTATGAAGCTCGGTTACGTCAAGGCATCTATGGGCTTACCCCGAATATTATCGAGGAGCGCCAGCTCAATATCGCTGTGATGGATGTTTTTTCTCGATTGATGATGGATAGGATAATCTTCATGGGGTATCCTATCGATGGGCAGATAGCCAACATCATCAATGCGCAATTGCTTTTTTTGGAATCAGCCGATCCCAAACGCGATATCTTTATCTACATAAACTCTCCGGGAGGGTCTGTCTATGATGGCTTGAGTATCTATGATGTGATGCAGTATGTGCGGCCTGATGTAAATACTATTTGTACGGGTATGGCTGCTTCTATGGCTGCTGTACTCTTGGCGGCAGGATCGAAAGGCAAGCGGGCTGCCCTCCCTCATGCTCGAGTGATGATACATCAGCCGCTTGGGGGAGTGCAAGGACAGGCCTCTGATATTGAGATCGTTCATGCAGAAATACAGAAGATAAAGCGAGAGCTCTATGAGATTTTGGCATTTCACACTGGACAGTCCTATGAAAAAATATGGAAAGATTCGGACCGAGATTACTGGATGCGGGCGGATGAAGCCCAGGCGTATGGGTTGGTAGACGAAGTTTTGCGTCCGACTAAGCTGGTTCCCACAGATGGCTCAGCCCGCTAAGGGAGTTCAGTGTGATTTCTGCGGGCGCCCCTCCCCCCCTGCTGCATTGGTAGAATCTCCCTTGCGTCCTGTATACATTTGCCTTGACTGTACTGCGCACATACAAGAAGTCGCACAGAAAGAGTTGCGTCGGAGCCGCAGGCTCAGGGGATGGCAAATGCCTAAGACCTCTCCTGCCGAAATCAAAGCTCACCTCGATGCCTACATTGTAGGGCAGGAGGCTGCGAAGCGAAAGATAGCGGTTGCTGTGTACAATCATTACCGACGGGTGGCCGCTCTTTTGTCTCAGGAGTCTCCTCCGTCCGTCCAGGTAGAAAAAAGCAACGTGCTTTTGCTGGGTCCCACCGGTACTGGGAAAACCCTTCTGGCAAGGACTATAGCAGACTTACTCCAAGTGCCTTTTGCTATCGCGGACGCTACTACGCTTACGGAAGCGGGATATGTAGGAGAAGATGTCGAGAATGTGCTGGTGCGCCTGTTGCAAGCTGCAGACTATGATGTAGAATCTGCTCAGATCGGTATCGTTTACATCGACGAAATAGATAAAATTGCCCGAAAATCTGAAAACCCATCTCTTACTCGTGATGTGGGGGGGGAGGGTGTACAGCAAGCGCTCCTTAAGCTTCTTGAGGGTACAATCGCCAATGTCCCTCCCAAAGGGGGGCGCAAACATCCGGAGCAGAATTTTATCTCTGTAAATACACAGAATATCCTTTTCATTTGTGGGGGAGCATTTGAGGGATTAGATGCGATTGTTGCTCGGCGTCTTTCCCGTCAGACTATCGGATTTCGTCGAGAACAGATTCGTGATTCCCATTCTTCGGGGTGGTATCGGTATGTCCAGCCGGCTGATCTGAGGCGATATGGGCTCATTCCTGAGTTTATCGGGCGGCTCCCAGTGATAGCCGCTATGGAGCCCTTAGATCAAGAGGCTCTTTTGAGAATACTTACAGAGCCTCGGAACGCCTTAGTGAAGCAATACCAACAGCTCTTGGCCTGGGATGGCATTCGCCTTCGCTTCACTGAAGGGGCTTTGCGTGCGATAGCAGAGGAAGCTTTCTCAATGGGCACGGGAGCGCGGGCTCTCCGCAGTCTCTTAGAGACTGTTTTAGAAGACGTTCTATTTGCTCGTCCCTCTCAGGAAGAAATAGAGATAGATGAGGCCACTGTGCGGTCGAAGTTAGCCCCTCTGCGGGCTGTTAGCTAACTTAAAAGAGTTTTGGCGGAGAAAGGAGATTTTCCCTTCTCCTTGGCCTCTCAAGCTGGCCCCTTCATAGAGAAAACACTCAGGAGAAATGCATACCTTTGCCACCATGGGAAAAGGAGATAGGCGCACCCGCCGAGGGAAAATATGGCGAGGCACATACGGGAAGTTTCGTCCTCGCAAGCCCAAGAACAAACAACCGCTACCCGGTCTTCGCTCAGAGGCCGGTGTGCAGGCATGAGTCGGATTCTCACGGGTATCCAGAGTTCTGGTAAACCGCACTTAGGTAATCTGTTGGGGGCCATATTCCCCGCCATAGAGTTAGCAGATGCGCAAGCGGAACCCGCTTATTTATTTATAGCTGACCTCCATGCCCTCACGACAGTGAGGGATGCACGCCTTCTTCGTGAAAATACCTATGCAGTGGCGGCTACGTGGCTGGCCTGTGGTTTGGACCCGAAGAGACATGTATTTTTTCGCCAGTCAGATGTTCCTGAAGTCACGGAGTTAGCCTGGTATCTCAGCTGTCTCACCCCGTACCCAATGCTGGCGAATGCCCATTCTTTCAAGGAGAAATCCGCTCATCTCGCTGAAGTGTCCGCCGGTCTGTTTACCTATCCTGTGCTGATGGCGGCAGATATTCTACTCTATCAGGCAGATTGGATTCCCGTCGGAAAGGACCAGAAACAACACATAGAAATCACTCGGGATTTGGCTGGGGCTTTCAATCGTGTGTATGGGGAGATTTTTAAGCTGCCCGAGCCTGTGTTTCGAGAAGAGGTTATGGTTCTCCCTGGCATAGATGGGCGTAAAATGAGCAAAAGCTATGGCAATACTCTCGATGTACTGGGAGACTTGCAGGAGCTCCACAAACGGGTGAAGCGGATCGTTACAGATGCTACCCCGCTTCATGCTCCAAAGGACCCGGAGCGATGTACGGTGTTTCAGTTGTTTGCCGCCGTTGCTTCTCCAGAGAGGACTGCAGAGCTGCGAGAGAAGTATCTTTCCGGGGGATATGGGTATGGCCAAGCTAAGGAGGCTCTGTTCGAAGTTCTGAAAGAGCGTTTTGCTGCCCAGAGGGAAGCCTATGAGCGGTGGTGGAGTGCTCCCGACGAGATGGAGAAAGTTCTGTGGATGGGGGCGCAGAAAGCTCGTGAAGAAGCTGAAAGGACTTTGTCTCGGGTGAGACAGGCAGTTGGTGTGGGGGCATCGATTTTTCGTAGGAGCTTTTCTCGTGGGTAATACCACTGCGTGCGATACGTGCCAGCAATGGTACTAATGGTGGGCAGAAACTGCATTCTTGAGTAGAACGATGCCCGCTTCCTTAGCGTTCCTCTTCAAGAGCAGCCCATTCTCTCTGACCAGGGCGGGTGGATTTCTTTCGGTCTTCTTCCGCAGTACATACCCCTTTTTCTCGCATCCTCTTATGCTCGGAAGGGAACCCTTCTGAAGGAAATCTTTTGGTGAGACGGCCTCAAATGAGCCTTTTACGTACTTTTGGCCATGTGGTTAATAACTGGGGCTACGGGGTTTGTAGGCTATACGTTTCTGGCGGAATGGGAGCGGAGGGGTAAGCCCGCCCCACTGCGATTGTTCGTACGAGACCCCCAGCATCCCGTACTCAAACCTTACTTGGGCCATGTAGAGCTTGTAGAAGGAAATCTTCAGGACCCTGTCGCCCTCATAGAAGCTTGTCAGGGGGTAGAGACAGTGGTTCATCTGGCGGCTACCATCAGTTTCTCCTCCCGGAGTCGCCAATGGATGTATAAAACCAATGTAGAGGGGACTCGACACTTGGTGAATGCGAGTTTAGAGGCGGGAGTCTCTCGTTTGATTTATGTAAGTTCAATAGCAGCTTTAGGACGTCCATCTGATCCGAAAGCCCCTATTACAGAAGAGGCTATATGGGAAGACTCCCCGTACAATACGTACTATGGGTATACCAAATATTTGGCTGAGAAAGAAGTCTGGAGGGGTAAAGAAGAGGGGCTTTCTGCGCTGGTTTTGAATCCTGGCATCATCCTGGGGCCTTACGTCAGTTGGACCAAAGGATCTCCTGTCTTTTTTCGAATGGTGTGGAAAGGCTTGATGGCTTACCCCGTGGGTACAAATGGTTTTGTGGGAGTAGAAGATGTAGTAAGGGCTATTTTTACTGGCTTGGAGCACTATCCTGTAGGATGGGGTCAGCGTTACATCCTTGTGGCGGAGAACTGGAAGTATCGTCGCCTATTCACAGAAATAGCCCGTGCTTTGGGCAAGCGTCCCCCTCTGTTCCCTTTACCCAAGCAGCTGGCTGTTTCTGCTGGCTGGGTTATGGAACTCTTGGGGAAGTACCTTGGAATACCAGAGGCTGCTACTCGAGAGACGACGCGTACCTCAAGCGCAGATTTCCTGTATGATGGCACACGTATTACTAGGGTATACCCTTTTTCCTATACACCCCTTGAGAGGGTTATACAAGATACCGCTAAAGTGTTCTTAAGTGCATATGCAAGTTCGTCTAAACGGTGAAGCCGTTTCCCTTCCCCAGGCATTGACGGTAGAGAAGCTCCTGTTTCACCTCAAGGTTGACCCTACTCAGGTTGGTATCGCTGTCGCCATCAATCGCCGTATTATCCCTCGAGCGGAGTGGTCTACTACTCTGCTTGCGGAGGGAGATCAAGTGGAACTGGTGTATGCTCGGCAGGGAGGTTGAATATGCGGTGGTAGGGGGTGGGGCAGCGGGATTAGCTATTGCGTGGCAGCTTGCTTTGCGGGGGCATGTGCCTGTTGTGTTTGATGCGAAGCAGCCCGGTAGTGGAGCGATGACTGCCTCCGCTGGTATGTTGTCCCCTGCATACGAAGCTGAGTTCGGAGAGCTTCATCTTCTTCAGGCGATGATAGAGAGTCGGCGCCTTTATCCGAAGTGGGCAGCTGAGTTAGGGGATATCGGCTATGAAGCGACTGGTACCTACGAGCTTGCTCTCATGCCTGAAGATATTCCTTATGTAAAGCGGAGGATGGAGTTTGAGCGGTCTCAAGGACTTCGGGTAGAATGGATGGAAGGCAGAGAGCTTCGAGAGAGACTTCCCATCCTTTCTCCTCGTATCCCAGGTGGGAGCTATGCTCCAGATGAGGGGCATGTTTCTCCAGAGCTGCTTCGTGACCGTTTGGTAGAGGCTGCACAAAGAAAGGGCGTGGTGTTCTTATCGGAGACGCCTGTTGCCCGGATAGAGCGAACGGGGCGGAATTTCCTCCTCCATACGCCCCGAGGACTTTATCAGGCAGAAGTCGTCATTGTTTGTGTGGGAGTTCCTGTGGGTGACCTGGAACTGCCTTTTCGCGTCTATCCTGTGCGAGGGCAAATGGTGGCAGTAGAGATGCCTCGGCCTGGATGGCTCCCGTCGGCAGTCCGCTATCTCAACAAAGCGTATGGGTATGGATATGCTGTGCCTAAAAGAACCTATATCATTTTAGGGGGCACAGTCGAAGAAAAAGGTTGGGATGCATCTGTAACGATGGGGGGCATTTTGGATATCTTGCGGCGGGCGTATTATGTGTTTCCTGACTTGTACGAAGCTCGGGTGATCCGTATTTGGGCGGGGTTGAGGCCTGCTACGCAAACCAGGACCCCTCTTTTTCATAAAGAACCTGAGAGTCGCCTGTATTACATAAATGGCCTTTACCGAAACGGTATTCTATTACTTCCCCTCATCGGGGAGGGAGTCGCCCAGTGGATAGTGGAAGGAAACCTTCCTCCTGTGCTCGTTCCTTTCCAGGTGGAAGAAGAAGGCTAATTGCCTGCTGCGTTCTTTTTACTTCGGCGAGCTATCCATCGCAGGGTCAAAATAAGCAGACCAGTAATAAGCCACAGCCACCATAGGTAGGCGATAGCAAAGGTGAAGTACACAAATCCTTCCCACCCTGATTTTATACTTCTTAGAAGTTGATTCCAGTAAGAGCCTCCCTGGCTGTATTCTACATACAGGCGATTGCGTAAGGTGAGGTCTATTTGGATAGACTCTGACAGGGCCTTTCCCGTTTCGTACTGGCTACGAAGTTCGTCTCGCTCGCTTAGGGCTTGTTGTAGAGCTTTCTCAGCCTCTAAGATCTCACTTGCGGTGCGTGCCTGTCTTAGGAGCTCTTTGAGTCGAGCGACGGCCTCTTCTTTTGCTTTTAGCCGGGCTTCTATATCGGCATATTCACGAGTGATGTCGGTTAGAGAGGTATGCTCATTGATGATTTCGCCTAAAGTCCGTACTTCTTGGATGAACTCGCCTGCGTGAGCGGTGGGTATGCGAATACTATAAGTGAGAAGGCGTTCTTCCGTTTTCTCTTTGCGCAGGAGCTGTCCTCTTCTCTTGAAGGTCCATTTTTCAACAGAGTCTGCCGTTCCTTCCCAGCGATGAGGTACGATCTCCAGATAAGCACTTAGGACTTGCTTGCTACCATTGCTTTCTGTGCGAGGACTGTATGCACTACTACTACCTCCTCCTCCATCGCAAGCGGTCAGGAGAACGAGGAAGAACAGGCTAATGTTATTTTTCTTTAGCATAAGCAAAGGTACAGAAGATGCTCAGTCGCGATCTACTCTTTTGCTTTACATGCAGGCTATTTTTGCTTTGCATGCATTCGTGTCCTTTGGAGCGATATGAAGACCGCACGTTTCTGGGTAGTTGCGCTCTCCTTGGGAGCCTTTATTGCCTGCAAAAAGAAGAAAGAAGATGAACCTACTCCTCAACCTCCCCAGGGGGGAGCTTCTCTCGTTACTTTGGAGGGAGAGCTTACAAATGAGCTGACGTTAGATGCCACCAAAAAGTACTTGCTGAAAGGGCAGTACATCGTACGCCAAGGGGGAGTTCTACGAATCCCGGCAGGTACGATTATTTTCGGAGATCGTGCCACCAAGGGTACCCTCATAATCGATCGAGGTGGGCGTATCTTTGCTGAAGGTACACCGGATAAGCCCATCGTTTTCACATCGAAGTTTGCCCCTGGTGAGCGGGATCGAGGAGATTGGGGAGGGATTATTATTTTGGGCAGAGCCCCCATAAACGGTGCTAATCTCACTATCGAGGGGGTAACTCCGCCCATTCAATATGGAGGAACCGATCCGAATGACAATTCTGGGGTATTTCGCTATGTACGGATCGAGTTTGCTGGGGTGGCTTTGACGCCCAATAATGAGGTAAACAGCTTGACGATGGGTGGGGTTGGCAGAGGCACGCAAATCGACCATGTCCAGGTTTCCTTCGGGGGTGATGACGGATTTGAATGGTTTGGTGGGACAGTGGATGGGAAATATCTCGTCTCGCAGGGAACATGGGATGATGATTTTGATGGAGATTTTGGGTGGTCTGGTCGAGTGCAGTTTGCCTTAGCTATTCGAGATCCTTTCGGAGCGGATCAATCTGGCTCGAATGGTTTTGAGATGGATAATGATCCTTCTGGGTCTGCCAATCAGCCTTATACTGCACCTGTCTTTTCGAATGTGACGGTCTTGGGTCCTATCCATCGTCGGGGGGCGGGCCGAAGTGCAAACTATCAAAATACGCTGCACTTCCGTCGAAATGCAGCTGTCTCGCTCTTCAATTCTATCATCGGTGGTTTCCCCACTGGTTTGCGCATAGATGGGGGCAGTGGAAGTACTGCTGAGCACTACAGTGCAGGTCGAGCATTTGTCTCTCATAATGTTCTGCTGGTTGACTCTGGAAATACTTCTGGGCGATATAGAGGAGGGCAGGGGGCGACTGACAGCACTGCTCGGGCTATATGGGAGACAGTAGGTACTAGCAATGTGACTGTGGTGGATACCAATCTCTCTTTGCTGGGAGGTTTCTCTTCCACTACTCCGATGCCTTTCTGGGTATTCATCCAAGGCCAAGCGAATCCTACGCTTCGCCTCCCCTCTGGGTCTCCTTGGGCTACTGGAGCTGATTTTAGCAATCCTAAGCTGGATACCTACTTTCAGCAAGTACCCTATCGAGGAGCTCTCGATCCCAACAGTGATTGGACGGATGGGTGGGCTCATTTCGACCCGCAAAATGCTCAATACTAAACAGGATCTTTTGAAAAACAGGGGCAGGTGGATATGCCTGCCCCTGTTTCTTTTGTGGTGGGCGGTTTCTTGCCGCTCTGAGGGTTCTTTCTCCTCGCCTGAAAAGATTCCCGCTGAGCGGCGCGATTCTGTGCGTGCGAAGTTATACCCCTTTGTTGCGGGGGCTCATGCAGCTCGCGACTCGGTTGAGGCCTATCGCTGGGAGCTTTGGATCGAGCAGGGAGAAACCCTCTATTTCGGACTGAGTCGGCCCACTCGAAGTCGCTTTCCAAATCGGCGGGAGGCAGTGGTAGGACGGGTGATTCCCAGTGATACGGGGTGGCGACATTATGAGGAGCTTTTCTGGACGTATCGATTTCCTTCTGATACGATGCGGGCGGTGGTTGAGGGGCTTTATCGTTTGTGGAGAAAAGGAGAAGACTTGCGTAACTATAATGAGCACTACGTGGCGTTCCCTGATCCTTACACCTTCTATGATCAGAGTCAGCGGCGCTGGAGGCGTGTGATCGCAGGGGATACGCTCTGAGGATCTGTGCATTATTTTTTCTCGTCCCCATCTGGAGTTCTGTATCTTTGCAACGCATGGCAGAAGAGCAAACCTCCAAATCGGAAGTAGAGGCGGCCTCCTCTGAAGAGGGACGTTGGGTAGTCCTGTGGAAGCGATTTCAACAAAATCGCATAGTCTCTATTGTTAGCGTTCTCTTGGTGGTACTCGTGATAGGATGGGTGGCGTACCGGCAGTACCTTGCGACCCAGAACGAAGAGTGTATTCGCGAAATGCGTTTTGCCGAGAGTTACTTTCGTCAAGATTCTTTTGAAAAGGCCTTGAAGGGTACTGCGACAGCCTTAGGTTTTGAACAGCTGGTGGAGGAGTATGGGCAGACCGAAGCTGGCAATCTGTGTCGCCTGTATTTAGTGCTTTGCTATCTCAAAGTAGGCCAGTATCAAGCAGCTATAGATGCTCTGTCCGCGTATGATGCGCCAGATACGTATCTGGGAGGGGTTGCTTGGTCGGCACTGGGGGGAGCTTATGCTGAGACGAAATCATTTGAAAAAGCAGCTGAGTGTTATGAGAAGGCTGCCCAAATCCACGACAATACCCAGACGAGTCCGATATTTCTCTTACAAGCGGGGCAATGCTATGAACTTGCGCAGTCTTGGAAGGAAGCAGCTCGGGTATACGAACGTATCTTGAAGAAATATCCCCTGGCAGGAGAAGCGCCGACTGCTCAGAAATACTTGTATCGAGTAAAGGCTGCTCATGTGGACTGAGGGGCTTGCCTATACCCCTCCCGAGGCTCTTTTGCGGCGGGTTCGCTTGTTCTTTTTACGTACAGCGTGGCATGGGGACCTCATGGAGCGGCTATGGCAAGAAGCTCAGAAGAAGTTGGAATCCTATTCTTTTCCACCCGAACGCCTCCATCTTTTCACAGTTCCTGGTTCATTCGAGCTGGTACATTTAACAGGAGCCATCGTTCGGCGATACGTATGGCGACAGGGCTTTGCTCAGGCGATATCCGTAAAAGGGCCTACCCAGATTCAGAGTAACCTCCGACTGCCTCCTTTCTTTCAGGGAAATTTTGATAGTCAACTGCGTTCAGAATTTCTTTTGGAATCTCCGGGGCCGATAGCGTACTTTCAGCCTTACGATCCCGGTCCGGAGGGAGAGCTTCCCGTGGTAGTCTCAGTAGGATGTATACTGAGAGGAGCGACAGAACATCATAGGTACCTATCTGATGCAGTGATAACTAATCTGGCGTATCTCAATGCTACCTCTGGGGTGCCTATTATTCTTGGTGTTCTCACGCCCGATACGCTAAAGCAAGCGTGGGAGAGGGTACACCAAGCTCAGGACTGGATCATATCTGCTTTTATGACATGGGAAGCTCGGCTGGAGGTTGAGCGCCTCGCTATTTCCTCTCCTTCTGCAGAGTCTCCCTCGGTTTAGTATTTTCCATGCATGCGGAGGGCTCGGGCTGCCTTTTCTACTGCGATGAGATAGGCGGCCTCTCTTAGGGATACTTTTTGAGCGGCAGCTCGGGTAAAGACATCATCGAAGGCTTGCTTGATGGTATTGTCGGCTCGTTCTTGCACCTCGCTTTCGGTGTAGTAGTGCCCTCTTCGATTTTGAACCCATTCATAATAGGAAACGATTACCCCTCCTGCATTAGCGAGGATATCGGGTATAACGGTTACGCCTTTTTCATTGAGGATAGAATCGGCTTCCGCCATGGTAGGGCCGTTTGCCCCTTCTGCTATGAGCCATGCTTTTACATTTGCGGCGTTGTGCGGGGTGATCTGGTCTTCTAATGCGGCAGGGACGAGAATATCGACATCCAGGGTAAGCAGCTGATCGTTCGTGATAGGTTCTCCTCCTTTGAAGCCATCTAAAACCCCACTGTGGGTATCTCGATATTGGATCGCTTGATGGATGAGGATGCCCCCTTCATTGTAGTATCCACCGGTTTTGTCGGAGATGGCTACGACTCGGATACCATTTTGGGAGAGATATTTTGCGGTGATGGAGCCTACATTCCCGAACCCCTGAACGGCAGCCGTCAGACCTTCGGGGCGCCGTCCCATGCGTTGTAGGGCCTGGAGGATGACAGTGGTGACGCCTCTTCCCGTTGCTTCGACGCGTCCTTTGGAGCCGCCCAGTTCCAGCGGCTTGCCAGTCACTACTGCTGGGATAAAGTTGCCTCCATGAAGGCGAGAGTACTCATCGACGATCCAGGCCATTTCCCTGGCACTTGTTCCCATATCGGGAGCGGGGATGTCTTTGTCGGGGCCGAAGACTTCTGACATTGCGCGGGTGTATGCACGGGTGAGTCTTTCGAGTTCTCCTGTAGACATCTTTTTGGGTTCGCAGGTGATCCCTCCTTTTGCTCCTCCGTATGGGATATTTACCACAGCGCATTTCCACGTCATCCAGGCGGCTAAGGCCATGACTTCTCGCATATTGACTTCTGGGGCATATCGTATGCCACCTTTGCCGGGTCCTAATGCGCGAGAGTGGATCACTCGATAGGCCTCAAATACCTTAATACTCCCATCATCCATGGCCACAGGGAGATAGGCGATATGTATCTCTGCAGGTCGACTCAGAATCTGTATTTCGTCTGTGGATATGCCCAATCTTTCAGCAGCTGCATGAAAGCGGCTGAGCATGGATGCATAGGGGTCAGAGTGGAGGCTGGAAGTAGAAGAAGGTTCAGCTACGGGTAGTTGATCTCCTTTTCTGCGGCTCATACGGCAAAGGTAGTATATCATAGAAAATGAGTTGGGAAGGTGCTTTTCTATACAAGCGATGATTTATCTACCTTTGTTACATGCGCATCCAATACTTGGGGCACTCCTGTTTCCTGGTCTCCAGCCATGGAGGGGAGAAAATACTTTTTGACCCTTTTATTTCTCCTAACGAGCGGGCTAAAGGCAAAGTCGCTGTAGCAGACCTGCGACCCGATTATATATTCCTATCGCATGCGCACTTTGACCATATTGCGGATGCGGAGGTAATAGCTAAACAAGCGGATGCCCCCATCATCGGAGTCTGGGAGATTCATGCTCACTTTGAAGAGAAAAAATGTAGAACCCATCCTATGAATGTAGGGGGTACATGGCGTTCTCCTCGACAAGGAAGTGATTTATGGGTTAAGCTTGTGCCTGCCGTCCACACCAGCAGCTTCCCCGGAGGCGCCTATGGAGGGGTTCCTGTCGGTTTTGTTTTTTCGGATGGGAAGCACACTTTATATTATGCAGGAGACACCGCTCTTACATTAGAAATGGAGTTAGTGGCTGAGCGGTACGCGCTGGACCTCGCCTTTCTCCCCATCGGTGGGACTTTTACCATGGACATAGAAGATGCAGTGGAGGCAGCGCTTCTCTTAGATGTGAGCCACGTGATCGGTATGCATTACGACACCTTCCCTCCTATCGAGATAGATAAAGCCAAGGCACAAGCTGCCTTTTCAGAGAATGATGTTCATCTTCATCTTTTAGAGATAGGAGAGACGATAGATCTGGCGCAGCTTTTAGCGCAAACGACCTCTTCCCCTACTGAAGTATAAGAAAGGATGAGGGTCCGATTTGCGCCCAGCCCCACTGGGCCTTTGCATATTGGGGGAGTGCGAACTGCATTGTATAACTTTCTTCTTGCGAGACAAAAGGGAGGCCAGTTTATCTTGCGGATAGAAGACACGGATCAGAGTCGGTATGTTCCTGGTGCGGAGGCATATATTATAGACTCTCTTTCCTGGTGTGGGATTGAGTTTGATGAGGGGCCCCACGTAGGAGGTCCGCATGCGCCTTATCGCCAGAGTGAGCGAAAGGAGCTCTATGCGGACTATGCGCACCTTTTGGTCGAGCGAGGCGCAGCTTACTATGCCTTCGATACAGAACAAGAGTTAGAAGAGATGCGCAGTCGCTTCGAGGCTGCTGGTATGGTAGCCCCCCAGTACAATGCAGTCACTCGCTCTTACATGAAAAATAGCCTTACCCTGCCTCCGGATGAAGTGCGTTCTCGTCTGCGTTCGGAGCCGTATGTCGTTCGCTTTCTAATGCCGAGGGGGCGAGAGGTGCGATTTTTTGATGAGATACGGGGGTGGGTAAGCTTTCACACTCGTGAGTTAGATGATAAGGTTCTCCTGAAGAGCGATGGGATGCCCACCTATCACTTAGCGAATGTGGTGGACGATCACCTTATGGGGATTACACATGTGATCCGTGGGGAGGAGTGGCTTTCTTCGACCCCCCTTCACGTACTTTTGTATGAGGCGTTCGGTTGGGAAATGCCGAAGTTCGCCCATCTTCCTCTGCTTTTGCGACCGGATGGAGGAGGGAAACTTAGCAAAAGAGATGGGGACAGGTTAGGTTTTCCCGTTTTCCCTCTTCGGTGGCAAGACCCCCACACTGGAGAAGTCTCTCTCGGGTATCGAGAGCGAGGCTTCTTACCAGAAGGGGTTATCAATTATTTAGCCCTCCTTGGTTGGCACCCTGGGGGAGAACAAGAGGTTTTTACTCTCGAAGAACTGGTAGCCAGATTTTCATTAGATCGCGTCAGCAAAGCAGGTGCTCGGTTCGACTATGAGAAGGCTCGCTGGATCAATCAACAGCATCTGCGCCGCCTCCCAGTAGAGCGATTACTGCCGCTGGTTCGACAGCTGTGGGAAGAGCGAGCGCTTCCCTCGATATCGGACGATAAACTGAGCCAGCTCATCGATCTTGCAAGGGAAAGAGCGACCCTTCTGCCCGAAATCCTGGAGGCAGTTCGCTTTTTTTACATGCGTCCTTCTCTGCCCCTGCCAGAGGCGCTTGAAGCCAAGCTTAATCCTATATTGATTGAAAAACTCCCCGATTTCTTAGCGGAGATTCGACAGCTGTCTGTCTGGGAGTCCGCTGCACTGGAGGGGTGGCTGAAAGAATGGGCAAAGTCACAGGGGATGGGGGTTGGGAAGCTGCTTCCTACGATTCGGTTGGTCTCGACTGGTCAGGAAGCGGGCCCTTCTCTCTATGCAATCTGGGCTGTTTTGGGGAAAGAAGAGGTTGAACGCCGACTGGAAGCCTTCATTAGTGTCTATGGGGTGTCAAGGCGGGTGTAGTGGGTGTCACAACAGTCTTTTTGTGGGAGACTGGTTGGAGGGGGTTCGACCTTCACGTGAGGCGCCGCCCTTAGTAGAGGTTCGGTTCAAGGGAAATCGACGGGAGCTGTTCTGGACCGAGTTGGATCCCTTACTTGCCACAGGGGAGTGGGTGGTCGTACCAGAGATCGTTCGTCGCAGTGCTGAAAGTGCCCCCCAGATTGGTCGTGGGTATGATGTGGGGTGCGTTCAACTTACGGGGCACTTGGCATATGCGCGTTTGAAATCCCTGAAACTCTCGGTAGAACCCGCACAAAAGGTGATTCGACGGGCTTCAGAGGCAGATTTGGCGGCCCTTTCTGGAGTGCGTCTGCGAGAGCCTGAGCTGCTTCGAGGGGTCCGGCGCTTGGTAGAAGAGCTGGGTTTGGGGTCTGCCCATCAGATGAAGGTCACAGATGTAGAGCTTACCGCTGACAGCCGCACCCTAATTTGCTACTTTACGGCAGAGGGGAGGGTAGATTTCCGAGAGTTGATACGCTGCATCGCTGATACCTTCCGAGTCAGACCGGAAATGCGTCAAATCAGCGCTCGAGAGGATACGGCTCGATTGGGCGGGATCGGACCTTGTGGAAGGGAGCTATGCTGTTCCAGTTGGATGGTGTCCCTCCCTACCGTCGGTACCGAAGCAGCCCGATACCAGGGACTCTCGCTCAATAGTACTAAAATAACAGGCCTGTGTGGAAAGCTTAAATGTTGCTTGAATTATGAGTTAGATGCGTATAAGAACGCTCTTTCTCGCATACCTAAGGTCAAATATCTCTATACAGACGAGGGTGAATGGCGTTATCTGCGCACTGAGATCCTTTTAGAAAGGCTCTGGTTTGAAAAGGTAGGGGAGGGAGGACAAGTGTGTCTCTCAGTGGATGCCGTGCGAGCTATCATGCAGATGAACGCCCAAAATCAAAAACCCCCCAGTATCGAGCCTTACACCATAAAGTTCCCTAATTTACCTACCCGGATCTAAGGGCACAGTGGAGGTCCTCTTCGGTGATGAGCTGAGGGGTCCCATCTCGACAGTGGCGTAGGAAAGCTCGAAAACCTGCCTCCTGGAGTAGATGGGTGAGATCGGCTCGGGTGTAGCCTGCTGTAACTTCAGCCCACTCCTCCCATCGGATGTCAGGAGAACAGGGAAGAGGACGAGACATGTGAGTGAGGAAAAGAAGCCGTTCGGTATAGTCGGGAGGCGGAATATATAGTCTGCGGTCAAAGCGCCCGTGTCGTATTAGGGCTGGCTCCAGTCGTTGCGCTCGATTGGTGATACCGATCACGGCTACTCCGCCTCTTTCTTTGATCTCATCCAAGAGAAGGAGAAACTGGAGAGTAGGACCATTTAGCCATTCCAAATTTTTTTCTCGGTCGGGGAAAATAGCGTCTATTTCCTCAAATATGAGGAGGGAAGGAGATTTTCTAAGCGCATGTTGGATCACTGCTCTCAGGCGCCTTTCCGTTTCTCCGTACCATTTGTTCGCTAAAGCGGGGGTGTGAATGATCCGATGGGCAAATCCACTGGCCCGAGCAAATCGTCGGATGAGATAGCTTTTCCCGTTACCAGGGGCTCCTTCTACGAGGAGCGAGGGCGAGGAGGAAACCCCATATCTGCTCGCTTCTTTCGGAGCTGCCAGGGGGAGATATATCCATTCTACGAGGTTTTCCTTTTCTACTTCCATTCCCCATACTTCAGGGAAGAGTTGTTCTATCAAGACTGAAAGAGGGGGGAGCTGTGGAGCGGGGAAAGGAGAGAGGCGTTCTTTCCCCCTGCGACTGTAGCGTTGAAGCAGTTCTTGCACGGAGGGCAGCCGTGCCAGGCGCTCTATATGTCGACGGAGGATACGACGAAGCCCTGCTGTGTCATAGTGATTGAGAGGGTAAGTAGGACGGAAGAGCCCTACTTCTCGACCTTCTCGAGCGACCTGAAGCAGCTCCTTTCGGCTTAGTAGCCCTACAAGCTCCTCCACGGTCAGTGTCGTCATGTGGCGAGCGCAGGAGTCGCACCTGCGGCAAGGCCCTGACGGCTCTCGCCCCCTTAAAGGTAGGTAACTTTAGCTAACTGGGTGACCTCCAGTTCTGCTTTTCTTCAGAATATGGGTATACTTCCGATTCAGAGGATATACCTTCCTTTTCCAGCGGAGGCAGGGTGAGAGAAACCACCGAAGAAGCGGTACTTTCTGGGACCAAGATGAGTTGATAGCACCAGAAAAGACATTGTGCGAAGGAAGCCTTCCCCTTACACACATACACTTCGAGGGAGATTTCAGTAGGCTTTTCGAGAGGGGGGAGCTCCTCCCCGAGGGGATAGCGCTTCTCAGAAAGGGATATACCTGATGGCGCCTCCGTATTGAGGACATAACCGAAGGGGAGGTTAACCTCGATGCGGAAAGGCTTCCTTAGCGGGACCGAAGTGGGTGGAAGAGGGACGCTCCTGGTAAACAGACTTTGTGTGCGAGCACGAGGCACCGCTATTTTATCCACAGGATACAGTTCCAAGGTAGAAACAAAGCCAGTATGTGGATCAAACCTTCGCAGGAGATGGTTATTTGTATCCACGATATATAGAGAATCTTTTACCCAAAGGAGATCATTGGGTTCATTTAGAAGCGCTTCTTGAGCGGGACCGTCCTGATAGCCTCTTTTCCCCGCCCCGATCAGGGTAGTGACTTTCTTCTGACGGAGGTCTATTTTGCGTATGGAATGGTTATAGGTGTCGGCAACATACAGGCATTCCTCGTGGTAGCACAGTCCTATTGGGTGTTGGAGGAGGGCTTCATCGAAGGAGCCGTCTCGATAGCCGAAATCAAAGAGGCCTTTTCCCACTATTGTGTGGACGGTTCCGTTTTGTACGACCCGGATAGAGGAGGTCTCACTATCTGCAACGTAGAGCTCTCCCCTTGGACCCAGTGCAAGGCCAGAGGGCTGAGCCAGAGCTGCAAGGAGGCAGGGACCATCGGATAGATTCTCGTATCCCGACCCCGCCACAACGTGGAGAGAGCCATCCAGTAAGTTCATTTTCCAGAGTTGATGTGATCCAGCCATGGCGATGTAGAGGGTATGCCCGCTCAGCGCAAGGTCCCAAGGGGAGTTGAGCGCAATCGAGGTGCCCCTTCCTTCCCGAAGAAGCCTTCGAGACTGTTTTCCTGTGCCTGCGAGGGTTTCTACCCTTCTATCGGATAATCGTATCCGACGAATGAGATGGTTTTCTGTATCAGCGACATACAAAGCATCCTCTGCAGGGTTGTATGCCAGTCCTTGCGGGCGGAAGAATGCAGCCTCTTCATACTTTCCATCTTGCCATCCTTCATCGCCGCTTCCAATGATCTCCTGGATCACACCACTCGGCGTTGTACCCACGATGCGATTATGGTTTGAATCCGTAAAGTACAGAATCGGGCCAGGGTGAGAGGGACGATAGGCTACGGTCACCTTCCCCGGGAAGGCTAAGAGACCCGTAGCCCGAACGTGTTTTTCTAAGCGAAGAGGCAAGGGCTTATCTGCCTGAGAGGGGGTATGGGCTTCATACCATTTCCTGAGCAAGGGTGTCAGCGCATCATAGATTCCTTCTCCCGAGGAGCGCCACAGAATCTCCCCTTCTGGCCCGATGAGTACAAAGGTTGGCCACGCATGGGAATCATACATCTGCCAGACCTGGTATCCTTCATCCAGAAGTACAGGATGCTCTATATCGTATCGAAGGATGGCTGCTCGGACATTTTCTTCATCATTCTCATTCTCGAACTTTGCCGAATGTATTCCTATTACGACGAGATGGGGAAATTCTTTTTCTATTCTCTTCAGTTCTGGGAGGACATGAATGCAGTTTATGCAGCAGTAAGTCCAGAAATCTAATAAAACGAATCTTCCCCTTAGGTCTTTTTGAAGGGAAAGAGGCCTGCTTACATTGAGCCAGCGGAAGTTTTTGGGAAACTCGGGTGCTCGGCGATGTAGCATAGGTTTCTCAGATAGATAGAAAACAAAAGTATGTATCTGAAAGGAGAGGGAAGTGTTCGTCGGTAGGAGTTATATTTGCTGCATGCGGTACCTATTTGTACTAACTGTATGCGGGCTGCTGTATGCACAGCCCGCCAATGTAGGAGGGGATGCCTGCGGTTATCGATGGTACACTCATTTAGCGAGTGTGGTTGATTCCACCCCTACGTATGATTGGGTAGATGTGACGGAGCTTACCAACCCGCAGCTTTTGTCAGGTTTAGGGGATGACAACTTTGCTGGCCCGATTTCCTTGCCCTTTTCTTTTGTGTATTACTGGAATAGTTATACCAAAGTGTACGTAGGCTCAAATGGGTACATTACATTTGGACGGGGGTTCAATGTATCATCTGGGCCCTCTCCTTATTTTCCTACTTTTCCCAGTACAGCTTCACCGAATGAGTGGGTGGCGCCATATTTATCGGATCTTACTTTCACTACGAATACAGGGAGTGGGGTTCCAGGTGCAAAGCTCATCTATGGTTTAGATGGGCAGGGGCGATTTGTCATTACTTGGGATAGCGTTCCCTATTGGAACGGTTCTGCTCCTGGCGAGTGGAGTGGACGGAATTCTTTTCAGATCATCCTCGACCCGGCGGACTCCTCCATTACTTTTCAATACAAAGAGATCACAGCTGGCTACCATAGCTCATATGCAAATGGAAACTTCAACGTGGTCGGAATAGAAAATATCACAGGGCAATCGGGGCTGAATATAGCGGCTGCTTGGCCTGTCCCTTTTCAAAGCTATGCGATCAAGATTTGGCATCCACGGACTTTCACCTGTTCTGCCACGGATGTGCAGGCGGACTGGTCGCTTACGAATCGAGGTGAGGGCCTCTTTGTTCTGAAAAATGGGGTAGCCCCGATTCTCCAGGCAGGAGTTCTTAATACGGGTAATCAATCTATAACAAACCAAGTGCGATCAGTATTGCGTATTCAAGGGCCTGGCTCTGCTGTAACGGATATCTTCCGTGACACGGTTTTCGTTCAGCCTCCTTTTCCTTCCGGGGGTGCTTTCGTCTCTACCTATTCTAAACCGTTCAATACTAATCAGAGTACACCTACTTCTTTGAGAACGGGCAGCTATCGGGCTAATCACATCGTGGCGATCGTGGGAGGGGGAGATGGCTTCGCTGGCAACAATCAATATGTATCGGAGCTGGTGATCTGTGATAGTCTAACAACTGGTGGGAATCGGGGACGCTATCTTCTGCGGTTCGATGATGGAGTATGGGACCCCCAGAATGAAGATTATGGAGGAGTCGGTTTTGCCCACGGGATGACTTTCGTTGCCCCTCAAGATATCATAGTGAGTGCCCTGTCTGTGGATATGCTGTATGATGATAGTGGGGCAGGGAACTACCCATTGGCTCTGTGGGTATATGCCTATGATCCTGCTTCGGGTGCGGTGGGGGCCTTGCTTGACTCAGTGGGAATAGATGTGGTAGACTTCGCAAATGGGGACTCCCTCAATCGATTCCAAGGGCAGAGTAGTACGCTGACTTTGCGTCGATACACCGTGCCGTTGTCCTCTCCTTTGACTCTTTCCGCGGGTCAAGGTGTCGCAGTAGGATTCAAGGTCTTACATCCTCCTTCGGGTACAATTGGGAATGTTGTAGTGGCAGATGCTTCTTTCCCGATTTCTCGGCGGGCATTAGAAGGGATAGGAGGAATATGGTCTCCTGCGCGAGATTTAGAGGGGGTCGATTATGCGGTAGGACTGGTTGCTCAACTGGCCCAAGCGAGCTCAGTGGCTGCTTCTCCGTCCCTCCAATGGAACTTCCAAGTCCTCCCGAATCCTGCGACCGAAGCTCCTTTCCTCAGTGTGAGCGTTCCCAAAGAAGGCATTGTACACTTCCGAATCGTGGATTTGATGGGGCGAGTGATATGGGAAGATAAATGTAGCGTTCCGTCCACAGGATGCAAGGTGCGCGTTCCAGTACCGCTTGCTTCGGGTAGCTATATGGTGGGGGCTACTTATGAAGGATTTACGAAGGGGCAGCATCTGATTGTTCCATAAGGTCCCCTGCTTTCATCAGGGTTTTTGAGGAGGGGAGAAGACTATTCTCCCCTCCTTTTTGTTATATTGTTGCATAAATAAAACGCTTTCGGTTATGGTGACTATCGAGAATGTTGGGGTAGGGCTCCTTTTGGGAGTGGTATCTGGCCTATTGAGTGGCCTCGTGGGTATCGGAGGGGGGACGATCATAATTCCCCTGCTTGTATTCCTGCTGGGCTATTCGCAGCATGTGGCGCAAGGAACGGCTCTGCTGGCATTTGCTTTTCCTGTTTTTGGATGGGCAGCTTGGAACTATTACAAGCACGGACGAGTAGATTGGCGATTGGCATTAGGGGTGGCTGGGGGGATAGGGATAGCGAGCTTCTTTGCAGCCAGATGGGTACAAGCTCTTCGCAATGATCTTCTGACCCAGATATTTGCTTTTTTTCTGATTGGCACAGCTATTTGGCAGTTTTGGCGTGCGGGGCGATCCTTTTCTCTGGTTTCCTCTGCAGGGAGGGAAAGAGGAAGTTTCGGGAAGGTCTTCTTAGGGCTGGCTATCGGCATGATTGCAGGTGCTCTAAAAGGATTGACTGGACTGGGAGGAGGAGTAGTCATTGTTCCTCTTTTGATATGGCTTGGACGACTGGATCAGCATACTGCCCAAGGAACCAGCTTGCTCACAATGACCCTTCCCGTTAGTTTCATGGCAGTCATACCTTACTGGGAGAAAGGCAATATAGAGCCATGGACGGGTTTAGCAGTGGCTGCTGGGCTTTTGATAGGAAGTGCGATCTCTTCCCGCTTCGCACAACAAATAGCCGGAGCTCATCTGGCTCGGTTATTTTCTACGGTTATATTCATCATAGGCATTATCCTGCTGGTCAGGAAGTAACCAAACCCTATTACAAAGGAGATAAGAAGCCTCTCTTCCACCCAGCGCATAGGCTTCATCCCGCAGAAAGTGAGGTTCATTCAGCGGAAGCTTCCTTCGTTTCCGCTTATCGTCCCGAATGGCTTTTATTCACTTTCTTCTACGTGGAGCTATGCCTCATACACGGAGGGTTTTTACTTATCTGTACTCATATTTGTACTGAGTGAAAACAGCGTCTGATGGAGAGGGGACAGGGATGGATGGTTCTCCTATCAAAAGACTCATTGGAAAGCGGGTAAAAGGAGTAAGGGAAAGAGGTATAGGAGGGAGTTGGAGGAGATGCATTTTCTTCTGTATCTATGGAGGGGGTATTTTGGCTCAAGAAGGGGTGCTGAGCTTGCGAGTGGTGTCAGCGCAAAATCGCCCTCTTCCCTATGCGCAAGTAATGTTTGTGTTTTCTGGGAAGAAGTATACCACCGATTCTTTGGGCCAATTGCGTTTATCTCTCGTGCCGGGGCGGCATCGAATCCGAGTCTCCCATCTCAGCGCCGCTCCCGTCGAAACAGAAGTGTGGATTCAAAATGCATCGACGACACCGCTTGTTCTGGCGCTGCCTGAGCGAGAAGTGCGAACGGATTCTGTGCAGATAGTAGACAGTCGTCCTCCTCCGACAGACTTGCCCCGAGCTCCTTTTCTTCAGCCCATTCCGATCCGGACGGAGGCTCTTCGCTTCATGCCGTCTATCAAGCCTGATATAGAGAGTCGACTGGTTTTGATGGGGGCACTCTCTTCCAGTGAGCTTTCTTCTCAGTACAGAGTACGAGGTGGAAACTTTGATGAGAATCTGGTGTATGCGGGTGAAATCGAGATATATCGTCCTTTTTCAGCTCGGAGTGGGCAACAAGAGGGTCTTGGGTTTACCAATCCGCTTTTGGTAGAAGAGGTATATTTCAGTACGGGGGGGTTTGAAGCTCGGTTTGGGGATAAGCTTTCTTCTGTATTGCAGGTTACCTATAAGCGGAGGGATCGTCCCGAGACTACAGTGGAAGCTGGGCTGCTTACACAAGGGTTTGCGACATGTGGGAAGGTAGGGGCCGTGCATTATACAGTGGGAGTACGCCGTTTTGCGATGGGATACCTTCTGCAGAGTTTACCTGTCCGTGGGCAGTACCGGCCTATATTCTATGATGGGCAGGCGTACTTGAGTTGGAGTCGTAAAGATAGCGTCGGTAGAGAGCGATGGCGGGGAGAGGCACTGGCTACAGGGCTGATTAATCGGTACCGCCTTTTTCCTCAGACGGGGGAGGCTACCTTCGGGCTGATTAATGCCGCCTTTCGAGTACAGCTGTATTTCATGGGAGCGGAGGAGCTTCGCTATCGGACGGGGCAGCAGGCATTCGCTGTAACGTGGCGTCCTTCTCCATACTTTCGGCTAACCCACCTCATGAGCTACTTTGGTAGTCTCGAGGATGAGGTCGTGGATGTGGAGGGTGCCTACCTACTGGGGGAGGTACAGACCAGTTTAGGCAGTTCGCTCTATAATGAAATCACGGTGCTTCGGGGGGCTGGAAGTCAGATCCGCCGCATTCGCAACTACCTTGACATCCACGCTGTGTATGCGGAGCAGCGGGGGGACTGGTTTTGGGACAGCACATTTCGCCACCGTTTTTCTTGGGGGGTACGTGTCCAGGGAGAGTCTTTTACCGACAGAGTCTATGAATGGAGTGCGTTAGATTCTGCGGATTATGTAAAGATGGATGAGCGCTATTTTTGGGACCAGGGGCTTTCTAATCGTAGAGTATTGGGGTTCTTTCAGCAAGGGTTTCGATGGGGACAGTGGCGGGTGGAGGGGGGTGTCCGTTTTCATTTTAGTGCTGTGAATCGGCAGTGGCTTATCAGTCCTCGGTTCCAAGTGCTGTATCAGCCAACAGAGCGGACCCAATACAGAGTGGGGATTGGCCATTATGGGCAGCCGCCTTTTTACCGGGAGCTGCGGGCGATTGACTATCGGTTGATTCCCACCCTTCGAGCTCAGCAGAGTGTCCAGGTGGTGGGTGGAGTAGACCATCGTTTTTCTTTATGGAACAGACCCTTTCGTTACTTCTTTGAACTCTATTACAAGGCACTCTGGGATCTTATTCCGTATGAGATAGAAAATGTGCGGCTTCGGTATTACGGAGCGAATCTGGCTCGAGGCTATGCCTATGGTATAGATATGCGGCTGAATGGAGAATTTTTAGCGGGGGTAGACTCCTGGTTTGCTTTGGGCTTGTTATCGACGCAGGAGCAGCTTCCTGGCGGAAGGTGGGTACGTCGTCCGAGCGATCAGCGTCTCAGTTTCGCTTTTTACCTTCAAGATGAACTTCCTACTAATCCCTTGTATAAGCTCACCTTGCAGTTCGTATTTGCGACAGGGGCTCCTTTTGGTGTGCCTCGTCGATTAGAAGCGCGAACTGTTTTCCAAATGCCCTTTTACAATCGAGTTGACTTGGGGTTGAGTCGGTATTTTCCTATAGAGTGGCGATATTGTCGGTCCTTGTGGGTGGGGGTTGATGTTTTCAATCTATTTCAGCGGTATAATGTGGTAAGTTATCAGTGGATTGCGGATGTGTATGGAGTTCGATGGGCAGTTCCGAACTATCTCTCGGCGCGACTTTTTAATCTCCGACTGATAGGAGAGTTCTGAGCAAGGGCGGCTGCGATAGCGATTGCGATGGCATCTGTGGCGTGGGGATTTTGGGGAAGCTCAGCTGAAACAAGGTAGTGCTGGAGCATAGCGGCGACTTGTGTTTTATCGGCGTGAGGGCGGCCTGTGATGGCTTTCTTTACCTGGACGGCTGCCAATCGATGAGGGGGGGGCTTGCCTTGAGAGAGGAGAAGGCTCCACACGAGTCCTTTTACAGTACCTAAGGTGAGGGCACTTCGAATGCTTTTTCCTACAAAGGGTTCTTCTATGGCAACGGAGGTGACGGTAGGCCAGTTTTTGAGGTGGTCGAGGAGCCAGGTATGAAGGGTGGACAGCCGATTTTCCAGAGGAGCCTTGCCCAGGTCGATGGCTTCACAAGAGTGGAGAAAGAAGCGGCCGGCTGGCATTAGCTGGACTACCGCCCAGCCTACGGCTTGTGAGCCGATGTCTATGCCTATCCAGTGCATTACCACAGCCGGATTCCCCACATCGTTACATCATCTATTTGTTCTCCCTCCCCTGCGTAGTCTTTCCATTCTTTCCATCGAATGTTGAATAAGGCTCTCCTACGGGGCATGGAGGGCTCATGGAAGGTCTCGAGAATGAATTCCTTCAACTGCTTGGTTCCGAAGCGTTTCCCTGCCGGGCCGCCTGATTGATCTACCACGCCATCGGTAAAGAGAAAGAATGTATCTCCTGGCTCTAACTGCACTTCGTGTTCTGTGAAGAAGCGTTCTTCTTCCAGCTGCTCGCCGCCGATGGCCTTTTTGTCAGGTTTTATTTCCTTGAGCTCTGTACCTTGGGTGTAGTAGAGGGGTAGGTTCGCTCCTGCATAGAGGAGTCGATAGGTTTTGGGATAATAACACACCAGAGCGATATCCATTCCATCGCGAGAAGGAGTTTCATCGCCTTCGATGTCCTGTCGCAGCACTTGACGTACGCCGATATGGAGGTCATGGAGTATCTGAGCTGGAGAGTAGATACGACTTTTATTGATAATCTGATCAAGAAGGATGCTTCCAATAAGGGTCATGAAAGCCCCGGGAACGCCATGCCCGGTGCCATCTGCTACCACGATGAAGTAGGCTTCTCCTGCATCACTAAACCAGTAAAAGTCTCCTCCCACCCCGTTTCGATCTCTCGGGCGCCAGATAATGAAGTAGTTGTCTTTTCCGAGGTATTTTTCCAGAAGGCTATCCGTGGGTAGAATGTTTTTCTGCATTCGCTTGGCGTATCGGATGCTCTCTCGAATGTCTCGCATAGCCTCTTCCAGCTCCTGCTTTTGCTGCTCTAACTGTTTATACGCTTCTTGAAGACGACGGGCGTAAGCCTGCTGCTCCTCTTCGATTACAGAAGCGGCGGAGGAGGTGAGGGCTCGAACGAAGTTGACTTCGTCCAGCCGCCATTCCCTGCGGGTATATCGATGTTCCACACTGATCAAGCCTGCGGTTTTAGCTCCCACGCGAATGATGCCATCCAGTACGCTTGTTACATTGTTGGGTTTGAAGAGAGGGAGGGCCAGCTCTCGAGTGCGGAGGTCAGAGAGAGCGTCTACCACGGCGATGACCTGTTCTCGTTCCAGGCTTTGAAAGTAAAGGGGATAGAGAGAACGGTTTGTTACGGTGCCTACTGTATGAGAGTGTGCTTCTTTTTCTGCTACTGCGACACACCGAGCCTGGTCTGGCTCTTGATAGAGCCAGAGGCTAACGCGATAGGCTTTGAGGGTTTGTAAGGCCACCTCGGCGATGACTTGAAAGGCTTTCTCTGTATCTCCCTCTCGGAGAGCGGGGTGCGCTGCCAAGGTCGAAAGGGCATTCTGCTGTTCCTTAAGACGGAATTCCTGTTCTTTCTGCTCAGTAATGTCAAAAAGGACATTCACTGTCTTGAGAATATGCCCCTTTCGTTCAGTGCGTGACTTATCGATGATGGGCGTACTGGACATAATAGCCCAGTATGTTTGTCCTACGCTCCCGCGCAGTTCTACTTCAGATTTCCAGATTTGTCCAGACTGCATGCTGCGCCAGTGACCTTGTAAGACAGCAATGGGTTGTCTTTCCGAGAAGAGGGCGCCGTAATGAGCGTGCAGAAGCTTTTCGTGGGTATATCCCAGGGCTTCTAAGAGGCTCTGACTTGCATAGGTAAGCTTTCCTTCTCCGTCTGTTTCGAAAAGCCAGGCTGCATTATTGAGGGCTTCAAGCTGAGCAGAGAGCTGAAGCTGAGATACCCGATAGTTTTCGTTGCTTCGTTTTAGCTCTTCTGTGTTTTCTCTGAGGAGTTGCTCTTGTTCTCGAGCCAGGAGAAGGGCGCTTTGTATTTCTGTCTCTTGTTGTTTCTGGAGGGTTATATCGAAGGCTACGAGAATGAACTTGTAGATGTCTCCGTCGGACTGTCGGACGGGAGTGATGGTTTGCTGAAGCCATATCTCTTCATTGTAGCGGTTGAGATAGGAGACGACCTCTTGCCAGGTCTCCCCAGCTCGGAGTCGCTCGAAGAGTTTCTCCACTATAGAAGCTTCCTCTGGCCGGCGAAGCTTGGCATAGGGGGCTCCTATCAGTTCCTCTGCTGCGTGACCAAATAAACGTAGGAAAGCCTCATTGACGTAAATAAGGCGTCCTTCCGGATTCATTTCTGCGACGAGCGCGGCTGCATTGATGGCGGTAATTTGCCCTCGAAGCTCTGCTTGCGTTCGGCGCATTTCTTCCGCAGAGGCTTCGAGCTCTTCTATGTTCTGTCTCAGCTCTTCTTCCAGCGCTTGTGCTTGTTCGAGGTAGGAGAGCAGTTCTTGTTCTATTAGCTTGCGATGCCCTTGTTGGAGAAGGAGAGAGGCGATCCTGCCCAGGAGGGCAGGGTACTCTGTATCTGAGAGGGGCAAAGGAGAAAGCCGCTCGACGAAAAATGCCCCTGCTATTTCGTCATCAAGATAAAGGGGAAACATCCAAAGCGACTGGCTTTGCCGCTCAGCTAAATACGCTTGGAGGGCGGAGGGCTCTGGTACATGTGGGCCAGGGGTGGCAGGGTCTAAGCGTTCGCGCACCCAGCGGGCCGCTTCAGAGGGAAGGTCTACGCTATTAGAGTGGGTGAGTAGGGTAGGGTCGTATGCTTCGAGGCAGTGTAAGGTGTCCTGGTTTTCTCCAAATACCCAGAAACTGTAGCGGGCATCGGCGTCCAAAGTAGCTGCGACTTCGCAGATAGCTGCCAATCCCTCGATAACATCTCCTTTCTGGAGGGCAGGAATCTTGAGAAGTGTTTGGAGACTCTGTCGCTGGCGGAGAAGCCGTTCTACTTCTTGGGTGTATTGAGCCCCCAGACCACTGTACTGCTGACGGAGCCGAGTGAGGGTCGCCTCGGTTTCCGCAAGCTGGTGCTGGGCAGCTCCCAATGCTTTCTCCAGCTGGTGTACCTTCTGGGTTAGTTCTCCGATCGAGATGAGGGAGAAAAGGCCTTTCTCCTCCCGCCCCTTTCGATAGGGAAGGTAAAAATAGAGAAAAGACCCATTCGGAGTGTGTAACACTCCCTGGCTGGGTTTGGTGGATTGTATCAGAGAAAGGAGCTCTCCACTGATATCTCGGATATTCTTCCAGTTTTGAGCGTGGGGGATTTTTACGAAGAGGTCATTCTTGGAGAGGATCTCTCCCTCTGGGTTTGTTTCAGCGAGAGGTATGAGATTTTGAAGGGCTCCTATTTCCAGACGAAGTGCTTCTATCTGCTCGCTGAACAGCTTCTCCATCGCCTGGAGCTGCTGGTGTAACTTACGTTTCTCCTCCACATGCTGCTGTAAGAGCTCTTCTTGTCGGGTATTTTCCTGGGCGAGGTGTTCCAAATAAGAAGCAGGAGGACCGAGAATGGTTCGAACCTCTGACCAGGCGATGTTGCTTCTTTTTTCAGCGAGTGCTTCGGTTACAGCCAGGAGAGAGTTCCACCGATGGAGGAGTTGATTGTAAGCTTGTATGAGTGGGTACAGAGGTCCCGGTTGGAGAGGGAGCGGTTCTCCTTTTCCAGCAGCATTTCCTATTTCTCTCAAGAGATGTTTTTCCTTCCTGCCTATGAGTAGCACGAGAAGGATAGACAGGAGGAGATAGCCTCCGATGCTGCCTATACCGATGAGCTGAAGTGTATGGAGACTTTGTTTGTGTGAAGTCTCTTGGGCCTGTACCTTTTCTTGTAATAGTCGGCTAAATCGTTGAATCTCAGCATCTACGCCAGAAAGCAGTCCAGGTCCTTCGGCATAATACTGTTCGAAGACTGGGAGATATTCTTCCTTTCGTTCGCTTTTTTCTAAAGCTCTGCGCCAGCCTATGTGGCGTTTTTCTAAGAGAAGAACTCTTTCTATCAGCTCACGTAAAGGGGGTAGGGGATGTCCGAGTGCACGAGAGCTACTTTCCACATTTTTGAGAGCTTCTTTGAGGTTTGATTGGCGGAGAAGAAGAGAGGGTAGAGCCTGGCCAGAAATGCGTTCTAAGAGAGCGGAGCGCAGTCGGACTTCCTGTATCCAAACTGCCATCTCTAATCGGAGGAGAGCCATTTCCGCGGCTCGAAGACGGGCTCGTGCCGCATAAAACTCCTCCGATTTTCTATGGATCCAAATGCCCCAGACGATTCCACCTCCCCCCAGTAAGAGCAAGAGGATGATGCTTACCACACGAAGTTGGTTTGTCCCAGACATCTCTACTAAGGTACGGCAAACGGTGGACTTCGGTATTTTGGATATAAAATGGGGGAATAGGGCTGCTTTCTACAAGTCTTTTCTGAAGCTGACCAGCAGGCGAGCAGAGCCGATACGTCCTTCTTCTACGGGCCAGTAAGTCTCCAGACCGATTGGTAGCCGCATGATATAAAATCGGATGCCGGTACCTATACTCATAAGGAAAGGACTTTTGAGGGTCTGTACGGAGATAACCAAGGGAGGTCGGAAGATATATTCCGCATCGATGGGATTCTTTTGAGAAAAAGGGTTTCCCGTCGTCCAGGTTGTTCCCACGAAGTAGCCAACCTGCCATTCGAAGCCATAGAGCAGCCGAGTGGGCAGAACCGTATCTTTTCGCCAAGCAAGAAGAGGAATCCGAGCGGTGATGGACCCTAAAAGCAGATTCTTCCCTCGGCGGGCTTGGTAGGGAAATCCTGGAAAAGAAATGTACTGATTCAAGAAATAGCCCCCTGTCTCCCCCAAGGTAGGTACTTGAGAGCGATTCTGAAAATCGTAGTTAATCCAGTCTGGTATCCCACCCAAGAAGAAATACCTTCCCCTATTGCCTCCTCCCGCACTGATCCCCCGTACGTGAAGAACAAAGAGCCTGCCTACAGGTTGGAATCGTTCTGCTTGGAAAAAAACGAGAGGGAATCCCCATGTAGCACCCGCTCGATATCCTTCTACTCGAAGGTGAGCTTTCCAGCCTATCCAGGGAAGCCTTTCTCTGTAGAGGAGGTTTGCATATCGCAGCTGAAAGCTCCCTCCGAGCCAGTGTGCTGACGCCGATAGGTCTCGGTCATCTGTACCCTGCATGTCATATCGATCGGCTTGTAGGCCCTGCATAGCGAGTTCTGCATACAACTGCTGGGAAAAGACATATCGAATCCCGGCTTTTCCATACCAGGTATTGTTCCGGAGGGTGCGGCCATATCTGCGATTAGGAAAAAAGTGACTTTGTTTCGTGAGCTCTGCTGTGGGCTGCCATCTATTCCGGTACCGAGTATATCGAAGGCTTAGTTCCGAGCTGCGAAGGTCCACATAAGGCGTCCACAGAAAATACCATTCATGATCTGCGTGCATATCTCGAGCTGTAGCTTGAATAGACCATCCTAATCGCATGAGGGGGTGCAGAATAGGTTCCATCTGGATGTCCCACAGAAGCCAGTGGTAAGGGATGGCTCCCTGAGGCTGTATGGCGGGCAGGGAAAATGAAGAAGGTCGATCAGATAACGACTCGGAAGAGGGGCGTGGTCGACGACGACGGATAGGTCGAGAAACCTCCTCATCAAATAGATAAAAGGGCTGGCGCTGAGTACGAGGCGTATCGGTTGGGACACTATCCCGTTTAGAGGGGATAGAAGGAACTTTTATGCGGTACATTCCTTGATGAGAGGCTTTCCGCTGTAATCGGTACTGGATCACCTCAGCGGCGAAAAGAGAAGGAAAAACAGCCCCTGGCTGTTGGAGAAATGCCAATGCGACGGAGCCCAGTCGAAGACGCCCCCCTCGGTAGTACAGGAAGTACGCTTTATCCTGCGTTTGGCCTATCCATCGATGAAGCCCTGGAATCCCCCAAGCGCTGGGGAAGGAAGTATCCCGCTGAAATATCCACGGCCATCCGTACCCTGTCGCATCTGAAAGCGAGATGCAGACGGAGTCCCCTTCTATCCACCCTCCTCCTATCGCATAATAAGCAGAAAAAGAGAGGGGTTCCCACTTCCCACCTCGATAAACTACTGGTTGAGGGGGCTCCCAAAGGACAGATAGAGAACGGGTCTGACTGGTGTCCGGCTGCCAAGAGGCCCATATCTCACCATGAAGGAACTGAGGGGTGAGAATATCCCCTTCGAGTTCACCTATTTTGCGTAGAATTCCTTGTGGGAAGGTAAGCGTGTAGGCGG
Organism: Bacteroidia bacterium; assembly: GCA_026413325.1. GTDB lineage: Bacteria > Bacteroidota > Bacteroidia > SpSt-205 > SpSt-205 > SpSt-205. Next base: position 1,782 of record JANZYW010000001.1, on the reverse strand, counting down.
CTACTTTCCCTTCGTCACTTAGAGCCGAGAGAAGGAGAGACTTTTCGTCTTGCCAGGAAATGCTCTGTATAGCGCGCAGTCCAGGAGACAGCCGATAGTATTTTCGTTCAGAGGGTTCCCATCGCCAAATCACAGGTCCTTCCATCTCGTATGCTACCCAACTCAGCTGGCCTTTCTTTGAGAAAGCCATAGGAAGAATAGGCTCATAGTAGCTCTGAGGCCAGGACCAACGACCCGGTAGCTCATATGCACTTCCCTCTATCTCTAAATAGTACAGTATAGAGCCATTTTGAAGAGTAGCATAGGCCAGAGAAGTTTCACTGGGGTGTATGGCGGCAGACAAGACCGATTTTCGAAGTGATTCATACTTTTCAGAGGGATCTTGTTTTTCCTGTAAGAATTGGATGAAGGTGCGCCATTTTTCTGTGAGTTCTTCCTCGGACAAGTTGACAGTGAGGGAGAGCGCTTCGGAAACACTGCGGGTGAGACGAGTCATGTAGAGAATGTCGATAACTTTTCGTTGGCCATAGGTTCGATAGAGATAAAACCAGATGGCTTTATATAGGCTTTTATACAGGGGAGAAGGAGCTGCTGTACGTTCGGCGAGAGATAAAAAGGCCTTTTCAGGGGGAGACTGGAGGCGAGCAAGGTCTTCTCCTTGCCACCCTTCTCCCCAGAAGAAAGCAAACCCCCACAGAAACCAGTCTGGCATGTAGAGTAGGGATCGGTTTTGAAGACGTACCCCATCAGAAAAGTAGAGCTGATGGAGCACGACGGCTATAACTTGGCTTCGGACTATCCCTGCAGTGAGGGCTCGTGTGGGAGCTGGGTACACCTCTGCGATAGAAGGAGGAGAGATAAGACTTCCTCGGGGCTCCCAGCGAGGTTGCTGAGTCCATGCGTACGGCGAAGGATGGAGACGGACGATGACTTTGCCTTGAGGAAAGAACTCGAGTAAATTGGTTACTTCTCGATGTGCGTCTGTGGCCCATAAGGCCACTTCTCGAGCTAAGCCCTCATGGCCGCGTGGGTACCATACCAGTATCGGCCCACTGGCGAGGGATTGCCATCCTTTCGGGGGAGCGGCATATGCACCGAAAGGTCCTTCTTGGGCCTGTCCCAATGTACAGCATAAGAGGCTCAACCTCACCAGCCATCGCACCTCCCAAATAAACTAAATTTGCGCCATGTCTCCTCTACTGAGAGTCCTACTATTAGCTTCTATTTCCCTCCTTCTGGCACAGAAGAAGGTTACGCCTGCTTCTCCTCGGACAGATTCTTCTCTTGCCCGACGGGTCTATGCTCAAGCAGCCCAATATGGGGATCTTTTTACACAGATATACGCCTTACACTGGCGCATAGCGATAGAGGGTCCTTCTTTCCCCCTGCGCGATACACTGGCTCAAACGTACTTTCAGGCAGGGCTCTATCGTCAAGCCATCGCAGTAGCTGAAGAGCTGCTTCGCGAGCAGCCCCGAAATGCGGATTTGGCTGAGCTCAAGGCCGTATCTTACTTTTATCTTCAGGATATAAAAAACGCGCTTGATTCCTATGAGAAGCTCTATGAAATCACACAATCTCCGCTCCATCTCTATCAGGTAGTGACCCTGCAGTTCAATCTACAGCGATACGGTGAATGCCAGGCAAATATCGAGCGACTCCTCACCTCTCCTGAGGCAGATCGGGTTACGGTGCGGATCTCGACCCCAGATGGACAAGCACAGGAGGTGCCCCTGCGGGCTGCAGCTCTGAATGTACGGGGAGTTCTCTATCTGTCTCTTA
>JANZYW010000019.1 GCA_026413325.1 Bacteroidia bacterium | reverse complement strand
AGATGTGTATAAGAGACAGCGTGTAGGTCATCCATATTGATCAGCATCTTCGGCCCACGGCTATAAGACTCGTACCAGGCCTCATAGGTCTGATTGAGCTTGCGTAAGTACTCCAAACTGATATTCTCCTCATAAGGGCGACCTCGAGCCAAGATTTGGTCGACGAGCGTCGGTACAGATGCACGCAAAAACACAAGAAGATCGGGGGGCTTGACGAGGGAAGCGATTTTCTCAAACAGGGCTCGGTATACTTCATACTCGCGGCTCGGGAGAATATCCATCTCCCGCAGAACAGGAGCGAAAACTTCTGCATCCTCATATAGTGTCCGATCCTGCACGCAATCCCGTTCGCTGCGCTGTATGGCGAGTGTGCTCTCCAACCGCTTATTGAGCAGGTAGATCTGCATCGGGAAAGCCCACCTTACCATGTCCTGGTAAAAATCCATCAAGAAGGGATTTTCTCGATCATCCTCAAAAGCGGCCTCGTAGCGCAAAGCCTGACTAAGGAGATAGGTGGCATAGGTCTTCCCTACCCCGATATTTCCTGCCAAAGCGATATGCATATTACCACTGCGCTATAGGGGTGATAGCCCCTCGCACTTTCATCCCAACGTGCACCTGAACCTTGGCTGAGAGAGGAAGGAGCACATCTACACGAGAACCAAACTTGATGAAACCAATCTCCTCCCCTGCTTGTATCCTCTGACCTACCTGAGGATAGGTAGAAATCCGTCGAGCCAAAGCGCCTGCGATCTGACGTACTGCATAGCTTTTTTCTCGAGAGCTACCCTCCACAGCCAGGAAAGTCTGCTCATTAAGAAGAGAAGCTTTGGGGTGCCACGCAACCTTATATAAGCCTGGATTGTGCTGCTTTTCTACTACACGTCCCGCTGCGGGTGCCCAGTTAACATGTACATTCAGCGGAGACATAAAGATGCTTATCTGCTGCATCTCCGCATGAAAATACTTTGGTTCAAAGGTACGCTTGATCCCCACGACCTTTCCATCGCAAGGCGCATACAAAAGGGCAGGATCAGCAGGGCAGATCCGACGCGGATAACGAAAAAAGTTGAGCAGCAACCCTGCCCAAACCAACCATAGAGCCCCTATGCCCCCGCTCCACTCCACTGACACATTAAAAATAATCAGTAGACCGAGGAGTACTCCTCCTACCAAGAAAGTACCGAGGATCCATCTACGCCCCTCGGGATGCAATCGGATCAAAGCCATGTTCGAATACCTTCAGTACAGTTACGACAAATATCGATACTTTCTCGTCGCTGAAAGACTTGCCTCCGAAACCGTTCTACCTTTTCTCCTTTCCAAATAGCGGCAAAAGAGGTTTTCTTCAGCGAACCGAAAGTGTGCTGTGCATCCTTATCAAAACAACAGGGCAAGACCTGACCGTCCCATGTTACCTCAGCTGCCCGCCACATGCGCCAACAGCGATTAGGTACCTTCCCTCTCAGACGAGGTGCTTCTCCTGCAGACATTTCATAACGGCTTTGTCTCCGCTCTTTGGGGATCCATTCTTCATAGGCATCTGGCGTAAGCTCCAGAAGTTGAGCTGTTTTTATCCGGGCTGCATCCACGCCCATCTCATCCGCCCACCGTCGAAAAGCAGGAATCTCTTTTACATTATGCCGAAATGCAATAAACTGAACTTCAACGAGGGGAAAACGACTGCGCAACGCCTGTCGGATCTCAAGTAGCCGAGCCGTACCAGCCTGGACAGTCTCCAGCTCCCCCTCTCGCCGATATCGAGCATAGGTCTCAGCTGTCATGCCATCGATCGATATCCGTATGTGGGTAAGACCCGCCATGATGAGGTCATAACAGCGGTCCTCTGTGAGAAAGTGGCCGTTGGTACTAAGAGAAGTCAACAGCTTGTACCGGCTCGCACTTCCTATCAGACGACCTATTTCGGGGTGGAGAAGCGGTTCTCCCTGAAAATAGAAAAGCACTCCCCATATATAGGGATGAAGCGCCTCCACAAGTTCCTCAAAAAGAACCGGATCAAGCCGACCTGTGGGCCGGGTAAAAGCCCGAAGACCAGAAATGCAGTGAGGGCAGCGGAGGTTGCAAGCAGTGGTGGGCTCAACCCCCAGAAAGAGAGGATACCGAGGGGGAAACCACCCTATTCGCCCCCGAGCCAAAAGATAACTACCCCCTACCCGAAAAATCTGCTGTACCCGACGAGGTGTAACCGCCCGTACTCCCGCAACAAGCCCCCCCCAATACCAACTCCATCGATTCATCCCCGAAAGAAACTCAAAACGCTCGCTACATACCTTTCTTGCCTCCAGAAAGAGGGATGATCAGCATATGACTCATAGGAGGGATGCTCCACGATCAAGCATCCCCCCTCCTGCAACCACCCCCCTTCCAAAATAGTTTGTATCAGTCTCTTTTTTTGCCAATAGCGGAAAGGAGGCCCAGCGAAAATAAACTGAACCGCAGTCGAAGGGGTCGCCAGAAACATCATCACATCCATCTGAAAGACCCGTCCCCTCTCTTCTGCCCCCCACTGCCGTAAAAGAGAGCGGAGAGAGTGGGCAGCTCGGGGGTCTTGCTCTACAAAAGCCACACGAGCAGCCCCTCGCGAAAGAAACTCTAACCCCACCGCTCCCGACCCCGCAAAAAGGTCCAAGACTTGACTTCCCTCTATTTGCCACCGATGAGAGAGAATATGGAAAAGAGCCTCCCGAGCCTTTTCTGTAAGGGGTCGGGTGGGAGCCCCCTTCGGAAAGGGAATGGCCCGCCCCTGCCACTTACCCCGAAGTATCCGCACCGATAAAGGTGAGCGGCAAAATATCTTCCACAGCCATACCCGCCTCCTTGAGCGTAGCAGGCGCCGGAAAAACTCTCCCTAAATCTCGATATCCAGCCCCAAAAAATCGATACAGCAGTGTCATTGCGTACGGCTTCAGAGCAGAATACCCCCCTACAGCTACAGTCACCTGCCCCTTATCCACTCCCAATAGACTATGAAGCCCTTGCATATAGTACAAAACATCCTCTGCTACAGCAGCCGAAAACTGATTAGCAAAAACGAGCCTATCTCCTTGAAAAAGGACATAGTAGAAACGAGACATAAAAAGCCACACCAAACCCAAGAAAGGTCTCTGACTAAAGTTTTGCTTAGCCAGATGACAAGATAGCTGTACATAGCGATAGCTCGCATGTTCGACCTGAAAGTTGGCTAACCGAGTAGCCACATAGTCAGCAAGGGAAATGGGGAAAAGCGAAAGAAATGCCGCCCCACTGCCCCGCAGAACTTCCTTCCGGTAAGAATAGGCCTGAGCCCCCTCCTGCGATTGAATTTCATAGTAAGCTCGCAAGTAGGCGGACTCTTGCCCATCTGGCACAAACTCTGCGGGTACTACCAACCACTTATCCGTATCCACGATGAGCTCCCCTTGAGCAAAGCGCTTGCGTAAAAACTCATCCTGCTGCCATACCGCCTCCAAAAAATGAACCAGATCCAATCCGTCCCGGTTTTTGTACAACCGAACCATCAACGGCTCATGCTGCACCGTAGAAACGACATACATCAAGTGCTCACTATCCAGATGTATACCCACATGATAGATACTAAGAGAAGCGGGATTGAACGCAGAGGAGGCGTATAAGTCTTGGGGAGATAGCGGTCGTACTATAGCCATAAGCTCTAATAGATTTCATTTGCCAGCTCCCCTAAAGCCTGGGTCAGACTGGTTTGAACGTATTCTCGCAAGACTGTTCGAACAGAGGGGAGGTCCTGCTCTATAGAGAATGCCAGAGGAGGCATGTGGAGAGGGAGAGGGGCAAAGAGATATACAGCCTTTTCTTTTTGTGCTCTCCGTCGTCTGGCCCGCTTCTGTTGGTACTTCAAGGGTTCAAGAAAATGAAGCATGGCCCCGACGGCTAAAGTCGCATCGTCATGTCCCACATGATGCAGCGGAAAAACCAGCTGATATTTTTTGTTAGCTGAAAGGGAGAATTTGAGTTTGAACCATCCTCGTGGCAACCCTCTATTGAAATAGTAGCCATGCCGCTTCGCATATTCAACGATATCTGAAGTAAATTGATAATAGTAAGGGGAATCGGGGTAGGCTTTGGCTACCAAGGCACGGGTACCTTTGCCCTCCTCAGTCTTGAGCTTTTCATCCAGTTCAGCCGCCAGCTGGCGCAAAAGCTCCTCCATGTAATCGAAAACCGTATAGCGATTATTCATTATCCGCTGAGAACGCTCTCTGTCATGTCGGGCTCGCCAGCCTGCAAAGCGGCGATTGAAGACCGCAATACTGTCTTCATAGGAACGCAGGGCATTTCGCCCCCAGCTCAAGGCAAAGAGAGTAACTTGGTGAAGCCCCTCCAGAAAAAGGGACCCCCAATCGGCTAAGTCTCCCTCATCTGCTTTACGAAGCGCCCTGTAGTAGGCGACTCGTTGAGAGGGCTTGAGGGAAAAACCAGGAAGTCCGCCCCGCCACAACACATACTGCGTCAATAAGAAGGCTGCTCGGGCATTCCCATCTGAATAAGGGCGAATCTGGGTGAGGGCATGATGCACCCATGCCGCTATCCATACAGGAGAGACCCCCGCAGAAAAATGAGATTCTACCTCGCTTAAGAGGGCACCTAAGGCCGTCTCTACCTGCTCCGGGGAAACCATCCTGGCGGGGAAGGAGCGATGGGTAGAATCTCGCCGCAGATCGACGGAGCGCCCTACAGCCTCAGAAACCAGCCGAGAAAGAAGCCCAGAGTCAACTGGTTGAGCAGCTCGAGCCCTCTTCTGAAGCTCCTCCAGAGCAGTTACCAACCCTTGTACATGACGGTGAGCCTCTTCTGCAGATGGCCAAACTGAACCATTGGCCAAGGCAAACGATTCATAGCTTGCCCGGCTGTACTGGTTCCACGACTCCGTCGAAAACCAGGCCACACCCTGCAGCTCCAAAAAATCTCGGGCCAATCCAAAAATCGTATCCCGTTCACAATCCGCAAGCTCTTCTTGCGCCTCTAAATATTCCCGTCGGGCCTTCCAAGAAGGGGCTAATAGCTCCCAGCGAAGCGCAGGAAGGTCTAACCATACAGAGCGAAAACGAAGGTCCTGAGCAGAAAGGGTCACACTCATAGGCTATACGTTTACAAAAGGCAAAGGTAGTGAGAAATCCATTAGGCAAAAAAAAGGAGTTATCGTATGTGGCGAGCAAGTTGACCACATCCTGCTGAAATATCCGCTCCCCTGCTTCGGCGTATAGTTGCGATCAGCCCTTCGCGGAGCAGCTCCTCTCGGAATGCTTCCATGCGAGGGGACGGTTCAAACGAAAGACCTGGAACGGGATTGTATTCAATCAGATTGACCTTCGCTCGAAGCGGAGGCGCCACAAAACGACGAAGAGCCTGCGCATCCTCTCTTCCATCGTTGACCCCCTTGAGAAGAACATATTCAAGGGTTACCCATTCCATACGCTTCTGGCAGTAGGTAACCAGAGCCTCTCGTATCTCCTCCAAAGGAATATGAGCTGCCAGGGGTATAAGCATCTGTCGCTTGTGGGGGATAGCACTATGCAAAGAGAAAGCCAGCTCGAAAGGCTCTTTTCGATCCGCTAATCGCCGAATTCCTTTCGGTATCCCTACTGTAGAGACAGTCAAGCGCCGCGCACTCATCCCCAGCCGAGTGGTCAACCCCTCTATGGCCTCGATTAGAGAAGTATAGTTAAGCAATGGCTCTCCCATTCCCATAAAAACTACATGGGTGACGGGGAGCCCTAAGCGGTATTTCACCGCATACACCTGCAGAAAGATTTCGTATCCGGTAAGCTGTCGCTCCAAACCCAGCTGCCCCGTAGCACAGAATCGACAGTTTAGGCTGCATCCCACTTGACTCGATACACAGACTGTATATCTCTGTGAATGGGGTATCCATACCGTCTCCACCTGTCCTCCCTTTGGCATGAGCCACAGAAGCTTTCGAGTCCCATCTCGGCTCTCCGACATATGGAGCAGAGTGGGTTCAGAATGGTCGAAACTTTCCTCCAGTTTACGACGGAGGGAAACAGGAAGGTCTGTCATGAGCTGCGGGGAGGCGACTCCCCTATGCCAAAGCCACTGCCACACTTGCTGTGCACGATAGGAGGGCTCTTCCATCTGATGCATCCACTTCTCCCAGTCTCCCGGAGAAAGCTCCCAAAGGACGGGTTTAGCAGTCTCTACTCCGACCACTTCGACATGAGATCAAGAAACTCCTCATTTGAACGGGTGTGACGCATCCGCTCGAGAAGAAACTCGGTAGCCTCCACTGGCTTCATTTCTGCTAAAAACTTCCGCAGAAGCCAGATACGTCCCAGCTGTGCTTGATCGATCAAGAGCTCCTCATGGCGAGTGCCTGACTCTAAGACATTTATAGCGGGATATATTCGTTTGTTGGATAGCTGTCGGTCCAGTTGCAGCTCCATATTGCCTGTACCCTTGAATTCTTCGAAGACCACTTCATCCATGCGGCTCCCTGTATCAATCAAGGCTGTAGCGATTATCGTAAGAGACCCTCCTTCTTCTATCTTACGTGCAGCTCCAAAAAATCGTTTGGGTTTGTGTAAAGCAGCAGAGTCCATCCCCCCCGTGAGTATCCGACCCGATACCGGAGTAGCTGCATTATACGCCCGAGCCAACCGTGTAATCGAATCTAACAGAACAACCACATCCAGCTTCGTCTCGGCCAGGCGACGAGCTTTTTCGATTACAATCTCTGCGACCTCGACCTGGCGCTCAGCTGGCTCATCAAAGGTCGAAGCAACGACTTCCGCAGGAACATTCCGGGCGAAGTCTGTTACTTCCTCAGGCCGCTCATCAATAAGCAACACGATGACGTAGCTCTCCGGGTGATTACGCAGGATCGCATTCGCTATTTTTTGGAGCAGAATCGTTTTACCCGTCTTGGGCTGAGCTACAATCAGCGCTCGCTGCCCTTTCCCTATCGGAGCAAAAAGATCCACCACTCGAAGGGACAAGTCATTCGTCCCCTCGGAGAGGCGAAATCTTTCGTTGGGAAAAAGCGGAGTCAGATGCTCTAAACTGGCTCGCTCTCGGAGATATTCGGGAGGCAAACCATTTACCCGTTCGATTTCTACCAGGATATAATGGCGCTCCCCTTCTTTGGGGAGGCGAATCCGACCTTCTACGGTATCGCCTGGACGCAATCCATATCGCCGAATAAGCGTAACGGGAACATAAATATCATCGGGAGAAATCTTGTAGCTATAAAAGGGAGAGCGTAAAAACCCATGTGGATACTTCTTATCCGGCCAAAACACCCCCCTGGCCTGGATAGTGAGCTTTTCCACAATCTCTCCCAAAGCCGGTTCTCGGGCAGGAATCTCGACGGGAGCCTCAGTACGAGACGATTCGACTGAAGAACTCGATTCTGCTAAATCAGCAGAAGGAGCCGGTTCCTCAGAAGGGAGACCTTCTCCCTCTAATGGGGGAGAAGGATTGTCTGGAGCAGGGGTCGAAACAGCTACCACCCGCTCCCCTCTACGAAAACGCCGACGATTCCGATTGGAAGAGGTAGCTCCATTCGTCTGGCTCTCTATCTCTTTAGCCTCCCCAGGTTCGGGGATGTCTCTACTCAGCTCCGGCTGGGAGGGAGGAAGCTCGCTCACCGAAAGAGAAGCAAGCTGCTCCGCCCGAAACTGAACGAGGCGCTCCACCAGCGTCTCACTTTTGATAGACGGAGGGAAGCGAAGGCCTGCCGCACGAGCCTCTCGCAAAAGGGCGGTACGCTCTAAACCCCTAAGGTACTGTTCATATCCCTGGAGCGTTTCTGTCGTCTCTGCCATAGAAAGGTAAAAACAGAATAGCCTATCAGGCAAGGCTTGCGTGACAAAGATAGCACTTTTATCCCACTCATCGCCTCGGTTTTGTGTAATATCGTCCTGGATGCGTACGATCCTAATCGTAGACGACGAGCCTGTCGTGGTAGAGGCCCTGACCGCGCAGCTCACCCCGTTGGAAGTCTGGATAGAAGGTGCCTACAGTGCGGAGGAAGCATTAGCCCTCCTGGAACGAGACCCTGCCGTGATTATCGCAGATTACCTGATGCCCGTCATGCGGGGAGATGACTTCCTCATCGAAGCCCATAAAAAGGTACCTCATGCTCGCCTCATCCTGCTCACGGGACAGGCCGGCGCAGAAAACGTGGGAAAAATCGTAAACCAGGCCCGACTCTTCCGGTACATACCAAAGCCATGGGAAGTGGCTGACCTACGCCTGACCGTCCAAGCGGCTTTGGAAAGCTACCAAACCGAAATCCATCTCCAGGAACGGCAAAAGCTCACTACCCTCCTCCTTGCCTACCTCCAGGAACTCCTCGCCTGTGAGAAAAGCAGTGACCTCCCCACCATCGGAGAAAGATGGAGCGAACGCCTCTTCGGGAAGCCCTTCGTCCCTTCCACCACCCCTCCTCCACAGATACTCTCCCCCGCCCAGCACGAAGCTTGGACCCTTTTCTCTCAAACCTTCTCTCTCCGTGCCGCTCATCTGCACCTCTTAGAAGAGTTAGAAAATCAGGTACAAGCCCGAACCGCCCACCTCGCCTCAGCCGTACAAGAGCTCAAGGCTCTCACCTCACAACGAGAAGCATGGATAAAAATCATTTCACACGACCTACGCGGCCCCCTGAGTGGCCTCCGACAACTCGCTACCCTCCTCCGAAAAAGCTCCTCCTCAGATGATCAAATATCCAAATATACATCTATTTTAGAGAATAGCTTATCCGAACTGGAGAACTATGTAAAAAATCTTCTGGACCTAAGCCGCCTATCGCAAAAAGAAATTGCATTGCATTTCACCCATTTCTCCTGGAGAGAAATAGGGGAGAAACTGCATGCGCTCGTAGCCCCTCAACTCGAACTCAAGCGCATCCAATGGGAAAGCCACACCCCCGACTGTACGGGATGGGGCGACCCTGTTTATGCCACAGAAGCCCTTTACAACCTGGTATCCAACGCCATCAAGTTCACCCCTCCCGGCGGAAAGGTCCAATTCACTGTTCAACCTCAGGATAAGGTCGATATTGTGGAAATCAAAGATACTGGCATAGGAATGGAGACAGAGCTCATAGAAGCCCTATGGGAGCCTACTAAACGGCGAAGCAGAGTGGGCACAGCAGGAGAAAAAGGAACCGGCTTAGGCCTCCCCATCGCCCAAGCTATTCTCCACCAACACAGCGTCTCTATAGAAGTGCACTCTGCGCCGGGAAAGGGAACTACGTTTCGGCTTCACTGGCCTCGGCCGTAGCTTTGCCCCATGCGAATACTGGTAACAGGTGGAGCAGGCTTTATTGGCTCACATCTCACAGAAGCACTTCTTCCTGCCCACGAAGTCCATGTTCTTGATAACCTTTCTACAGGCAGGAAAGAAAATATCCCCTCTGCTGTTCCTCTTCACCAAATCGACTTGCAAGATGAAGCGGCCGTGAGAAGATTATTCTCTTCCGAAAAGTATGACATTATTTTTCACTTAGCAGCCCAAGTAGATGTACGCACATCTGTAGAAAGCCCGGTGTCAGACGCAAAAGTGAACATATTAGGCCTGCTACACCTCTTAGAGAGTGCAAAGCAGCAGCACCCCTGGATTATCTTTGCCTCTACGGGGGGAGCCATCTATGGAGAAAGCCCCCTCCTCCCGCTCTCCGAGACACACCCAACCCTCCCTGAGTCTCCTTATGGCATAGCCAAGCTGGCAGGGGAACTGTACATTCGACACTTTGGGAACACACATCATTTCCCTTTTACGATCCTCCGCTTAGCCAACGTGTATGGCCCTCGCCAAAATCCTTTCGGAGAGGCTGGCGTAGTGGCTATCTTTACCCATCGATTGCTTTCAGGACAGCCCGTCCGCATCTACGGAGATGGGGAGCAGACCCGTGATTTTATCTTCGTAGAAGATGTCGTCCGAGCCTGCCTCGCCGTGATAGAAAAGCCCACCCGAACCCAAGGACAGACCTTCAACGTAGGCACAGGGCAGCAAACCTCCGTAAACGCCCTATATCGCATTTTGGAAACAATAACAGGCCTTTCTTATCCCCCTCAGCACCTTCCCCCCAAGCCTGGAGAGTTACGGCACAATGCCCTCGACGGAGCTCGGCTACACGAGGCTACGGGATGGGCCCCTCTCGTCCCCCTGCAGGAGGGTCTCAAGCGTACCGCAAGCGCCTTCGCCAAGGCGTTTCACTCCACCTAATCCTAACTCTATTTTCTCAATCGGTGGCATAGGATTTGTTTCCGTTACTTTGTGCAGATGCGAAGCTTTTGGCTACTGGGGCTGTGGCTCGGACCTCTATTTGCACAGTCCTGTGTAGTAGCCTCCATGAGTGAAGTGGAGTTCAACTACTTCCGTTTGGAGGTAGCTTCGCAAAGTATTGAATCCAGTCGGATAGCCCTTTTGCGATCGGTTCTACCCGAACATTGTCTTTCTGTCGCTCAGCTACGAGACCTTCTGTGGACGCTTGACCACGAAAGCAGCCGGGTCGAAGTCCTTCGATTTGCTGCCAGCCGAGTCTACAATCCCGCCCAGCTCCGAGAGGAACTGCTCCCCCTCTTCACCACAGAAAGTGGACGCAAGGAGTTCGAGCGCTGGTGGGAGAAGTGGAGCAAAACAGGAAAAAAGTAGTACTTCTCTTGGTGATATATTCTCCTCCAACCTATCCATGGGCAATATGTCTTCTCTCTTAATACAAGGAATTCCCCTGATAGACCTCGCAAAGACCTATGGGACCCCTCTCTATGTATACGACGCAGAGAAGATAGCCCATCAGGTCCACACCCTACGGGCAGCTTTCTCCTCCCTACCTGTCCGACTTCTTTATGCAGCAAAAGCCCTAAGCACACAGGCTATTCTCCAGCTCATGCATCGTTTAGGGACAGGCCTCGACGCCGTATCCATACAAGAAGTACAGCTCGGACTGCTGGCAGGATTTTCTCCTTCTGACATTCTTTTTACTCCCAATGGAGTGAGCTTTGAAGAGATTGCCCAAGCAGTCCAGCTTGGAGTTCGTATCAACATCGATAACATTTCCCTTTTAGAGCAGTTCGGTCACCAGTACGGTAGCTCAGTCCCGTGCTGCGTTCGTCTCAATCCTCATATTCTGGCGGGAGGACACGCCAAAATCTCCACGGGCCATATCGATTCGAAGTTTGGTATTTCCATCTTACAGCTGCGCCATCTCAAACGGGTCATCCAAAGTTGGGGAATCCGCATCAACGGACTCCATGTTCACACGGGTTCTGACATTTTGGATGCAAATGCCTTCTTAGAAATGGCACGCCTTCTTTTCGAAGTGGGGGTAGAGTTTCCAGAGTTGGAGTTTATAGATTTTGGGAGTGGTTTCAAAGTAGCCTACCGGCCAGGAGACATAACTACAGATGTAAATGGCTTAGCCGAATCCCTGAAGGCTGAATACGAAGCATTCTTGCGCAGCTACGGACGCCCCGTAGAAATCTGGTTTGAGCCAGGAAAGTTTTTTGTGAGCGAGGCGGGCTACCTTCTCGTACAAGTAAATGTAGTAAAAAGCACCCCTGCCGCTGTTTTTGTGGGGGTCAATTCAGGCCTTAATCATCTCATCCGACCTATGTTCTACGATGCTTATCACGACATCGTAAATCTTTCTCGCACGAGTGGGCCTCAGCGCGTGTACACGATAGTGGGGTATATCTGTGAAACGGACACTTTCGGGTCAGACAGGCTCCTTCACGAGGTTCAAGAAGGGGATATACTGGCGATAAAAAACGCAGGTGCTTATGGCTTCACCATGAGCTCGAACTACAACTCGCGACTGCGTCCAGCCGAAGTACTGGTCTATCGAGGGCGTCCTTACCTCATCCGTCGAGCAGAAACCCTGGAAGACCTACTCCGCACTCAATATCTCTCCATCTGGGAAGAGATAGAGGCAAGCCTCGCGGGGGCATATCCCGAGAACCGTCTCAGCTAACTCCTCGCTTCCCATCTGAGAGGTAGCCAAACAGGAAATAGAGGATTCTGACTCCCTTTATCGAAGGAGAACCAGCTTTTCCTGTGCATAGGCAGCCTCACCCGTAGCCGGATTGCGGATCTCCAAGCGGTAAATATAGACTCCTCGAGCTAATCGGTCTCCGTAGCTATCCAACCCATCCCATACAATCTCTTGACAGAGGTTGGAATGGGATACGATGGGTGCATAGAGCGTCTGTATAAGTCGGCCGGAAACTGTGTAAATAAGGACTCGCGCCTCTAACGGCTGACCCGGCTGATTGTGCTCAAACACAAAACGAGTAGAGGTCGTGAAAGGGTTCGGGTAGTTAAAAAGCCTTCCTATCTTCAGACGTCCCCGCTCTGCCACGATAAAAGAGGTCTCCGCAGTACCCTCTTGACCCGCAAGATTATATGCGCGTAGACGTAGACGGTATTCCCCTTCTGGCAAATCCGTGAAACGATATTCGACCTTGCCCTCGTTCGGTCGATCTCGCTTTCCCTGATAATACGTGCTCAAGAAGTACTCTTTGTCATTGAGGGTAGCTTTAAGTTCTCGACCAATCGCTAAGGAAGAAAGGTTGATTCCCAAGCTATCATACAGATAAGCCAGCAAAAGGGGGTTAGGATCGGTCCAGGAACCTGACACCCAGGTGGTATCATTGATAAAGAGCCGTATAAGGGGGGGAGAAAAAGGAGGAAGGGTAGAGTCTGGGCAGCACACAACAAAACGATTTTCTGCACCCGCTGCCGTGCGGCCATCTCCCGCCTGAGCCCAAAAAGAGGCCTTTCCCAATCCCGGCTCGGGAATGATATCCACGGGGAGGTGAAAGCGAATCTCAAATACTCCATTTCGCACAGAAGCTGTCCCACTAAAGAGCAGTATCTCTTGACTTGTGAAAGTAGTCCGATTGATGAGTGTTTGCCGATTCAGCGGCTTATCCCACAATCGTATCGTAATCTCTCCCTGAAAATCAGATACCAGCGCATCCACACTATCGCGAATCTCTCCCCGAAGGAGAATTGAACGAAGGGGACGAAGCGTATCAGGCTGGGAAGCAGAGGGAGGGCCCGAGCCCAGGTGGGTTACGACGACTTTATACATTGGAAGCCCCAGAGGAAGCAGCGGATCTCCCAAAAAGGAAAAAGAACGGCTATTGATAGCTCCAGCAGAACTCCAGCTTCGATTTTTCGTGTCACGCATGAGATCGCTCAGAAAAACCATCCGCTGCGGTCCTGCCATACTCGCCATGGCAGTATAAAAGTTTCGGCTAAGAGCAAAGTTCAAATCAGAAAATACCTTCCGAGTAGAGGTCAACATACCGATCGCTCCCCGCTGAGGAAGAAACAACGCTTCTATTCCCCCACTGCGAATGGAAGGAGCATCCCATTTACCCCAGTCACACGTCGCCGTAACAAAAAATAAGTAGCGACGGTAGTTCTGAATCTGACGAACGGTGGAGATAGGGAAAAACTCAAATCCCTGCAGCGTATATTCGTTCCCGTGCCCTACATAATGAGCGATAAATGCTCCCTGATTCAGCTGAGCCAAGAGGGCTTCTCGCGCAGCGGGGAAAACCAGTCCTGAAGCACGAGGCTGAGCAGGATAACGATCAAGGTAAATCTTTACCAAGTCTAAATGGGGAAAATCTTGAGAGAGCTGAGCGCATATCTGTTCAGCCTGGCTGGTGTGTCGACCTCCATCTTTATAATCGGAGAAGATTACAAATTTTTGAAGCCAGGAACCTCGCGTAAGAGGATTCTGTAGATAGTCTGTAAGCTTCTCTAAATATATCTCCAGGTCAGAGACAGAATAGGTAGGGAGACGAGTTATACCGATATCGAGGAGGTGACTTTGGACAGTTCGATCACGCGGGTCATACCAGGAGGCAGCGCCCCCCTCCCCCCAAAACCCCTCTGTATTGTCTAAAAAGCCAAAAAAATCATCACTCCCATAGGAAGAAGGGGGATGAAAGCTCTCTCGACTCTGATAGGTAGGGAAAAGCGTGGCAGCCTTTTCGCGGAAGTTATAGCTGGCAGCACCTACGATGAGAAGGTGTTGGGGCTGCTCCTGAGGAGAAGAGGCTCGGAGATAAAGCATTCGGAGAAAGTTTCTCAAGGCGCAGATGTCGGGACGCCCCCCAGAAAACTCATTGTATAACTGCTCTGGGGTGACCACCACGCAGGGACCTGCTTCTGGATGCAGGTCACAAAAACGCTGAGCAAGAGGGGCTTGTTCTGGGGTAGTAGCTACCACCAGGCGAACTCCCCGAAGCGCATGAAGATTCTGATTTCCTACAGGTCCCACGATACGTACCTCAGAGGCCGCTTCCGTACTGAAAGCACAATAGCGCCGTAGCGTATCTCCAGCCGAAAGAAAAGCAAATCCACCCGAAAAAGGAAGAAGAGTGACAAGCCGCGGGGTGACTCCGTCGGTCACATCCCAGACGAAAGGTGCTGAAACCGAAGACGAGAGAACCTGTACCTGCCATGGCCCTCCAGCTGGTATATGGAACACGTACTGGCCTCCTTCCCAGATAAGCTTATGCCACCCAACCAGCTCGACGTAGTCGAGATACCCCTGACCCGAACCAGCATAAGTAAGAGAAAGGACGGGATTGGCAGATGTATTGTAGAAGACCCGACTCACTTGCCCCCACATCGCTTGATAACTATCTGCCGGACCAGGAATGGCCGGTATAGTGAACGTTCCTAAGGAAGTTCCCGCCCACGACAAATTGAGCTGACTTGGGGTGAAACTACTGGCGGCATACTGGATCCGTACATACACACTGTCGAACGCTGGTAGCGAAAAAGGAATAGATATTGAGGAGGATAAGCTATTCAGATTCTCCCCCAGCCAAACACGTCCAGACTTCAGGATATTGGTCAGCTCCCGCTCGTGGAAGAAGAGAAGCATACCTTGGCTACGGGGCGTGTGGGGCCCTGGAGGAGGGGAAGCAGCATCGATACGCCTTCCTCCCCCCATATCGAATGTGAGAAAGTAGTAACAGCTATCTGCATACGGATTTTTGAGATGGAAATAGGGGCGATTAGGTTGCCCAGAGAGGGGGTACCAGCTATCCGGTCCCTCCGCCCAGAAGTATGCCACATCCCCTTCATCCCAGCGCCCATCTCCTTCCCCTGGGAAGAAGAGCGGTATTTCTACCAAATCATCGGGTGGAGTCTCTGCGTTGCTCTGTGGCAGGAGCCCTCCCCGTTGCCCATATAAACGCAGCTGACGAGGATCCACTCCAGCTGGATCGATACCCAGCCTTCGAAGGACTTGAGAAGTAACACGATATATCCCCTGAGAACCAGTTGCCAGTTTATACCATCGCCCAGTAGCCAGCACGGAGGAAGGAGCAAATGTGGCCGTCCTTAGGAAAGAAGCAGCAGCAGAAATAGCACGTAACTGATACGAAGGTAGCTCTATCCATATTCGCAGGCGATGCCCTGAACGATGAATCTGCCATTTGTAGATAAAAAGATGCTGAAGAAAACGCTTCTTGTACATCAAAAGCTCTGACAGGAAAATAGGCGCAGCAGGATACCACTCTTGCCCATCCTGCCAAGGAATCCGGGCTGCCCACTGCTGAAAATCACCGCTGCTATCACGGTAAAGACCCGCCCCCTGTATGTCTAAAACGTGAGAGCCCTCGACTTCTGTGAGCGTATAAGGAGGAAGCTCGGGTACATAAGAATCCCACACGTGCGTCTGTGCGAAAATCAGCGAGCCAAGCCAAAGCCAGCGGGCCATAAGAAAAAACTGCGTCAAGCAAATATAGGCTAAATGGACGTAGACCTTCCTTTTCAGAGAAGTGTCCCCAGCAGGATTCGAACCTGCGGCCCGCGGATTAAGAATCCGCTGCTCTACCGCTGAGCTATGGGGACGTACGAAAGTACGGCTTTTTGGGGTATGTTTGTGGTGGTGCTGACCATTGTTAGTCTCAGTGTCTGTGGTGCGTTAGCGCTCATCGGTGGGGCGCTCGCAGTTACGCTCCGAGACCCCATTTATGCCGTTCTCGCTTTGGTTAAAGCGATGCTAGGCTTAGCGGGCATATACTTCCTCCTGGGAGCGGAGTATGTCGGAGCCATTCAGGTGATTGTATATGCAGGTGCGATATTGGTCACTTTTCTTTTCGTAGTTATGTTGGTCAACCTCTCCCCAGAAGATATTCCGCCTTTTCCTCGGGGTATTGCTTTGTATGGAAACTTGATACTGGCAGTTGCCTGGCTCCTTTTGCTTTCCACTGCTCTTTCTGCTATCCTGGAGATACCTGCTCCGGAGCAAGTTCTTCTCCATGTAGAGCCCCTTCCTTACCTGTATGGAACCCTTCCCCCTCTCGGGAAAGCGCTTTTTACTGCCTACGCTTTCCCCTTCGAGCTTCTTTCTGTCACACTTCTAATAGGGATAGTGGGCGCTTCCCTACTTGTTCAAAAGAGACCGTCATCATGAAGGTAGAACTTTTGTACGCCGTACTCACTTTATCGGGAGGACTGTTTAGCCTGGGCCTTTTGGGCCTTCTCCTTCGGCGGAACCTCCTACTGGCCTTTTTGGCAATCGAGCTCATGCTCAATGCGGCTAATCTCAACTTTCTGGCTTTTTCTCGCTATCATAATGAGCCTACTGGAGCCATATTTGTCCTGTTTGGGATCTGTCTCGCCGCAGTTGAAGCTGTTATAGGGCTCGGCCTGGTCGTCCGATTGTTTCGAGCGCATGAAGACCTTGGCTTCACCAAACTAACTGCGCTGCGATGGTAGAGCAGATACTCCCCTTGGCCTTAGCTCTCCCTCTTCTAGGTGCGACGACCATCGGATTAGGAGGGTTGTGGTTGCCCATTCTTCGAAAACAAAAATATCTGATCGGCGGAATCGCATCGATGCTTGTTTTTGGTGCATTCTTTCTCTTTTTGGCTGCATTTTTGAGTTATAAAGAGCCTTCTTATTTCGCCTTTGCCTGGGATTGGATAGCCCTTGACCCGCTGCGCATACCACTTCGATATCAAGTGGATACTCTGAGCCTGTGGATGTCTCTCATCATCACGGGCATCGGCGCCTTGATACATCTTTACTCGATTGGCTACATGGCTGAAGAAGAAGGAAGCTGGCGCTACTTTGCGTTCCTTAACCTCTTCATTTTCGCTATGCTCACCTTGGTCTTAGCGGACTCTCTTCCTCTTTTGTTTCTGGGGTGGGAAGGAGTCGGAGCCTGCTCCTACTTCTTAATCGGATACTGGTTCGGAGAAGAAGCCAATGCGCGAGCCGCCCAAAAAGCTTTTATTATGAATCGCATCGGTGATGTGGGGCTATTAGCAGGCATGATTTGGCTTTACGCAGAGACAGGTACTTTTGATATTGAGCGATTGAAGGACTATATGTACGGAGGGGAAGTCGCCATGGGGGTCGGTCTCTTGTTTTTTCTCGCAGCGACAGGAAAATCTGCTCAGCTCCCGCTATATACCTGGTTACCGGACGCTATGGCAGGTCCCACACCCGTCTCAGCTCTCATACACGCTGCGACGATGGTCACGGCTGGAGTGTATCTCATGGCGAGAATGGACTTTCTCTACAACCTTACTCCTGAGACCCTAAGCATAGTAGGAGCCATCGCCATCACGACGGCTCTCTTGGGAGGCCTGGTCGCCCTGGCTCAGCAGGATATCAAGAAGGTACTGGCATATTCTACTGTATCCCAGTTAGGATTCATGTTTGCGGCAGTGAGTGCGGGGGCATACACAGCCGCTATCTTCCATGTTTTTACCCATGCTTTCTTCAAGGCTCTCCTTTTTCTCGGGAGTGGGAGTCTGATTCACGCCACAGGCACCCAGGATATTCGAAAGATGGGAGGGTTACGGAAAAAAATGCCCATAACAGGGTGGACTTTCTGGATAGGTACCGTAGCCATCGCCGGGATTCCTCCCTTAGCCGGCTTTTTTTCTAAGGATGAAATTTCAGCGGCGGTATATACCCGTGGCACTACAGGGGAAGCTACATTTTACGTGTACTGGCTGACCTTAGTAGGGGTAGCTTTCCTCACGGCTCTGTACATGGGTCGCTTGGCGTGGGTTGCCCTTGAAGGCGAATACAGGGGAGAGGGAACACCTCATGAAAGTCCCCCAGAAATGACTATCCCATTAGGGGTATTGGCTGTGGGCTCCATAGCAGCAGGCTGGATAGGGCTACCCCCTCTCTTAGGAGAGTCGTGGATACGAGAGCACTGGCTCTCCCAAAGCATAAAAGAGCTTTCTGTGCCTTCTCTCTCCCATGGAACTGAACTTTTCCTCCTGTGTATCTCGACCATAGTAGGATTGGTAGGGCTGGGGGTAGCATGGCTTCTGTATGGTCGAAAGAAAGCGGCAGGAGATACTTTTTTCAGCAAACACTTGGGACGTTTTTATACTCTCCTAAGCCAACAGCTACAAGTGGACATGCTCTACGAAAGGGCTTTTGTCCAGCCGTACTACATATTAGCAGACTTGGCAAAAGATGTTATAGGCCCATGGATAGGCAGGGGGATACCAGCCCTAGTCGCCCAGATGCTATCTCGTCTTGGTGAGATTCTGTCGCGACTTCAAGTAGGGTACACGCCCCTCTACCTCTCCTATATGATAGCAGGGGGGCTTCTTTTGCTACTGTGGGTTCTTACGGGGTAGAAAGGAGGTTTCCCCTGCCCTATTAGAAGAAGTGTTCCTGTTACACTTTGTACCTTCGTCTGGATGGATACCGGTATCTTGCACACGCATCATCTCCTGGGGGTACTGCTACTGGTACTGGTGGGCGCTCCGATTGTATTACCGACATGGGCTGACCGTCTCAAGAAAGTTCACATGATACTCGACACCCTGCTCCTCCTAACGGGCATTTATCTGCTCTGGAAGGCCCCTCTGGCCCTCTCTGCGCCTTATATTCTAAAGTATATCCTGGTGATAGGAGCGATTGGATTAGCAGTGGCTGGAAGTCGTAAGCGGAACAAAAAATTATCTATGGCAGCGTTCTTGCTTCTGGCCTATGGCTACGGCCTTTCCCTCCAACGGGATTTCTTCCTGCGCTCGGATGCTGCTCGGGTAGCCTCCTTAGCTCGGGAGGAAGTGTCTTTAGAAGCAGGAGCAGAGCTATATCGTACATTGTGTGCGCGATGTCATGGACCAGAGGGACGGGCTGGTTATCGCAAGTCTGCTTCCTTACATCCTGCCCAGCAGACAGATACCTCCTACTGGGCTGCCGTGATACGAGCCGGCAAGGGCGTCATGCCAGCGCATGGATACCTAACCGAGGCCCAGATCAGCAGTCTCATTCTCTACCTCAAGGGCTGGCAGTAAGGTTATCCTTTTTGTTTTCCTTTTTGTGTCTCCCACTTCGGGTCTGCATCATATCACTTGTATAGCCCAAACCCCTCAGGAGAATGTCAACTTTTACAGTGGAGTCTTAGGACTTCGTCTCGTAAAGCGCAGCGTTAATCAGGACGATGTCAGCACTTATCATCTCTTCTATGCAGATGCTATAGGTACGCCTGGCACCGACCTGACATTTTTCCCCTGGCCTCGTAGCTCTCCTGGAACTGTGGGAGTAGGGCAAGCTACTGAAGTATGTCTTTCTATCCCTCCTGGTAGTATACCTTACTGGGAAACTCGACTAAGGAAGCATGGCTATGATTCCCGCCCGGCCGACAGGTTCGGATGGCCCGCACTCCTTCTGAGTGATCCCGATGGGTTGTCAGTCGCCTTAGTAGAAGCAGCAGGTGTGGGGATTCCCTGGGAAAGAAGTCCCGTTCCCTCTGTCTATCAGCTTAGGGGACTCCTCGGAGCTACGCTGCAAGTGCGAGAAATAGGCCCTACACAACACCTCCTTGTTCAGCTCTTGGGATTCCGGCCCGTCGTCACCTCCTCTACTGAAGTCTGGGTGGAGCAAAATGATACCTTTTTAGCTATCCAGGCCTTTCCCGACCGAAAAAGAGGTCGTTGGGGACCTGGGACGATTCATCATCTTGCATTCAAAGTGCGAGACGAAGCTCACCTGCTCCAGCTGCGTGACTCTCTCCTTCAGCAAGGGTTTCGTCCCACGCCTGTGATAGACCGCTTCTGGTTCAAGTCTGTTTACTTCTTGGAACCAGGAGGGATACTCTTCGAGCTGGCCACAGAAGGACCAGGATTTACCGCAGATGAAACTCTCGATGAGTTAGGAGAAAAACTTATCCTCCCTCCCTGGATAGAGCCTCAGAGAGAGCAGGTTGAGCGAATCCTACCTCCTATTCAATATCCAGTAGACCTGCAGTTATTCTCCTAACTCTTACCTAAAGAGAGGAAACGTGCGGAGAGAAAATAGACTCAAGGGTGAGACCCTACTTTGAAGAGCTCCTTCTCCCTCTCAAGAAGGTTGTCGACGATATCCAGAAGCTTTAGCTTATTTTCGTTTGGTATGGCTCCTTTGCAGGGTTCAGCTCCTTCTACTCATTCAAAATCTGCTCCCTCTCCACCCCATTCTCTCCTGGAATCCGAGGTGACTCTCCTACGCAAGCGAGTCTCTCAACTGAATGAGCTACATCCAGTAGTTCGACACTACTGGAACCATCAGTTCCGATTGGGCTGGGAAGTGCTCGTTCCTTTTCTGTCCAAAGAAAGGGCATTTCGACCAGGAATGGCTGTAGCAGAAATCGGATGTGCAGAGGGGGGGGTCCTCATGGCCTTCGCTGTCGCTGGTGCCCTCAACCCAGTGGGAACGGATATCGACCCAGTCCGACTACAGGAAGGGGAAAAAATCGCTACCCATCTCGGCTTACCCGTGGTATTCACCCACCATGATATCCTCCAAGATTTCCTGCCAGAAAACTGGGTGTCAGCTTTTGATTTAGTCGTGCTGCGCGACGTGATTGAACACCTGGAAAATACAGCTGAAGCGCTCCGGCGCATCCATCAGCTCCTCAAACCCGGAGGGCATGTGTTTTTTTCCTTCCCTCCTTACCCCTCTCCCTACGGTGGACACCAACATGCACTGTTGAACTTCTGGGGAAAACTTCCTTATATTCATCTGCTGCCTGAACATCTGTTCGAAAAAATGGCTGCATCGGGATGGGAAGCTGGGAGGGCGGAAATCTTCCGACTGCGCAAGATCCGTCTCTCTTTACCCCATATCCCCTCCATCGCAAAACAAACCGGTTTTGAGATCGTCCGAGAAAAGCATTACCTCCTTCGGCCTGTCTTTCGGTACAGATTGGGCCTCCCCATTCCTTCGGTATCTCTTCCTGATATAGCCAAACGATTTCCATCCATAGCCCAGTTTTTCTGCACAGAAGCGGGCTTTCTACTCCGAAAAAACAGGTAAAGCTCTTTTTTTTAGCCCCATTAGAAAATCAAAGGCTTCGCTTCCAATATCTCTGGAGGAATGTAACTCCAGAGAAGGTGATCCCTTCTACAAGCTGTTCGCTGGGAGCCGAGCTTCTGGAGAAGCAAGGAGGATACAAGGGCGACCCACTTTAGTCCGTGGTTCCTCTCTATCTGCCCGTTCATGCAGATGTAAGCTAAAAGACACTATTTTCGCTGCGATGAGGTACTCTATATGCTTTGCAGCCATTTTATACGGCTGGGTATGCGCCCAAAAGATCACCCTAAAAGGTCGAGTCGCAGATGAAGCTACCCGAGAGGCTCTTATCGGAGTGAAAGTAGTGGTGAATGACGGAGAAGCGGGAGCTCTCACTGATCCAGAGGGTCACTTTCAAGTAGAAATAAAGCGAGCACCTACAGCTCGAGTCCAGGCCATTTATGAAGGCTATGAAGAAAAGGTTTACATGCTGCGCATTCCGCCAGATAGAGAGGAACTCACGGTAGAAATCCTTCTCCCTCCTCGAAACACCCTCCTTCAGGAGGTTGTTGTCTCTGCTTCCCGATATGAGCAGCGGATAGAACAGGTGTCGGTATCCATGGACTTTATCCGTCCTCGACAAGTAGAGAACTTAGCCTCTATAGACCCTATAAAGGCATTGGAGCAAACTCCAGGGGTTTCAACAAATAAGGATCAGCCCAGCATCCGAGGAAGCAGTGGGTATACTTATGGGGCAGGTTCCCGTGTGCTTCTCCTTTTGGATGGCTTGCCTATGATGAGCCCCGACAGATTGAGTACGCAGTTTGACCTCATACCGATGGATAATATCAAGCAAATCGAGATAGTGAAGGGAGCTTCCTCTGTGCTGTACGGAACGGGAGCACTGGGAGGGATCATTAACGTCGTTTCAGAAGATGTGAAGTTTCAACCCCGCACAGTGGTCCGCCTGCAGCACCAGATATACGATACCCCTCGAAAGCCAGTCGGGGATTGGGATGGTCGTAGCTCTGCGACCCTCTCCGCTGCCCATGTAGTTCATGCACAGCGGGTAGGCACATGGGAGGTTACTACGTTATTGGATCTCATTCGAGACTCTGGTTTCCGACAAGAAGGCTTTTCTAAAAGAGCCCGAACTTGGATTTCTATTAAGCAGAATGCCCCTTTTCTGGATGGCCTTCAATATGGTGTAACCCTTCAAGCTAATATCGATTCAAGCGCCACCTATATCGCCTGGGATAGCTTCCCGACCCGGGCAAACCTTCCTGGAGATGGCTTTTTGACCTATCAGCTCCTCCAACGATATATGGTTGATCCCTTTATCTCCTATGTCACTCCAGAAGGAAATCGTCACTGGCTACGGGGTCGCCATTACAAAACAGTCAATGACTTGAGTACCCCTCAATCTGGAGGAGCAACTCTACATTATTACGACTATCAATATGTACATAACCTCGAGAAGTGGGGCAAAGTGATCGTCGGAGGAAACTTCACAGAAAATCGGGTCTATGCCCGAGAGGTCTTCGGACGGGCTCGAGGGCGCCAGCTTGCCGGCTTTGCCCAGGCCGAGATAGACTTCTGGAAGTTTCATATCAGCGGTGGCGTTCGATATCAATATGAAGACATAGAGGGAGATACCAGTCTGAAGATTGCTTACGGAAGAGTCGTGAAAGGAGATCAGGCCACCGCCATCCGTCTGGTAACTATCCGAGAGCCGATATTTCGCGGAGGGATTACATTTACACCATTTGCAGGGACCACTCTCCGACTTTCTTTCGGGCAAGGGATCCGAAGTCCCTCTGTAGCGGAACGTTTCACCACGACGGGAGCTGGGGGGATTACCGTCCTTCCTAACCCCTTCGTAAAGATAGAAAGAGGCTACAGTGCAGAGGTAGGATTGCGCCAATATATCAAAATCAAAGACGAGTTCAAAGGATTTATCGATATCTCCGCTTTTCGAATGGAGTTCAGAGACATGGTCGAGTTCCAAGTGAACGTCGATGCCGTGCTGGCTGGTTTTCCGGGCCTTCCGTTCTCCGCCATCAATCTTTCTCGGGCTTTTATACAAGGGATAGAGCCCATCTGGGGGTTCCGCTATGAGAGAAATAAGTTTTTCGTCAGCATTAGCGGGGGCATGACTCTCATCGAACCTATCAATCCAGATGGAAGCAAAGCATTAGATACGATGAACAACAATGCAGGGGCTTTCACCGTACTCAATACGGCTCTTTCTAACCCAGCCCCCAATACGCCGGAATACGCTATCGGTCGGGATATACCCTACACGCTTAAGTACCGAAACAAACAGATTATCCGATCGATTGGAGAAATCGGGTATGGAAGCTTTTCCTTCACCACAAACTTTCGGTACGCAAGCAGGATTACGAACGTAGACAAACTCTTCTTTTTGCTGGGGGCAACTTCTAATAACCAGCTTGCAGGATTGGAAGAATTTTTCCGGGACTATGCTTCTAAACCCTATACTGTCTGGGACTTTATATTCGCATACGAAGCAGGAAAGGCCCGCTGGTCTTTCCACATCTTCAACGCATTTAATCGCATTTACACCACCCTCCCAGGCACACTCAATGAGCAAAGAAGTTTTGCGATTCAGTGTATCTTACGGATTCAATGAGTTTTTGCCTACCTTTGTGCTGCTATGCGTATGCTCCGCATAATATTCACGGCTGTAGCCCTGACGATGGGGCTTTATGCACAGGAAGGTGTGAAGTTCGGTTTACGGGTCACACCAGGCGTGGGTTTTTTTAGCCTGGACTCCACAGGTCGAACTGTTCGAACGCTTACGAGCTCCGGCGTCTTCAACTTTGGAGGGGGTCTCATGCTTAGTTTCGGTTTCTCCGATAATGTCGCCTTTCTCGTAGGAGCTGGTATCGGAAGTGGGGGAGGTAAGGTTGAGTTTAAGCCTACGTATGGCATCCCAGCTAAGACCGCTGGAGGGGCCGATACACTGGTGCGTTTGGATTCCGCTGGCTTATCTTCCGCTACCACCGTCACTTACAAGTACACCAGCCTAAATGTACCCGTATGGATCAAGATGCGTACCAATCCGCTAGGCTCCACCCCACTCCGGGCGAAAGCCTTGCTGGGAGGCCAAGTAGATGTGCGGGTAGGCTCATCTACCAACTCCGAACGAGTCATCGTCTCTGCTGATTTTATTGATCAAGA
This sequence comes from Bacteroidia bacterium, assembly GCA_026413325.1. Lineage (GTDB taxonomy): Bacteria > Bacteroidota > Bacteroidia > SpSt-205 > SpSt-205 > SpSt-205. The sequence goes on along the minus strand of JANZYW010000019.1, from coordinate 5,604 downwards.
CCGCACACGAACGGGCGCACACTTCAGCTCATTTTTGGCCCAAGCTTCAGGCGGAGCAGGTGTAGATGTAGAACTTGAGGGAATCGGCACTATCGACTTTACCATCCTATACAACCACGGACTCATCAACTTTTTCGATAAAGACCTCAAGTTCGACGCAGGTAGGGCTAAAGATTTACAACCTTACAAAAACCTCAAGGGGCGTCTCAGTAGCCTCCAGTTCAATCTCATTTTCTGGTTCTAAACTGCCAGTATGCTTCTTCGAGGGCCCCTTGCTGATGGCAAGGGGCCCTCTTTTTATTGCGGAATGTAGAGGCGGGTATACACTTGTGTGAAAGAGGTCTCGGCAGCAGTTCGAACATCGACTGGAGCGATGTTCGCCAGCTGAGCTTTCCATGCGGTGACATCCATCGGTGTACCTGTGTCAAGCAGTATACGTCCCTCCACGAAGAGACGGTGGGGAACACTCTCCCATAAGAGAGCTTGTTTCCCTAAAAAAGCTTTCTTCATACGCAGGAGCGTCGCCTCAGAAGGGGCAGAAGAAGCCCATCGATCCAGCTCCGCCTGTATGACTTTCTGAGCCTTGGCGACCACATGAGGGGTTAGCCCTGCGTAAATACCCCACACGCTCCGCTCTGGATACGTATGCAGAAAAGTATATACTGTATAGCACCATCCATAACGTTCTCTCAAACGCATATTAAGTCGGCTTGACAGCTGGGGTCCCCCTATCTCATGTAGGAGTACTTGTAAAGGCAGACTTTCCCCCCAGTCATACAATCGAGGTCCCACTCCTCCTACTACCAGATGGGCTTGTTGTATCGGTTTCGAAAAAGTTTGTTCGGTGGGAGGAGCGATTTTTTCTTTACCAACCTCTCGGCGGAAAGGACGAGGAGTACCTGCTTCTGTCCAGCCAGAGAGGTGCAAAGCACGGATAAGGGAAGCCTCCTTAAAGGGACCCGCTATGAGGAGAACCCATTCCGCCGCTTGAATAAGCTCCTCCCGATAAAAACGGTAGAGAGACTCCGCAGCGATAGCTTTCACGCTTTCTACATAACCGATGACCGGATGACGAAGTCCTCCCTCCTCAAAAATCTGTTCTTCAAAGCGATCTAACAACGATTCTTCCGGGATATCCTCATACATTGCCAACTCTTCTAAAATTACTGAGCGTTCTTTTTCTACCTCAGCTGGAGGGAAAGCGGCCTCCTGAGACAACTCCTTCAGAAGTCCCAAAGCAATACCCACAGCGGAAGGGGCTACCCGTACCTCCAGGCCCATTTTATCCTTGGTAGTGAAGGCATTCAGCTCACCGCCATGTCGCTCTATCCGCTGAAAAATCTCTCGCGCCTTATGGCGTCGAGTCCCTTTAAATAATGCATGTTCTAAAAAATGCATGAGCCCTTCCTGTCCAGGAGGATCATGACGACTCCCCCTATCCCATAGCAGTAAGAAGTACGCACTACTCATAGATGGCCTTGGAAGCCACCAAATGCGCTCTGCAAGAGGAAACATACGACAAAACTATAGGCCCCTTCGGACTTTTATCGGTTAGCTTGCTTTAGTCCACTGGGAGGCAGCCCCAGGAGTACATAGCCTCCTCTTTTCTCCAAGAGAAGGAGCCCGTGGGCTTTCATGAAAGGCTCGTATCGGTCTATCCGACTTACAAAATATACGGGAAAGGGAGCCTCCCCTGAGAGAAGAAAAGCTTGAAAACTATCGAAGCTGCCTGTCACCCAAGGAGAGCGGTCGGGAGCCAGTCTCCCATAAAAAAAAGGTATGTAACTCTTGAATCCTAACGGCCAAACTACAGCGCCTGTGGCTGCTTTCTCAGAACAGAACTCTCGCAAAGAACGTTGGCTATAAGCTTCTGCCCGGCCAGCGAAATTCCGTAGAGTCAGTGCTTGCCACACGAAAAGAATACCCCCAAACAGAAAGAGACGAGCATGAGCTCGCACCGGCAGGAGAAATACCACTCCTACCCCTGCTATCAGAAAAAGACCTGGCCATCCTTCCGCACCGCTCCACAAAATCGGAGCGGTGCGTATCGCTTCTCGGGTGAAGGGGTCTTGTATTTTTTCTATCCAACGGGACCATTCCACCATTATCGGTCCTGCAGCGAATGTAACGATACCCAGTAGTAGGGTAAAAATCCCTCCTAATGCCCACCCCCAGCGAATAATCCAACTGCGCCGATGCCACCATACCCAGGATGCCAAATAGGAAAGCCCAAAATAAGCCAGGGAGGAGTAGTGCAGGATTTTTGTCTTGACCAAACTAAAAATGAGTACTGTCCATGCTGAAAGAAAAAGAAGGGCTTGAGCCCGCATATCCAGTTGTTTCCATGGCAATCGAAGTGCCCCCACAGCCCAAAAAGAGGCAGGAAATACCCCTAAGAGCAGCACTAACAGATGATAAAACCAAGGCCCTGCATGACCTGCATCTGCTGTCGTGAGGAGTCGCCATTGATACGCCCAGAAATCAGCCAGCAGCGTCGTAGTACCTCGCATCGCAAGCAGGCCGACCCACCCCCCCACCAAAAACACATAGGATAACCCAGCCCAGAGAACGAGCAAGAGCAAGCGTCGAAACTGTCTATGGAGAACACCTACAGAAAGAACAGCCAGGGCAGGAAGAAGGAGACCGACTGGCCCCTTCGTAAGGGTAGCCATCCCTGCAAACAACCCCAACCCCATCCCCCAGAGGAGGGTACCCCGAAGGAGGTATTCCACCCCCATAATCATCGACCCCAGCATGAAAAGGTTGAACAAAGGATCGATGAGCCCACTGCGCGCATAAAAAGAGGGAAGAAGGGATATACCATGAAAAAACAACCATGTCAAACCAAATAAGGGGCTGTGCCAGGTACGACCTAACACAAAAAGAATCCCCAGGGTAGCTCCCGTTATTAGAATGTTCGGCAAACGAGCTCCCCAGGCATTCTCCCCAGCAAGCTCCATAAAGACTGACTGAACCCAGAAAAAAAGAGGAGGCTTCTCCCAGAATGGCAAAAAGCCTATCTGCGCATAGATGTATTCCCCTGTGACCCGCATTTCGCGGGAACACTCCGCAAAGTTGACTTCATCCCAGTCAAACAAAGCGACATCTCCTACACCCAGCCCCCAACCGATGCAGAAAACCAGGATGAGAAGCCCTGCTATCTTAGACGGGTGTTTTCTCCACCACATGCTGGGCTATCTGAAGCGCATTGGTGGCAGCCCCTTTCCGCAGGTTATCTGCCACTATCCAAAAGTTTACCCCCCTTGGATGAGAAGTATCTCGCCTCAACCGCCCAACAAAAACTGCATCTTGTCCTTCTACATACCGAGGCATAGGATAAAAAGAACGCTCTGGCTCATCCTGTAGGACTACCCCTTCCGCATCCTGGAGGACTTGACGCACTGTATCTATATCGACCTCCCGCTGGAGGACGACATTCACGCTCTCACTATGGCCTCCCAGCACAGGCACCCGAACAGCCGTCGCAGTAATAGCTAACTCAGGCAGCCCCAGTATCTTCCGAGTCTCTCGAATGATTTTCCATTCTTCCTTCGTATACCCTTCTGCATCGAAAACGTCACATTGAGGAAGGCAATTGAGATCGATGGGATGAGGATAAGCGGCTCGTGAGGTAGACTGCCCTGCCCTTTCAGCCAAGAGCTGATCCACTGCCTTTTGGCCGGTACCTGTGACGGCTTGGTAAGTAGAAACTATCACCCGCTCCAAGCCAAACTCCCTTGCCAAAGGGGCCAAGGCAACCACGAGCTGAATAGTGGAGCAGTTCGGATTAGCGATGAGACGAGCATCCCCTCTGGCAGAGAGATTCACTTCCGGCACGATGAGAGGCACGTGGGGCTCTAAACGCCACGCAGAAGAGTTATCTATCACGATGGCGCCTTTTTCCACGAAACGAGGAGCCCATTCTCGACTTACGACCGCTCCAGCAGAGAAGAAGACTACATCTAAAGAGCGCTCGAGAAGGGCTTCCAGAGGCTCTACCACTAACTCCCCTTCTCGAAAGGGAATCCGCTGACCCACAGAACGCGCAGATGCCGCTCCTACAACCTCCGCCCGATCAAAGCCATAATAGGGCAATGCCCGTAAAAAAGTCCGACCGACCAATCCCGTTACCCCGACGATTCCTATCCGCATACCGCTTACAAGGCAGATTCGGAGCCCAGCTCCTCTACAGGAGAGGGAGCTACTTGTAGATCTGTACTTTGGGTAAGAAGCGGGCGAATCTGTGCTTCCAGCTCGCCTGCCAGCTCCGGATGATCACGCAAGAAAACCCGTAGATTTTCTCTCCCTTGCGCCAGCCGCTGCCCCGCATAACTGAACCACGAACCCGACTTTTGAATAATCCCCAACTGAACCCCCAAGTCTATGATCTCTCCTACTTTGGATATGCCTTCACCGTATAAAACATCGAACTCAGCCATTTTGAAAGGAGGGGCAACCTTGTTTTTCACCACCTTCACTCGAACTCGATGCCCGATTACATCCACGCCTTCCTTAATAGCAGCGATTCTTCGCACATCGAGCCGCACCGAGGAATAAAACTTGAGTGCATTTCCCCCTGTAGTCGTTTCGGAGGGACCATACATCGCCATCGTCCCTATCTTTTCGCGAAGCTGATTGATAAAAATCGCGATACAACGAGTCTTTGATATCGTAGCAGTGAGCTTTCGAAGGGCCTGGGACATGAGCCGGGCTTGCAGGCCCACTTTCGCATCTCCCATTTCTCCCTCGAGCTCAGCTTTGGGAACCAGAGCAGCTACCGAGTCGATCACCACCACATCTATAGCACCGGAGCGGATAAGCGAATCGGCGATTTCCAGCGCTTGCTCACCGTAGTCTGGCTGAGAGATAATGAGAGACTGCGTATCTATGCCCAGCTTCTGTGCGTAGATGGGATCAAAAGCGTGTTCGGCATCGATAAAGGCGGCCATTCCCCCCTGTTTATTGGCTTCTGCGATGACATGAAGAGCCAGCGTCGTCTTACCTGAGGCTTCAGGACCGTAAATCTCTACAATACGCCCTCTGGGGAGCCCCCCTACTCCAAGGGCTGCATCTAGCGCCAGGGAGCCCGTGGAGATTACCTCTATAGCTTGATCTCCACGCTCATCTAACTTCATTACAGTGCCTTTTCCATATTCTTTTTCTAATTTTTGCAAGGTTGCTTGTAAAAGTCTCTGCCTCTCCTCAGATAGGCCTATTTTTTTCTCGGGCGTCATACCTTTGCCAAAGGTATGAAGTTCGTGCGGTTTGTCTGGCAGGGAGAGGAAGCTCTGGGATTAGTAGGTCCTACTGGGCAGTTTGTGCTGTCACTGGGAGCTGTAGCCCGAGCTGTGGGTAGAAGTTTCCCTTTTACGGATGCAGAAAGCTATATCCAACACCGGCTCCCGTACGAAGCCTGGGTCGAGTGGGTTCATACCCGTTATCTCGAGAGAGGGGACTTCGAAGAGCTGCAAGTTCCCCACGCTGTCGTAAAAGTGCTCTCTCCTATCCGCAGGCCTGTGAGCTTACGCGATGGCTACGCTTTTCGCCAGCATGTAGAGGCCGCCCGTCGGAATCGAGGACTGGAAATGATACCTGAGTTTGACC
>JANZYW010000018.1 GCA_026413325.1 Bacteroidia bacterium | reverse complement strand
CCGAGAGGTCGCGGCAAAAAAGAAGGGCGGCTACATAGCATCCGCCCCGTAGAGCTCCTGAGGCAGCTTATACAAGCGCTTTTAGAGCGAAACCCTTCTCTCCCTCCTCAGCAAATCGAGGATCTCATCCTGGGGTGCGTCACACAAATCCAGGAGCAAGGCTCCAATATCGCAAAAGTAGCTGCACAAGCCGCAGGCCTCCCTGATACCGTCGCTGGGGTCACACTCAACCGCTTCTGCGCTTCGGGACTGGAAGCGGTAAACCAGGCCGCGGCTTACCTTCGGTCTGGGATAGGAGAGGCCTTCCTGGCAGGAGGGATAGAGTCTATGAGCCGGATACCGATGGGGTCGGACGGAGGCGCCTGGTATATGGACCCAGCCGTTGCTTTTCCCGGTCACTACGTGCCTCAGGGCATCTCTGCCGACCTCATCGCAACCCTGTATGGATACACCCGAGAGAGAGTAGATGCTTTCGCCCTGCGTTCCCATCACCGGGCCGCACAGGCCACAGAAAAAGGGTACTTTCAAAAGAGTTTGATTCCCGTGCGGAATATTCTGGGTGAAATAGTATTAGACCGAGATGAGAACATCCGCCCTGATACTACCCTTGAAAAATTAAGCTCGCTGGAGCCTTCTTTCGCACAGATAGGGCAGCAGTTTGGATTTGATGCCGTAGCCCTTCAAAAATACCCGCAAATAGAAGCCATAGACCATGTGCACCATGCGGGTAATTCTTCGGCTATCGTCGATGGTGCGGCGCTCGTCCTGCTGGGGAGCGAGGCTCTCCACCGACAGTATGGGCTGCGTCCGCGAGCCCGGATCGTCAGCTGGGCTGTCACCGGAACTGAACCGACCATCATGCTGCTGGGCCCCGCTCCCGCTACTCGAAAAGCCCTTCATCGAGCCCAGCTCTCTCCCGAACAAGTCGACCTCTATGAAGTGAATGAAGCTTTTGCTGCGGTCCCTATCCGCTTTGCAGAAGAGCTGGGCATACCCGAAGATAAAATCAATGTCAACGGGGGAGCCATTGCGATGGGACATCCCCTCGGAGCTACAGGAGCTATTCTAATCGGTACCCTTTTAGATGAGCTGGAGCGGCAAAGTCTTCGATATGGATTAGCCACCCTGTGTGTAGGAGGAGGAATGGGGATTGCCACCCTCATCGAACGAGTATAGAAAAGCATTCTGCAACCTTCCTGTTAATTCTTTCGTAAAACCTTCTTTATGAGTCGCTTTTTACTCCCATTCTTAGCGGCTATTTCTTGGGCCCAGGAAGCAGCTTTACATCTCGGGGACTCCTTAGCCATCCGAGGGTGGTATGCCAAAGCTGACTCTATCTACGAGATAGCCCTAAGAAATTTCACTCCCTCCCTGTCAGACAGTATCGATCGAGCTCGGGTGGTACGGTGGTGCAGAAGTGCCATCTACCTTTCTGATCGCGCTCGTGTAGAGAGCCTTATCACAGTTATTCGGATTTTGCCTGCTCCCTGGACAGTAGAGGCCTTCAATCTCCAAGGTGAATGGTATTATCTACAGGGAAAGCGCAGTGAGGCTCACCGTAGCTGGAGTGAAGCACTTCGGGAGGCTCAAATCCGCTCCTATGTATCACATCCTTTCGTGACCAACGCCTGGGTAGGCATAGGAACCCTCGCCATGGAGGAGGGCAAGTGGAAAGAGGCAGATTCCCTCTTCCAGGCCGCAGAAGAGATTAGACGAACCACATTAGGACAAAGTCATCCCGACTATGGTGAGATCCTCAACCAGCAAGCTCTCCTGGCTTGGCAAGAAGGCAACTTTGAAAAAGCCCAATCCCTCCTCCAGCAGCTGCAGGAATGGTATCGGATCCACCAAACAGAATATAGTCTGGGATACCTCCGAGCGCAAATCAGCCTGGGGGTGCTCCACCAAGAAGGAGGGCAGCATAACGAGGCAGGACATCTCTTAGAATCCGCATGGCTGCTGGATTCCTCACAGAGCATTTTACCCTTGCCCGACAAAGCGAGTCTGGCCCAATCTCTCGGTCTCCAGTATACCTATACCAAGCAAAGGTCCAAGGCAGAAACATTCCTTCGAGTAGCCCTTGCTCTTTGGGAGAAAAGCAAAGGAAAAGGCACACCCGAGTACCTTGCCTCTCTGAACAATCTGGGCTTTTTTTATGCGCAGGAGCAGCGAAAAGAAGAGGCGGACGCTCTGTATCTCCAATGTCAGCAAGGATGGGAACAGGCCGAAGCCACTACGCATCCGGAATACCTACGAATCTTGGGCAACCGAGCTGTCCTAATGGATGAAATGGGATACCCATCCGAAGCCGAGAGACTTTATCATCTTAGTCGAGCTGGCTGGCTTAGGACAGGCGGGCCGACACATCCCCAGTTCCTTCTGCAGACGCTTAACCTGGCCATTTTCTATCAGGACAATCGCCGTTTTCAAGATCACAAGCCCCTCATCGAAGAGTTTGGTCGCTATTGGCAGCAGGCTCAGCTTCCCACCAGCGCAGTTTCTTATCAGAACTTTATCAACTCGCAGGCGATTATCGCTGCTCGAGAAAAAGACTCTACCCGAGCGGAGTCCCTCTATCGCCTTCTGACAGAACCAGTCCTCTCGGGCATGCTCCCCCTCTCTGCTCAGCGATTTATCTACATTAGCAACTATATCTCCTTTTTGATCAGCAAGGCTGCCTTCCAACAAACAGATAGTTTGCTAAACTGGCTTGCCTCTATCGAGACAAAATCCCCCATTGAGCAGATACGCACCCAAGCGCTTCGGGCTAAACGATACATATATGCAGGTGATGTAGAGAGGGGCATCCTCTTTTATGACAGTGCCCATAAAGCCTTCAAACAGAAAGCTCCAATGACCTCAGAACGGTATAGCGTGGGCTTCGCCTTAGCGGCTGCTCTGTGGGAAGTAGGAAAGCGAGAAATGGGGTTCTCACTGTGTCTCGCAGAGGCAGACAGTTTCTGGAGCTTCCTCCAAGAGGTCGCATTGGGCTTATCGGAACGCACACGGATGGGGCGCGCGCTTCAGCTCCAAGAGCTCCTCTCCCTTTTGATGGGTATGGCACTCTCGTCGGGACGTCCTGATTGGGTCGATATAGCTTTATCGCGGTACACCGCTCGGATCGGGTTTCTTTTTTACACAGCAGAGCGATACCGCACGTTGGCCAGCAAAGACTCTTCTACACTTCGACTTTACCTTCAATGGAGAATGTATCAGCGGCAGCTGGCCCAAGCTTTGCTGAGCGGGGAAACGCCTACCCCTACAGAAGAACTACGACTACGAGCAGATTCATTAGAAACGGCATTGAGCCTTTCCTTCGGAGAAAGCGTTTCCCTTCCCAATCAGATTGCCCGATCTTATTTTCAAAATTCACTCCGCCCCTCTGAAGCGGTCCTCCTAATCGTCCTCGCACCCGACTCCATCCGTTCTTCACGGACTCATCACTACCGTTACTGGGCGATTCTTCTCACCTCTAGAGGAACCTGGAATGTACTTCCTTTGGCTACCCATCAAGAAACCAGAACAAGCTATCTCCGATACGTAGAACGTTTATATGCTCAAGCTCCCGATCCAGAAAGTTACTCCTTCTTCTGGGGTCCTATTCAGTCCGCATTACCTCGTTCTGTGAAGCGAATCTACTTCGTTCCGGCAGGTCTCTATCATCTCATCGCCATAGAAGGACTTGCTCCGGAAGGGCAAACTTTCGTAGGTGACCGGTACGAGGTGCGCCGGAAGCTCCGTCTGGATAGATGGAAGAAAAAGAATGCCCCCACTCGAGGATCAGCAGCCATTCTTCTCGGGGACCCCCTTTATGGGGGAGGAGCCGGAGAAACGCGGGCTCTGCCCCCCGGCTACCGCCGAACTCTTATGACGGGACTCGAAATCCCCCGTCTGCCAGGCACAGCAAAGGAAATTGAATGCCTCCAAAAAAGTCTTTCCCGAAATAAACAGTTTGCCACCATACACACCTTTCTCGGATCAGACGCGGAGGAAAGCGCTCTAAAAAAAGTCAACTCTATCGGCTATCTCCACTTCGCCACACATGGTCTCTTCTTGGAAAACTTGTATGAACGAGATCCTTTGCTCAACAGTGGGCTGCTGCTGACGGGATGCGGAGATATCCTCCCTCCAGAAAAAGCGGAGGATGGTATTTTCACCGCGTTAGAAGCGCTGGGGATGAACCTCCAAGGGTGTGAAGCTGTAGTCCTTTCCGCTTGTGAGAGTGGGCTGGGGCATGTTGTGTCTGGAGAAGGAATCTACGGACTTTCTCGCGCTTTTCTGGAAGCAGGTGCCAGGCGGGTACTCGTCTCTCTCTGGAAAGTAGACGATGCGGCCACTCTCACCCTGATGAAATACGCTACACAAAACGGCATTCCTACCGTCTCTTCTCTCCGAAAAGCCCAGCAAAAGCTCAGACGCAAAAGCTGGAAGCATCCCTACTTCTGGGCTGCTTTTGTCTGGCAAGAATAGCTCTCCTACCAAAAGGCTTGCATCTAAAATCCTACCTTTGCGGAAACTGCACCCGCTATGCGAGTAAAAACTAGAATAGGGCTGGGCATTCTCGTTATCTTGAGCATAGCCTGTGGCCCGAAAAACCTCATCAACAAAACAAAATATGGAGGGAAAACCTACAAAAACACGTGCGAGACCTTCAAGAAAGACGTACAAGCCACACTCGATGCAAATAACGATCCGTCCACTCTCCGTATCAGTGAATATGACAATACCCAGTTTGATGCTACTTTTGTAGAACCGGGGCAGTTCCTACAAGCAAACGATACGCTCTACTTCCGCCTGGCAAACGACCTGGAGTACGGGAAATACCTCCAAAAAGGAGTGGCCATCATCGTCCGAGTGGACTACGCCGCTCCCGCTCATCTCGCCAACATGGAGTCTGACCCCCAGGGAACAGTAGGAGAGCTTATCATCACCGAGAACTACTACAAAGCCAACTCCCAGCCCTTCTTCGTTTACAAAATCCCCTTGGGTGGGAAAAAGTTAGACGGGAAACAAGTATCTCTTCTTTTTTCCGTCGTTAAGCTGGACAAAAAAGGTCGGATTGCAAAAGTCTATTGTGACTCCCGTAACAAGCCCTTCGGCCCAGCAGACCCTTCCTGTTGCACCACACAACCGTGGGCTCGAGTCCGTACTGGGGTCAAAGCAGCCCTGCCAGACCTGCCTATCCGAGACGAGCAGTATAGATATGAAGGGTTCGAGGGAACCTTAGACCTCATCTTCCCTATCATGTCTACTAAGTTCAACCGCAAAGAGCTGACAGATGCTATTTTACAATATGTCGCTAAGTATGAGCAAATGGGTTATCTCGTCCAATCCATCAAAATAGAAGGCTACGCCTCCCCGGACGGACGGATCGAACTCAATCAGAAACTTTCTCAAGGACGAATGGAGGCAGTCGTTAGTGATCTCAAAGAGCACTTTGTGAAAAAAATGGGTCGAGATATCCCTATGGAAGGGATCGGACGCGGAGAAGATTGGCAACGATTTGACATTCTGGTGAAAACAGCGGACTTTACCGATGAGGAGCGCGGGCAGATCCTTCAGATCGCCGCTCAACCTACCCATGAAGACGAACGGGAGAAAGCACTCCGGAAGCTCCCCTTCTGGCCCAAAATCCGAGAAAAGGTCCTACCCTTCTGTCGGCATGCCCTGGTCACCTTTACCTTCACCTATCAGCCCAACAAAATGTATGTAGAACGATACAACGCCCCCGTCCCCCTCCTCGCCCCAGAACTCTACAATATCGCCACAAAGACATTCATTATCAGCCGATTCCGCCCGGGTGTAAACGCCCGTCAGAACTTAGGTATCCTCAACACGCTCATTGACACCCGAGGAAACCGTACAGCTAACCTCCTTGCGATGCGTTCCACCTACCACTTCGCCCTAAGTGACCTCAAGAGCGCAGTGCGAGATATCGAAACGGCCGCTTCTATGGACCGAAATAATCCCGTTTACAGCATCGCGGCTCTCGCTTATCGCACACAAGGGATCCACGAGCTCTCTCGAGAGGAAGCCATGCAAATGCTGGAGCGGTACAACGACCTTATCGCTCGCACGCCCAACGATCGCTCCCTGTATATCAATCGCGCTATCGTAATGGACCACGTGGGCTGGCTCTCAGGCGCTATCGCCGACAATACAAAAGTTCTCTCCGAAGAAGGCCGACTTGCCATAGCCTACAATAACAGGGGGGTCTCCCTCATGAAAGCCATGCGTCTCTTGGAAGCCGAAGCGGACTTCCTCCAGGCCACCTCCATCGATCCAAATATGCCTGAAGCATACTTCAACCTGGCGCTGCTCTACGCCTACAAAGGATATCCAGACAAAGCCGCCCAAAACTTAGAGCGGGCCTTTACCTTGCAGCCTACCCTTAGAAGCGAGCTCAATAGCAATCCTGTCTTTCGCGTGGTGCGAGACCATCCCCGCTTCGGTAAATTCTCCACAGGTGGATAAAAAACTCCCTCTACCAGAATGCTTATGGGGCCAGTACCAAGCTGGCCCCTTTTCTTTTGTTTAGTTTTGCAGTATGACCGACATACGGCTCTCTGAGCAAGTACAGCCTACTTTCTTCCCCAAACATCAGCATGCCCTCTATCGAAGGCTGGAAGACAAGCATACCCTGGTAGAGATAGATGAGTCTGATCCCCTTACCACACGGATCATCCTCAATATGGGCCCGCAACACCCCGCCACCCATGGCGTGCTGCGGGCCGTGCTTTTGTTAGACGGAGAGCGCATCCTCAAATCCGTCATAGACATTGGCTATCTCCATCGAGGGATCGAAAAAATCGCCGAATACAAACCCCCCCAGGAGTTCATGCCCTATACAGATCGCATGGACTACCTCTCTCCCTATTCGAACAATGTCGCTTTTTGTCTGGCAGTAGAAAAACTCCTCGGGATCCAAGCTCCCCCCCGAGCCCAGTATATCCGGACGATTGCTTGTGAGCTGGCCCGCATTTCCTCCCACTTACTCTGGCTGGGCACCATGGTCATGGATGCCGGAGCTGTATCGATGTTTCTCTGGACTTTTCGAGAAAGAGAAAAAATCTACTCAATTTTTGACAAGTTAGCTGGAGTACGATTCACCGTAAGCCACTGCCGAATAGGGGGACTTCAGTATGACATCACCGACGAGACTATCGGAATGATACGCTCTTTCTTGAAAGGGTTTTATGGGGAACTGAGGAGCTGGCACAAGCTCCTGGACAAGAACCCCATTTTCCTCCGACGGGTAGAGGGGATAGGGGCTATTTCCAAAGAAGAGGCTATTGCTTATGGCTTCACAGGGCCAAACCTCCGAGCCTGCGGTGTGCCTTATGATATCCGCCTCTATGAGCCGTATCTGGTGTATGAGGAATTAGACTTCGAAGTCCCCATCCGAGAAGAAGGGGACATGCTGGCCCGCTACCACGTTCGGATGGATGAAATGGAGCAGAGCGCCCATCTTATTGAACAAGCCATCGCAAAGCTCCCTAAAGGAGAAATACGGTTAGATAATGCGAAATATGCCTACCCTTCCAAAGACGAAGTATATTTCTCGATGGAAGGGATGATACACGACTTTATGATGACGGATGTAGGACCTCTTGCCCCTGCAGGCACAGAAATCTATCATGCTATCGAAGCCCCTAAGGGCGAGTTGGGCTTTTATATCTATTCAGATGGTTCTGGCATCCCTTGGCGCGTAAAAATCAAGTCACCGTCTTTTGCAAACATACAGGTCCTGGAGAAAATTCTCGAGGGAGCGATGATATCAGATGCTGTGCTTCTCATAGGCTCAGTAGATCCTGTGTTAGGCGAAGCAGACAAATAGCTATTTCATCGGGGATGAGCCCCCACCGTCTGTACCCATAACTCCATGTGCGGCCTCGTAGGATATTTTTTGTGGCGGGAGGCCCCCGCTCCTTCCCTCACAGAAGCCCTGCAGCTCCTACGCCACAGGGGACCAGACGCCGCCCGTACATGGGAAAGCCCCCAGAAGCAAGTCGGCTTGGCTCATACCCGTCTGAGCATTTTAGACCTATCGGATGCAGCCCATCAACCCTTTGGTCGGGATTCTGTATGGGTCGTCTACAATGGAGAGATATACAACTTTTGGGCACTTGCATCCGAAGGGGGATTCCCGATGGAAACCCGAAGCGACACAGAAGCCTTGCTACGAGCTTACCTCACATGGGGAGAAGCAAGCGTGCAGCGATTAGAAGGGATGTTTGCCTTTGCCTTATATGACGAGCGGGAAAACAAGCTGCTCCTGGCGAGGGACCCTTTCGGCATCAAACCGCTCTGGGTTGCCGTATTACCAGAGGGAGTCTATTTCGCTTCAGAGCTAAAGGTCCTACGTTCCTGGCTCCCCACCCTTTCTGTCCGCCATCGCTCTGTCGCAGAGTTTCTCCATCTCGGGTTCGTCCCTGCTCCGCACAGCTGGTATGAAGGAGTGTATAAAGTACTTCCGGGAGAGCTCTGGCGCATCCGAAGGGGAGAAGTAACACGAGAGGTATATTATGACCGCAGCCAGCTCTGGCATCAAGAGATACTGCAAGCGCCCATAGAGGCGATAGAAGAACAGGTGGAAAGCCAGCTCCGAATAGCTGTCAAAGCCCATCTCCTGAGCGACGTCCCAGTGGGTCTCTTTCTAAGCGGGGGAACAGACTCCTCTCTGGTCGCAGCTCTGGCAGCGAAAGAAGGGCATGCGCTCCAGACCTTTTCAATCGGATTTGCTGAAGAGGGCTACAACGAGCTCCCCTACGCAGCGGCGGTGGCTGCCCACTTGGGGCTTCCCTTTGCTCACGCTACCCTCCGTCCAGAAGAAGCTCTCTCCCTTCTTCCTCATTTGCTGGAGTGGTTCGACGAGCCTTTTGGCGATGTGTCTGCCTTACCCACCTACCTCGTTTCGCGCCTGGCTGCGGCTGAGGTGAAGGTTGTCTTGGCTGGAGACGGAGGCGATGAACTGTACGGGGGATATGGACGCTACCGATGGGCAGCTCGCATCGCTCGCCTGAAGCCCTGGCTCCCCATCGGGGCACACCTTCTGAGCTACTGGCCTTCTCCCCGGGGACGTCGAGTCGCTCAGCTCCTCACCCTCCCACAAGAGGGAATACCTGAGCATATCTTCTCTCAGGAAGAGAGAACTTTCAGCTGGCGAGAAATTCAGCACCTATTGCCAGAGACAGGTCCCCCCTGGCAGACTTCATACCGCCTCCCTTCAGAAGCTGCCATCGCTCAAGCAGCATGGGATTTTCTCCACTATCTCCCCGATGATCTCCTAACCAAGGTAGATAGAGCATCGATGCAGCACAGCCTCGAGGTCCGAGTCCCTCTCTTGGATAAGCGGTGGGTGGAGCTTGCCTGGCGCATCCCCCCTCCTTACAAGATTCCGATAGGGAAGCATCCTCCTCAATACAAGCCTATTCTGAGACGCATCCTACAGAAATATCTCCCCCCAGCTCTGGTTCAACGAAAAAAGTGGGGCTTTACTATCCCACTGGCCCGCTGGCTGCAGGGGCCCCTCCAAGAATGGGCACGCACCTACGCCGACCCTCGCCTTCTGAACCAAGCATATGGGTTTTCCATCAAGCCTGTACAGCGGCTTTGGCACTCATTTTCTGCGGGAGAGGAATACATGGCCACGCGCCTCTGGCTCCTCACCCAGATAGGACGGATGGCACGCCCCTGAGAAGGACCTCTGCTTTCTCTCCTACCTCCTCCGGCGTGATCTTTTCCAAACACGTACATCCCTTAGCGGGACAGCTAAGGCACAGTTTCTCCCCTCCCAGTACATAGCTGAGGGGAGAAAGTGGACGCCAGCGCCATGGACCCGTCGCAATACCAGAAGGAAACAATCCTAAAGTCGGTCTTCCCACTGCAGCGGCAATATGGAGAGGACCCGTGCTCCCCGCAATAACCAAGTCGACTTCTACTAAAAGCGTCACGAGCTCTTCTAATGTCAACTGCCCCGTCAGATCCAGCCACGGTAAGTCCGGAGCTGATTGACGTAGAGCCTTTGCGAGCCCCATTTCCCCAGCAGAACCGGTGAGAACCAGGCCCGCAGTAGAGAATCGCCGACATAGAAGGTTCGCCAGCACAGCCCATGAAAGGATCGGCCATCGAGGAGCTCCCCCTCCCGACCCTATATGAAATACAATCAAGGGGGTGTAGCCCTTGATGCGCTCCCTCACTCCCGAAGGAAGAGGCCCCCGAGGTACAAGCCGAGGACGATACGATAAAAGCGCCTCCCATGTGAGCTCCTCCACTTCCTGTCGCAAGAAAGGGGGTAGCAGAGGAAGGAGAAGGCGGAAGTTGAGTTCTGTTTCGTGTTTCCCGCTGTATCGCCGGCTAATAGGTGGGCGATGAGAACACAACAAGAAATGGTACCAGCGACGAGCAGTACCTACGCGAAAGGGTATCCTTGCTCGCCAGGCTCTCCAAGCAAGCTCCTTTCGAGGGAAAACATGCACAAATGCCTGATATCCAACGAAGGAAGGAGCCTCCTCCCATACAAGTCGGGAAAATGGAGGGTCGTGGAGATCGACAAGCGGAGCTGCATACCGACTCACGAGAAAGACAGGCTCTACTTCAGGGAGATGCCGTCGGAGGAAATTCCCCAGGGGAAGCGTCAACAGCAGATCCCCCAGCCTGTCGGTCCGACTCAGTATCCACTTCGCCGGCATAATCGGTTTTCCAAAGATACGCCTGATAACCCTGCTGCTGAGCAAAGTGTACCATCGCTTCGGTATACCCATGGGTAAATACCACCTTCTCGGCCCCACTCTCTCGGAGCGTCTCCATGAGCTGGTAAAAATCTGCATGGTCAGAAAGTACGAAGCCTCTGTCCAAAGCCCGCTGGCGACGACGTCCCCGCACTGCCATCCACCCCGAGGCTTGCGCTTCCTCGTAGGGTTCAAAACGGGCTAACCATCGACTCTTTTGTACAGCAGGAGGAGCTATGAGCAAAATCCCTTTCTCCATTCGATCCCAGAGACTCACGGGCCGCCAGGGAAGAAGAGAGATACCGGCCGCCTCATACACCTCATTGATAGCAGCGATGCTTCCATGCACATACACAGGGCCCACCGGAGGAAGCAAGGATAAGAGCCTTTGCGCTTTACCCAAAGAGTACGCATACAAAATGGCGTTTTTCCCTTCTGCATGGCAAGATGACCACCACTCCGCAATCTCCTGTATCACGCTCTCCGGCGCAGCCCATTGATATATCGGAAGGCCGAAGGTACTCTCAGACACCAGGATGTCCGCCCGCACGACTTCAAATTCGACCGTCGTCGGATCAGAATGCCTTTTGTAATCGCCCGTTATGACACACACTTCTCCTTGATATTCCAGTCGGATTTGACTGGAACCTCGTATATGTCCAGCGGGATGGAAACTTACTCGAACGCCACTCATACATCGAGACTCTCCCCAAGGTATGCCTTCTATCGAAACGGCTCCCAGCCTTAGGCGAAGGAGAGGGACGTTTTCCTCTGCAGTGAGATAAGCCGCACTCCCTCCTCGAGCATGGTCACTGTGGGCATGCGTAATCAATGCCCGCTTGACCGGCCGCCAGGGGTCAATAAAAAAATCGCCAGGCTCACAATAAAGGCCGGCAACAGTGGCTCGTACCCATCCAGGAAGCACCTTCACTACCGTCTTTGAGAGGAAGTTTTAAGGATTGATAAAACATCGGACCCGCATAGCAGAAAGTATGAAACTCTCCCCTTTCTCCGCACGGGTCGACCCCATCGGGCAGTCGCTGTAACCAGGCTTGATCAAAAGGCTGCCCCGGAGAGAAGGCAGGGAAGTACTGAGGATCCGCCCATGTCACGACCGCTCGAAGGCCGAAACGCAACATCGTGCGAGCCAATCGGCCTGAGCTGAGCGGGGAACCTGTCCAAATAGGAAAAAGAGGAACCAGCCCATACTTTTCGACAAGCTGCTCTCGATACCGTCGGATATCTTCGAGGTAGAGATCTCCAAAAGCAACATGCGTAAAGCCCTGCTGCCGAGCCTGTATCAACACTCCCCCTACTATCTGCTCGTATACTGCATTTGAGCAAAAGGGCGGAAGCGGAACCTCCCAAAGCGGAAGGCTTGCGGCCACAGCTTGCGCACGTACCCAACCCACCTCTACCTCGTGAAAAGGAACCCGGTGATCTGGAGTAGTCGTAGTCAGAAGAGCTGCGACGGGATAGCCTTTTCTCCGCAGCTTGTATAGGGTCCAAGCGCTATCCTTCCCTGAACTCCAAAAAAGGAGAACTTTCATACCGGTACAGGTGCCAAAGAGAGAGGATAAGCCTCCGTTACCGCAACCTCTGTAGCTTTCGCAGAGAGAAGGACCCCCGGTATGCCTGCACCTGGATGAGTACCCGCCCCCACAAAAAAGACATTCGGAATCCGACGACTCCGATTAGGCGGACGCAGAACCGCCGTGTGCCAAAGTAGCGGCTCGGGACCCCACGCAGCCCCATAAGTACAGTTACGTTGCAGCGCAAAGTCTTCTGGCGTGAAAGTTTCCAGCACTTCTATTTCCTCTCGTACCCCCTGCAAGTGCAGTTTCTCTTCCAAGAAAGTAAGAATCCGCTCGACATAGGTAGGAGAAAGCGCTTTCCAATCCATCCCTGGTCGGAGATGAGGCACCGGAGATAGAATATACAAACTCTCTCCCCCTAGAGGAGCCATGGTGGTATCACTGCGAGTAGGGGCATGCAAATACAGAGAAAAGTCATCGGGTACAACTTTCCGCCGAAAAATATCCTTGACCAGTCCGCGGTAACGAGGTCCTAACGCTATGGTGTGATGGGGTAGGCGCTCAGGATAGGTACGACGCAGTCCCAAGTATAAGAGAAATGCACTCATGGAGTAGGACATCCACCGCTCGCGAGAAGCACCCCACTGGTAGGGCTCCGGATACAAATGCCTGACCGTATGAAGGAAATCTGCATTAGATACGACGATGTCGGCAGGGAGCTCCCCTTGTGAGGTCTGTACGGCTACAGCTTCGCCTTTTTCAACTCGGATGCGTTTTGCCTCTGTTTCCAGATAAATCATCCCTCCCATGTCGATAAAAAGCCTTGTAAGTGCCTGAGCGACCGCATGCATCCCTCCGATGGCATACCACACCCCCTCCCGCTTCTCGAGATAAGGTATCATTTGATAGACCGCAGGCGCCTGAAACGGATCTCCCCCAATAAAAAGCGGATGAAAAGAAAAAAGAAATCGAAGGCGCTCATCCCGGAAGTAATCAGCCGCTAAAGCATATGAAGACCGCAACGCCCCCAGTCGCAAAGCTTTTGGTAGAAAGAAAATGAGCTCTCGCCACCCGAATGGCCGAGCACCCAGCCCCTGCTCTATGACAGCCCCATAAAAGGCTCGCGATCGGTGCATGAAGGCGTCATAGGCTCGCTCCTCCCCAGGGGACAGTACCGCTATCTGAGCCTTCATGCGCTCACTATCTCCCGTGTAATCGATGAAGCTACCATCCCAAAAATACACCCGATAATAGGGGTCTAAAGGCAACAGTGTAAGAAACTGCTCCAGACTTTTCCCTCCTAAGGCAAATAGTTCTTTGAGCAGACCCGGAGCTGTAATCAAGGAAGGCCCCATGTCAAAAGTGTATCCCCCTTTGCGCAGCTGCACGGCATGCCCTCCTGGCTGTGCCTGCTTATCTATGATAGATACGGTGTAGCCTCTCGCTTGTAGGCGAATCCCCATGGCTAACCCTCCAAATCCAGCGCCGATGATAACTACTTTTTTCTTCATACAATCTGCCAAACATTTTTGGGAACTATCTTGTATGCATCGCTGATGAGGCGAGCGACATGACGGCCCGAGAGGAGCACCAAGGGGATACCCCCGCCAGGGTGCGTACTTCCCCCTACAAAATAGAGCCCTTCAAAACGTCGGCTCCGGTTGGGCGGTCGGACGAACGCAGACCATACTCGATTTGAAGCAGCGCCGTACAAGCTCCCCCCTTTGCTCCCCATCGCTTGCCAATAAGCGGGAGTAAGAACCGCCTCCTCTTCTATTTTCGCCCGCTCCAAGCCAGGGACTGCTCGCTCTAGACGATAGAGAACCGCTTCTCGAAGCCGTTGGGTCTCTCGGGCCGGCCATTCCCCCTCCCAAGCAGGCATATTCAGCAAAACGAACCAGTTTTCTCCTCCTTGCGGAGCATGCGAGCTATCCTCCTTTGAAGTAATAGCGACGTAAATAGTAGGCTCGGGAGGCGGCTTTCGAACTCGAAATAAAGACTCAAATTCCTGACGATAATCCTCGCTAAAAAAGACCGTATGATGAGGAAGGCAGGTCTGAGCTCGCACCCCCCATAAAAAAACCAGTCCGGAAAGCGAAGAATCCGCCCACCGCATGAGCTTAGGTAACGGGGCCCGAAGGAGCTGTTCATAAGTCGTATACACATCGACATTGCTCACTACCACTTCTGCAGGCAGGAACCCCCTGTCTGTTTCTAAGCCGATGACTTTCCCTCGTCGATGAAGAATCCGATGTACGGCAGTACCTGACCGGATTTCGACCCCCAGCTCCTGGGCAAGTCTCCCTAAAGCCTCTACCAACCGATACATGCCTCCCTTTACATAGAAAACCCCCAGCCCATTTTCTACCCAGAAAATAAGATTCAGCGTGGCAGGCGCCTGATAGGGATCGGAGCCGTTGTACGTAGCATAGCGCATAGCAATCTGAATGAGCGCAGGGTCTGAAAAATAGTGTCGAATAGCGCCGTACATCGACCGAAAGGGATCTATAGGAAGAAAAAGATTCCGCATACGCCACAAGGCTCGACTCTGCAAGAGATACCGCACCTCATGGAGTGGCTGATAGAGAAAGAGCGGAGCGGCATTCTCGTACAAACGACGGGTATAACGCAGAAACCTCTCCCAGTCCTGCAAGCTTGTGCTACCCCAAGCCCGAAATTCCTCCCGCATCCGCTCCCTATTGCGCCAGATAAAGAACTTTCTCCCATCTGGGAAAAAGTACGCTGTGAGGGGATCGACCGCCACCAGTTCTATATAAGCCTCTAAAGAAACCCCTGCAAAGCGGAACACTGACTCTACTACCGCCGGAAGGGTCAGCACAGAAGGACCCGTATCGAAGCGATATGCCCCAAGCCAGCGCTCTCCCGCCTTCCCTCCGAGCATATCTTCCTTTTCAATCAATACAACCTGAGCCCCGACTCTCGCCAAATGGACCGCTGCACTTAGCCCACCCAACCCCCCACCAACAATGGCTATCCGCATACGAGATGGATGCATCAAGGGAACCTTATGCGCTCATGATTGTCTCTCTGAAAGCAGGGGGGGAGAAAAGTTTCCCATACCGGCAGAAAGCAAAAAGAACCCGCCAACAAGAAGCACGCAAGAGATCCCTGCTTCCACCCATAGGCCTGCGGTAACATCGACGAGAAGCAGCAATCCCCCCAAAACGCCTATCAACAAGAATGCTAAGCGCCGTACGCCAGGAGGAGGAGACAGAGAAGGAGACATCACACCCACTAACCCAGCCACAAACGCCCACCCTATATAGTTCATCCAAGGAACCTCCCCATCCATCCACACCCAATATCCTCGAGCTTCCGTAGCAAATGGTTCTAAAGCGACATCTATGCCCACTGCGAGCGCGACTACCCCCGCCATCCTTCGATAACGCCCCCACCGAGAGCCGATAAGAAGACCGAGGCCGACCAAGGTCCCCCATGCTAAAGCAATAGGCAACGGTACCCCCGCCCATTGAGGCTGCAAGACAGCCGTATAAAAATACTCTCCGAAAGGGAACCCTGTTCGAATACCCACTGCCTCACTCAAGCCACCCACTCCTACCCCCAGCATCCCCACCAAAAGTCCTCTCCAGGAGAAACCGAGCAGCAGCAATGCCGCTACTCCCCACAGAGATAAAAATAGACTGTCCATCCAGTACCAATCAGAAAAATACCCGGTCAAAAGCGAGAAAGCTGCGGGGAAGCTCAGCACCGCTACCCCGATGGAGGCTCTATAGCCCCATGGCGGAGTTTCCTCCCTAAGAGAATAGAAAAGCTCCCGTCTCAGCTCAGGAAGGGCACGAGATATTTTTTCCGGAAAGGTGAGATACACCCGCCGAGAAAAAGAAGGATACCCTTCTTTTTCCAGCTTATCCAGGATGGCTTCGTATAACCGACCCATGAGGCGGACACACAGGCGAGCCTCTGGAGTGCGTAAGAGCGAAACCCCTGCCATGCCCTCCTTGTAATAAGTCCGCGCACGAGTCACTTGAAACGCCATCAATCGGTAGAACCGTTCATCTCGCACACCTCGAGCCCAGTCTTCCTCTGTATAGCCAAACTGAAGGAGCTCCTCCAACGGTAGGTATAATCTGCCTCTCTGTCGATCTTCTCCCAGGTCCCGTAAAATATTTGTCAGCTGCATAGCGACCCCCAACTGCTCTGCATGAAACAAGGCTCGCTCATCTGAGAATCCCAGCACATAAGTCATCATGATACCCACCACAGAAGCCACCCGGTAACTGTATAAATAGAGCTCGGAGAAAGTCTGATAGCGACCTTGGTGAAGGTCCATTTCCACCCCATTTAAAAGCGCATGAAAGAGCGAGAGAGGAATCTGATACACCTGGACTGTGTCCCACCAAGCCTCGCCCCAAGGGTACCGGTGGGCCCCTTCCGAAGGATTCTCTACTAAGCGGCGAAGTGAAGCGATCTCTCTTGCAGGCTCGGCGGAAAGAGGCTCATCCACTGCGGAATCAGCGGCTCGGCAAAAGGCATACAAGGCATAACTGGCCCGGCGTTGGCGGGGGGATAAAATCTGAGAGGCAAAATAAAAGGTACGCGCATAGTACCGGGTAATGTCTCGGCTCACCTTGTACGATAGAGCCAGTCCCGTCATCGACTCCCTCATGTCTCCTCATCCTGAAAAAGCCGCAGAAGCTGATTACCCTTCGGGGCTCCCTGAACGGTGCGCCAGTACGTGTCCTTCGCATAGGCGAGGCTGGCTCGCCAGTCCACCACAGGGGTAGGATATCCTAAGCCCTCTCGATACCCGGGGTCAGGCATGTACACCCGTGGCGCAGAAACCCCTCGCAGTTCTGGCACCCACTGCCGGATAAAATGTCCTTCTGGATCATATAGCTTCGCTTGTCGTACCGGATCAAACCATCGAAATCCCCTCCCATCCGTACCCACGCCTGCCTGATATAGCCAGTTTCCCCAGTTGCTGTATACATCATAATCTATCAGTTGTGTCTCGAAGTATGCAGCTCCCCACCGCCAGTCTAAAAAGAGGTTCTTTGTTAGAAAGCTGGCTACGATCTGACGCGCCCGGTTAGAAGTCCAACCCGTGGCCCCCAACTCTCGCATGGCGGCATCTACTATCGGATAGCCAGTCTTCCCCTCTATCCATGCCTCCAGAAGACGCTCTTCCTGCTTCCACGGGAGCTGGTAGCCCCGGATACCCCCCGCAGCGAACATTTTGCCCCTCCACCGAACCATAAGCCAGCGAAAGTATTCCCTCCATAAGAGCTCGAAAAAAAGCCAATAGGTAGAGTCATTGGCCCCCTCTCGCCTCTCCGCTGCCCGAAGCTGGGCATATACCCACCGAGGAGAAAGGCACCCTACTGCCAACCAAGGCGAGAGATGGCTGCTAAAGGTCGACCCCATGAACCCATTCCGGGTCTGCTTATAAGTAAAAAGAGGACCTGCAAAATACCGCTGAAGCCATTCTTTTCCTTTTTGCTCCCCTCCCTCGAAGGGAAAGGCTTGTGCATGCGGTGGAGGAAGATCCGAGAGACGATGCCTCAGCCATTTCTGAGATTCCTCGGAAGGAAAAGAAGGGAGGGAAGGCGGCGACTCCAACGGCATTTTCACCGAAGAGCTTCGCTCCACCAATTGTCGAAATCGGGTGAATACCTGCGGAAGAGCCTCCACTGCAAAAGGAAGCTGCTCTCGCTCATACAAGGCATTCCCCTCGTACAGGAATAGCGATTTTCCCTCTCTCTGGAGAACTTGCGATACCGCATTCTGATACCGAACTTCCTCAGGAGCCCACTCTCGGATAGCATAAAGCGCAGAGATCCCTTCTTGAGCCATCCACGGGGGTATCACTTCCTGTGGTTCTCCTTCGAGGAGAACCAGATGAACCCGTTGGCTTAACTCAAGGAGCGCCTGTAGGAGGAAACGCTGTCGAGGGGAGCTTAGCCGAGACAAAGAAAGCGGCCACTCGGGTGGGAAAGAGTACTTTCCCCATCGTACCGAGGGGGGGCCCCACACATACACGAATAAAAGTTCGGTGGGCCGCACTTGAAGCGCTGCATGCAAAGCAGGATGGTCATGCAGCCGCAGGTCATTTAGCAGCCAGAGAGCTACTTTTTTTGTCACAGTAGAGAAAACAAATTGCTTTCACAACGAAACCCTTTCTGTACACTCCTTGAGCTCGCAACCCTCATTTGTAGTTTTTTCGTATATGTCTTGATGCAGACCCAGAGAACTCCCAAGTCGACCTCACCTACGGCCGCAATCCAAGCATTCCTTCGCTGGCGATACCCCTCTACTCAGACAATGAAAGTCCCTTTGCACCAATTTCTCGCCCGAGAACAAAAGAGAGCCCAGGTTGAAATACTCGCATGGGCCGCTTACCTAAAAAAGATACGCAAAGTAGAACGAGAGCGAACCTTTTCCCTCATCCACGGACTGGTACAGTTCATAAATTACCTCCACGAGAAAGGAAGAGCACCTTGGAGCCTGAAAACCCCCAGGGTTTAGAGGGGTTTCAGAGTCAACGCAGAAAGTCCCCCCGGACAAATGGCCTAAAGCCGCGTCCCGATCCGTGCCTCTTTCTCACCTGTCGTCTCGAGTAAAACCAATAGTCTGATCATCCCGGAAGAGAAAGGCCCCTCCACTGCCGAACCGCTGATAACGCTCGGTCTCCCCCGTCGAAGCCGCGCGTGCACGAAGGAGAAACGCTCTCCAGTTCCGATTCTGGAGCTCCCCCAACTTATTGGAGTGGAGCAAGGGATACTCTCCTGTGATCAGATCGGGGTCATAAAATACAAATATCACCTGCCCTTGCGAACCGATCTGATTATAGGTCCATATCTGGTACGGGTACTTGTCGGGCTCATTGTAGAAAAACTGCATGTCATTAGGTGGGCCATATTGGATAAAAACGCGACCGCGATCGGTACGCCATCCTGGCCGCAAAGAAGATTTGAAATGCTGCTGCGCATATTCAAACCGCTGTAAAAACTCCTTGAAAGTGAGGCCCGCTCCCCGAGATTCTCTCTTTTTCCAAAAAGCTACAAAAAATTTCTTTTTTTCTGGGAAGGTATTCAGTGCGCTTATAAAGCTTTTCTCCACTGGAGTAGCCAGATAGGTCATACCTGCGAGCAGCTCATCCAGCTTTTTCTCAGGAAAGCCATACCGCTCGTCATACTCCGCTTCTGTGCCTTCCGCCATCGGCTCTCGACTGGTGAAAAGGGTAAAACGCCTATACCAGGAGGCGAGTACCTCCCCGTCATTTTTGCACAGTTCGATCTGCACCAGATAGACCCCCGAGAAAAGGCGTAGCAAGGGTACCGTAAAAGCAAATGCCTCAAAAGGTCCCGGACGTCGGGGCCTTTTGACCGAAGTGTACTCAGGGAGCTCCACCGCTCGCTGCGCATCCACTATTTTCAGGCGGAGATAATAGGGATCCTGCGTCAAGCTGTCTATGTGATACACTTCCCCATATACAACCAGTGTCTCTGGGTCGATTAAAAAGCCATTCGAAACCCACGGCTCTAAGGAAAGGCCATGTCGCTCATACCCCTGCCCTGGCCGGGCTCGCAGCCCCTTGGCAAATACCAAGTCACTAAAGTGAAATTTTCTGCCTGTATCGGGGACTTGAAACTGTGTTATGGCCTTTACAAGCTGAGGTCGAGGAAGCTGACGAGGATCGCTCCCCTCTACTTCGAGAGTGTAAGAACCAGGAGCAAGCCGAAGCCGACGCACATCGACATAAATGCGCTGCCGAGAGGAGAGATGCGTATCAGCCAGGACGGGGAGAGCAAAGCGAAACTTATCTGCATAGATGGGGCTCTCCTCTGCATCTCGAAGGACGAGAGAAAATGTAGCCTCTGCTTCATACCCCTGAGAGGTGGGAACATATCGCAAACTGGTAGCATCTACACCGAGAAAAAGCTCCACATAGGGCTGCCCCTCTAAGGTAAAATAGCGAACTGGCTCGATGTAGAAAGCTACCTGCGACCATGCAGTCCCCAGGAGAGAAACGAAGATAAGCCGCACTTCTCAAAGATACGAAAGGAGCTTAGCTGGAGGGACCCTGCTTTCGCCATAAAAAGACGCCCCCTATGAAAACAGCCAGCCAGATAACTACTTCCGCCCATGTCATAGAGGCTCTCCACCCTGTCAGCGCATTCAAGATAGCCCCTACCCAGCCCTTATGATGAAGAGGGGGATAATACTTCCCCTCTATGAAAAGATGGGCCCAGCTGAGTCTCTCAGGAGGAGTAGATAGTGGGGAAAAAAGGTCCCATGCTTTATGCTCCGCGAGAGTTGCTGCCCAGCCATACTGTGCCTCTCCCAACTCGATTAGCTCATGGACTCCATAGCTTGCCATCCCCGCAGCGATAAGCAAAAGCAAAATGGAGGTCACATTGAAGAAACTTTGGAGAGGCACCCTCCGAGTAAAGACAAATAAAAGCACCCCTATGCCCAAAGCGAGAGCCAAACCCAATACCCCTCCAAGCCAGGAAAACCGCTCTTGCATGCCCCAGAGGGCCCGCAAGAAAACTACTGTCTCCAACCCCTCTCGAGCGACTGCCGAAAAACTGGTAGCCAATACAATCCATCGCCCTTGCGTCTGGGCAATCTCCCGTAAGTCTTTCGCTAAACCAATAGACCGCCTTCGCATCCAGACCACCATGGACAAAAGCAAAACAGCCGCCATCAGCGAAATACCTATCTCCCAGAGCATATGGGCAGAGGCTATCCGATGCAAGAGAAAAGCACCCAAAATACTCACAACAACCGCAAGGAATACTCCAACTCCGATATAAGGCCAGTGCGAGCGGGGTGAAAACCGAGCCAATATACCCACAACTAATACCCCCTCTAAAGCCTCCCGGAATACCACGAAAGCCTCACTCATGCGCCAAAGTTACTGTTTAGATTGAATATAAAGAGAGCCAAAGCCCTATTATCTCCCGTTCATACCGTGACGGGAGATGCAAAAAAGAACAGCGAGGAGCGAACAGGGAGTGCCTCTACACCCTACGGAAACAAAGCGGCTCTTTTTCTCGACATACGCCGGCGACTCATCAGAAAAGGCGAGCTTTCTCTCAGCTCCCCTTGTCGGGACAGGCCTACCCCACCAGCAAAGGAGCCTCTCCCTTACTCAAAGCCCGAGAAATAACGATGCGCTGGATTTCACTCGTCCCCTCGTATATCTCCGTTATCTTCGCATCGCGAAAGAGACGTTCCACATGATACTCTTTGACATAGCCGTATCCCCCGTGGACCTGGATGGCTTCAGGAGCGACGAACATCGCCACGCGGGAAGCATATAACTTCGCCATGGAAGCTAAGAGACCGTACGGCTCCCCTCTATCTTTCGCACGAGCCGCACGCAAGCAAAGCAAACGAGCGGCTTCTATCTGAGTAGCCATTTGGGCTAACTTGAAGGCTACCGCCTGGTGCTTCCCGATAGGAACTCCAAAAGCTCGGCGCTGTGTACTATATCGTAATGCAAGCTCATATGCACCCGACGCGATACCCAACGCTTGAGAGGCAATCCCAATCCGCCCCCCATCTAACGTTTTCATTGCAAACTTGAACCCAAATCCTTCTTCTCCTATCCGATTTTCTACAGGGACTTTCACATCGTTGAAAATCATGGTATGCGTGTCAGAGCCTCGGATGCCCAGCTTGTCTTCTTTTTTCCCTACGATAACTCCTTCCCATTCCCGCTCGACGATAAAAACACTGATACCTCGGCTACCCTTACTCGGGTCTGTCTGAGCTACCACGAGATAGAGACCTGCCCTGCCTGCGTTGGTGATCCAGTTCTTCGTCCCGCTTAAGATATAGAAATCTCCCTTTCGGACGGCGATCGTCCGCTGCTGGGTAGCATCACTCCCCGCCTCCGGCTCAGAGAGGCAGAAAGAGCCTACTAACTCTCCTCGAGCCAGTCGAGGAAGGTATCTTTGCTTCTGAGCCTCAGTGCCAAATGTCTCTATACCCCAGTTCACAAGCGAGTTCTGGACCGAAACAATCACACTGGCGGAAGCGTCTACTTTAGACAGCTCCTCCATCAAAAGAACATAGCTAACCGTATCCATCCCCGCTCCTCCATACTCTGGAGAAACCATCAACCCCAGAAATCCCAGTTCTCCCATTCTTCGAACGAGGGCATCGGGAAAGTGCTGAGTCTCATCCCGCTCTATCACCCCTGGCAGGAGCTCATTCTGCGCAAAATCCCGAGCCGCTTGCCGAATCATCTCCTGCTCCTCAGTGAAACGAAACTGCATAGCACAAATCTAAACAAAAGTAATGCTCCCCCCTTAATGACAGTCCCTCCCAGTCCGCTCACACAGCTTCATCATACCTCAGGAGGGACGAGATACGAACTGTACCCGCCGATATAGGAGCCTATCTATCGCATATCGGCTCACCGCATATGTAAAGTAGGGAGAGTGAAGAAGTCGAACGTAGTAATGAAGAGGACTACTCCGATGAGGATATACCAACCAGTGATACCTTTTGCCAGACCAGAGCATCAGCTGGACTTCTGCCAGAGGAGATAGCCCCGCCAGTGAATCGGATGATACCAGCTCATCAGCGTAAAACCGTCCCGCATACACCAACAGATAGGCATCTACCTGCGCTGAATCGACAGGCTCTCCTGTGGCAAGGCGCCATTTCTCCATAGGCATAGACCGCTCCAATCGCCAGCTATTCCCCGGATCCCCCCAAAAATCTACCTGCACCGCCTGTAAGTCGCGAATACGCACATCAAAAACAAGATTCGGCTGCCAAACACCCATATCAGGGTAGTAGCGCGAGGTGAGATACCCTTCAAAACCCGGAAGAAACACCTCATACGGTTGGTCACTGCCTGGACGCAGCATGTACGAAGCGCGCTGATCTGGCGTAGGACCTCCCACATAGAAACGCTCCACCCGCCCATCTTGAAAAGAAAGCTCCACCTCAATCCGATGCTCTTTCAAAAAACGCAGCACGTTGCGTAAGGCAGATGACGGCACGGGAGCACGAGGAACCTGCCCCGCCACAGTCTTCAACAGAATCTGGAGCGGCTGTTCAAAAACCTCCAAGGTATCTCCTATACGCCATCCTTTACTGGTACGACGCATATCTAAACGGCGATAAACTGTATCACCGTGCTTCTCTATGAGAGTTATCCCTTGGATGGCCGCCGTATCCGAAAAAGAAAAACGACGAGCAGCTTCATTCCGTTGTGACACGATATGATTGCCCCACACAACTACCCCGATGCCCACGAGAAGCACCAACAACAAACCTATCGTAGCCCAGTAGTTCCTACTCATACCAAAGGACGTCGATACCGATACCTACGCCAAAAGTACAGCCCCGCTCCCACCGCCCCCATCAACAGCACGGGCAAAACCAAATTTAGCGTCTGTATAGTAAATGCATGTGCTCGGATAAGTGCCGGATTCAGGCGCCGCAGCTGTATGCTCCGACTACGAACCTGTGTAAGGGCGATTTCTCCTGTGAGATAATCTATACAGTTTAGGATAAAAGTGAGATTGTCTAATGGCACATAATCTCCTTTACGCCCCTGCACTTCCGCTGGCAAGGCGAGCTCTCCATCCGTGAGCAGCAGGACCTTTCCTGGTAATCCAGACTTCGGCAAGAATGTCGCTGTGGGTCTCTGCGGTGCATCGGCGTCTACAGGAGGCTCTCTATCCTGAAACACAGACTCAAAAATACCTTCTGTGAGAACTGCCACGGGTCTGAACCCTTTTCCCTGAAACTTATCAGGAGAAGGAGGCGCTTTTAGAAGGGTCGCCACATCGATAAGTTGAGTGCCTTTCACAGACCGGCTCAGCGGAGAGCTCACGGCAAGGATATAATGTTTCAGCCCGCTTCTCGGAAGGGTGTCTACACTCCCTCCATAGCGATACAGCACAGCATCCACCGTCCGAGTAATGGGGTGAGGAGGAAAGATATAAATAATGGGGTAGTAAATCCATTTTTCGGCCCCCCATAACGGCCCATTGTAATACCCTCGGATAACCTCGATATAACCACAGGAGAAATCTTGTATCAAGTCATACCCAGGCCGCCAACCCCAGCGAAAAAAAATATCATCCAAGTTCAGCTCACGAAGTTGAGTCAGAGCCGTATTCTCACTCAGGTTGATTCGATGGAAATCGATCAGCCAGAGAAGACGCCCTCCCCGCAGCAAATACTGTTCAAGCTCATATTTTTCCCGTTCCGTGAAGGCACTATCCGGCCCTATCACGAGTATCGCCGCGTAACCATCCCCCTGCAAACGCTTTCTTAGGCTCTCTGGGAGGAAAACTTTAGCGGGAGGAAGGGCTTGTCCCTCCCGCACTCGAACTGGAAGAAGCCGATAAAACCGCTCCAGCTCTGCTCTTAGCTGTGGCATCTCTTCCATTTTATATTCTCCATGGCCTTCCAGGAATCCAATAAGCGGCTTCTCTCCATACACGGCTATCTGCCGGAGGGCCGCTGCAAGCTTATACTCCACCTCTTGCTCCGCCTCCAGAAGGTCTATCTCCCCCGTAGGACGGAGATTCCCTTTGACTAAGTCAACCCACACTTCCTGCTGACCCGACTGAACTACTGCTATCGGATACATGTACTGCCGACGCGTCTCAGTCTGCGAAACCCTAACATTGATGGGTATAGGCTGTACTCCTCGCCGCTTGAGAAGCTGAAGGGCCTCTGGACGCTGAGCTGGATTCAAAAAGGTATAGCTGAATGGCTTCGGAGATAAAGCACGCATCTCTGCCAACAGGGTCTCTACCGCCCTTTTGTATCTTTGGATAGGATAAGGGAAGTCTCCCTCCAAATATACAGTTACATATACCGCTTGAGGCAGCTGCTTCAACAAGCTCTTTGTACCTGCTGAAAGCGTATAGCGACCTTCTTGAGTCAGGTCAAGCCGAAAAAAGAACCGCTGGGCAACGAGATTCAGGAGAACAAGAGCTGCCAACCCCGTGAGAAAAGCCAGGAGTCCCCTCATACGTGCCTTTTCGACAGTTGTAGTCGGGCAAGCCCCAAACCCAACGCACTCACACTCAAGAAGTACAATACGTCCCGACTGTCCACTACCCCCCGACTCAGACTCCGGTAATGTTCCATCAAACTAAGATAAGCTAAAAAAGTCTGTGCTTTTTGACCTACTGGAAGCTCGGAAGCAAATTCAAATCCGATAAGCCAGACGAACCCCCAAAAGAGACCCAATAGGAACGCTATAATAGTGTGACTCGTTACCGTAGAAGCCCAAAGCCCAAGAGCAGCTAAAGCCAATCCTAATAAAAATAAGCCGACATAGGCCCCCTGGATAGCTCCGTGATCTACAGCGCCTCGAGGCTGAGCCAACCAAGCAATAGACGCATAGAAAATCAGTGTGGGCACCAGTGAAAAAGCCAAAACCATCGCTACGGCAAGATATTTACCCCCTATGATCTGCCAGGGTGAGAGAGGTGCCGTTGCAAGAAGCTCATAAGAACCCGTGCGAAACTCTTCCGCAAATGTCCTCATCGTCAGAGCAGGTGCTAAAAAGAGCAAAAACCACGGTGCTATGCTAAAAAAAGCCTCCATCTCAGCAGCCCCTGTCTGCAAAACCCCTCCTGTAAAAACCCACAAGAAAAGGCCCGTCCCCATCAGAAACAATGCCCAAACGATGTACGCAACCAACGAATAGAGAAGAGAAAATACTTCCTTCAACCACAGGGCTAACACAGCCCAAATTTACTCGACCTCGATCGGATGACGCTGGCGAAGCCTCCCATCTGGCATCAACCATACAGTAACGAAGAGAAAAAGCGCCATTAGCGCAGCCCCACCAAATACCCACCTCAGACCTGTCCAGATAGACATCTTAACTCCACCCCCATTCAAGTATAAAAGATTCAGAATCGCTAAACCCACGGTTGAGCCTACCTGACGCATAAACTGTATCGCACTGGTCACCGACCCAATCCGAGCGGGAGGTATGTCGTTTTGCCCCACTACACTTAAGAGCGCCTGGAAGGGTCCAAGAGAAATAGCCGCCCCTATCATCACCAGCAGTAGAACATAAACTGAGATAAAACGAGGAAGGGCCACTGCGGCCAGAATGAGAAAAGCGAAAAGAAAAAGCGCACCTACCAAAAGGATAGGCTTGTACCTCCCATGCCGGCTCACCCAGGCACCCACCCCACCTGTACTCAAAACAGCCCCCACGGTGAAAGCCAACAAAAGAAACCCACTCTCAGAAGGAGTATACCCTAAGACAGATTGTAAGTAAAGTGGAAAAAAGGTAACTCCTCCCAAAAACACCGGACCGAAAAAAAATCCTGCAATCGCCGCATGCCGAAAAGTAGAGACCTGCACCAACCTTAGCTCAAACAAAGGGCTGCGCACTCGGAGCTCATGACGCACCCAAATCCCCAAAAAAATCACCCCTACCATGAAAAGTACAGTCCCCCATAAAGGATCTCCCAACCGCTCAGGCCCCCAAAAGGAAAATGCCAATAAAAACGGCACTGTCCATCCCGCCAACAAAATCGCACCCACTCCGTCAAAAGACCCCCGCTCTGCAGGGGCATGCCCAGGAAGGAATCGCCATACAAATCCAAAGGCAGCGAATAAAAAGGGAAGGTTCCCCCAAAATGCCCACCTCCAAGATAAGTAGTATGCAAGATAACCTCCTATAGGAGGCCCGACCGCCGATGCCACTCCAAAAATAGCTCCTATAAGACCTGCCCACCGACTCCGCTCACGAGGAGGGAAAAACCAGGCAAGCGTGGTAAACGCAAGGGAAAACAGCGCTCCTCCCCCTATCCCCTGTACCAGACGATACAAGACAAGCTCGAGAAAAGTGCTTGACAACCCGCACAGGGCAGAACCTACTCCGAACAAAAACAGTGATCCGAGAAGCACTGCACGCCGGGGAACGATCTCCACAAGTCTCCCTGCAATCGGAGCCGAAAGCGTACTCCCTAAAAGATAAGTCGCTCCTACCCAGCCATACCATGCCTGCCCTCCTATCTCTTCCAAAATGCGCGGGAGCGCCGTGGCTACCACTGTCTGATCCAGGGCGGCCAAAAAGAGACCTATGAACACCCCCACCAACGTAAGCTTTCCTCCTCGCCCTAATCTTCCTTCCCCCATCTCCCAAAAGTACTACACTCAGAAAAGATACCCCGTTAGGAACATGACAGAGCCATTATAGAAACGCACACCCGCAGGACTGCGAAATGAATTTACCACCCCTCCAAAAAACCTCACTTCAAATGTCATAACCCCCGGCCCCATAGAGTGGGCATTACCCCCTCCCAGCCACACACCCAGGTCCCCCCGGCGAAAACGAACTCTTCCTGGCTCTATCGGGCCCTCTGCTACGATAACTCGAGTCTGCGGAGAAAATCCAAACAGCGGAAGAAAATCCAACCCCTCGAGAGCTACTTGCGTCCTTCCATAGTTTCTCGCAAACACCTGATAACCGCCGTGCAATCCCAAAAGCACATATGACCTCCAATCTTCTTTCTCTAAAAAGCTCCACTCAAGCAATAGAGGGACTTCTATGTGTCCTACCTCAAGCCGTCCATTGTTCGTGATATGTACAGTGTATTCATCTCGAAAGCTTCCTACGGTAGTATCACTGGGGTAGCTCTCTGTGAGGAGATAAGCGGAGTTTCGCTGGCTGAAATAGATCCCTCCTTGAAG
This sequence comes from Bacteroidia bacterium, assembly GCA_026413325.1. Lineage (GTDB taxonomy): Bacteria > Bacteroidota > Bacteroidia > SpSt-205 > SpSt-205 > SpSt-205. The sequence continues at coordinate 4,724 of JANZYW010000018.1, read as the reverse complement.
AGCCCACTTTTGCTTCAAAGAGAGCCGCCCCTGAACCCCTCCAGTGAATCCGGGGAGTACTACCGCTTGATCGACTTTTTGAGAAGTACGATAAGCAGGTAAGTTGATGCCGAACTGAAGCCCGACTCCCCAGGTACGGGTTCCCTGCCCCCACAAAGAAATGACGAGGAGGAGAAGACAAACTTTCCACATCTATGACGCTAACACAAATCTTTTTTCTTCGATTTGCCCCCTGCCTGGACTCAGAAAGGATACCCCACAGCGAAAACATATTGGCTCCGTACTCCGCCTACTGGGAAGCGTGCGAAAAGCCATCCCCCCGCTGGGTCGAAGACCTGCTGCGCCACATCCACGCGGATGACGAGAACTGATAGGTCCCATCGCAAACCGACCCCTGCCCCCACACCAGGCCAAGGACTTCTCCCCAAAATCCCCCGGGGATCTTCAAATGCGGTTTTGGTCAGAAACCATACATTTCCTACATCCACAAAAGGCGCCAGTTGGATCCCACGAAAAAGAGTTTGGCGGATCTCTGCGTTCAGCTCCAGTAGAAAACTCCCGCCTGGAATGAGAAAAAGATTTTGCGGGAACGTATACCGGCCAGGCCCCAGTGCACCAAACTGCCATGCCCGCATGCTATTGGGCCCTCCAACAAAAAAACGATTTTCGAAAGGAACATCCGTCGTATAGTAAAGTCCCTGAGCCAATCCCAGTCGCGCTCGAGCGACAAACTGCTGTTTAGGTGAAAGTAGCATCTTTCGAAGACGTACATCCGCCAATGCTCGCACAAAAACCCCGTATCGAAACTTGTTGAATAATAAATTGTCCCTGTAAGTACTATCTTCTCTCGGTACAGTCAACGTGAGAAGATGCTCCAGGAAAAAAGGTACCCACCCTCCTAACTCGACCAGCAAAGAGGAGTAATCCCCCATCCCTCGCCCTTCCGACTGAAAGTAGTTCCGATTCGAAGAAACCTGCCAAGCGGTCAGTTGTGTCAGCCGGGGGAGGTAATCCCGCAGAATTACTGTACGAACAAGAGGAGATAGTGCTTCTATTTGCGCCGCAAAAGCAGAAGAAAAACGGCTGTCAACAAACGTTAGGCTAAAAGGAGTCCAGACCTGCTCTTCCTGCCGACGGTCCTGAAAGAGAAAACGGGTCCGACGCGCCCACGAAAAGGTAGCGTAGCGTCGAGAAAAGTCTATCTGTCGTATGTCTTGATACGATAGCAGCAAAGTATGGCTCTGCTGAGTTAGGGTTCGCGACAAGGGACGGGGACGTACTTCTTTCAAGCGGAAGGTTTTTTCAGGGATCGTGAGGGAAAGCTCTCCTAAGAGATTGTAGAGTGGCAAAGGAGACTCTTCTGGCCTTCGTCGAAAGTAACTGAGAGCGGCTTGCGTTCGTACGCGAAGCGGCCAAGCACGCCTAAAAAGAGAAAGATGAACAATACGAAGATGCGCACTGGCTCCTGGAAGCGGAAGGCTCCCCACCAATGGTTGGGTAGATTGAAAACCTTCTATCCCAACCATCACATCCAACGGGGGACGAAGGACAATATCATAGCGGGCATGTACGAAGTCTCCACTGTCTCGCTGTACGGAGGGTCCTACCCACTGGACTACCTCCAACGTTTGAAGTGCGCGTTGTGTAGCATGGATGGCACGCTGGTCATAAAAATGGCGAGGTGGATAAAAGAGTCGCCCCACAAAAACTCGAGGGTCAATCATCCCTACTGCTCGAGGCTCAGTCTGAATGCGTACCCCCTCATACGTCTCTATTATGTCCACAGCCCTGTCGGGCGTGTGAACCACCAGCTCAGTTTCAGCAAACCGATAACGTCGATATCCAGGAGGCAGAAAAAGTTTCACTACGCAAGTAGGCGCATCCTCTCGACGTTTACCGATCCACCGCCTAAGAATCCCATGAGAGGACTTCCGCTCTTCCGCTCTGGAAGAGGTATCGATCTCCCAGATGAGCTGACTCAGCGGTAGCCCATAATACCCCTCTGCTAAGAGCCCCTGATGCAATTCTTCTCGAAGCTTATCGAGTCGGGGAAGCTGATAGGGCTCTCCCACGGGCAGCACTTTCCCTGCCAGCAAGCTATCGACTATGCTTATCAGTACTGAATCTCCTCCCTCTACATCTAACTCTCGCACATACCATCGCGGACCTGGCCGGATCCGATAGATAACCTGCACCTCCTTTGCCCGAACAGGCTTGATTTGCGGTTGCACAGCTACACGGAAATAGCCTTGCTGCACATACAGTTCCTCTAAAAGCGCCACATCTTGCTCCACAGCCCGCTGGGAGAGGAGCATGGGAGGCTCCCCCAAACGGTCTCGAAATGCGGTTCCAAGTGCATAGGTGTAGTAGCGCACTTTAGGTATCCGCCTCAAAAGTCGCCAAGGAAGCCGTTCTCCCTCTAACAATACCTCACCTGCCCAGTAGAGCTGAAGGCCCATTCGTATCCCCACAGCACGACTGTTACTTCGAACATATAAAGGAGGTCGCTCCTCCAAGATATGTCCTCGGAGAATAGGCTCACGTGCTACCAACCGCTCCTCCGAAGAAAGAAACCGAGTAGGAGAGCAACCCCACCCGAATAAAGTTAGGCTAACCCAGCTCCACGGGCCGACCTGCAGGAGCGCCTTGAAAGCGTCCATGTGCAAAACTCAATTCTCCATTTACCCACACATGCGATATAGCCCCCGGCAAAACAGCACCATTCAAAGGGCTCCACCGACACTTACCATAATGAAGAGGAGAATGCTCCTCCGGGACGTGTGTTTGCCCCGTGGGATGAAATAAAACAGCGTCTGCCCAGTACCCCTCGCAGAGAGGACCTCGGTCGCGAAGCCTCCACAAACGAGCAGGAGCATATACCATCTTCTCTAACCAGAACTGAAGCGGCACCCCCCGCTGCTGCCCCAGCTGCCACAACCATGGCAGCAAAAATCCCAAAGAGGGAACCCCGCTGGGAGCTTGCGGATAAGGCAGCTTCTTCTCCTCTAAAAGATGCGGAGCATGATCCGTACCCACCGTATCCAAGATGCCTGCCATCAAACCCTGCCATAGGGCTTCCCTATCCCTATGATACTTGAGAGAAGGATTGCACTTGAGTAGGTTTCGGTAGGTCGAGAAATCTTCCGCACTCCACTGAAGGTATACAGGACACGTCTCAGCAGAAACCGTGGGAGGACGCTCAGCCAGCATACCCACTTCTTCTGCAGTCGTGACGTGTAGGATATGGAAAGGAACCGTCCCTTGATGGGCTTCTTGTAAGAGCCATCGAGTAGACTCAATACATGCCTCCGACGGCCGAGCCTTGGTATGCAAGTCTGGAACCTCTTCCCAGCTGTGCGATTCCCACTTCGCTCGAGCTGCCTGCACTATCACCTCTCGCTCACTGTGAAAAAGGAGACGAACAGGACTTTCACGCAGTATACGCCGCACTATCTCTTCATTGTCTAACAGAAGCTCCCCAGTAGAGGCCGCAAGGAAAACCTTGACACCAGGCACCCGATGCGGATCTAGCCGACGAATATCAGAGAGATTGTCTGCTGTGGCTCCAAAGTAAAGGCCAAAGTTCGCCCAGCTTCTCCCCATTATAGCCTGGAGCTTAGCCTCCCAGCGCTCAAGGGTAGTCGTGGGTGGGTAGGTATTGGGCATATCAAATACCGTCGTCACCCCACCAGCTACAGCCGCTCGACTCTCCGTATAGAAATTGCCTTTGTGCGTCAGTCCCGGTTCTCGAAAGTGCACATGGGTATCAATGAGCCCAGGAAGGAGATAAGCTCCTTTCGCCTGGACAGCGAGGCCATGAGCACAGGATGGAATCTGCCCGAATGCAGCCCATCTTCCATTTACTATCCATGCATCCCCTTCTCGCTCCCCTTCAGGTAAGAATAAACGCGCATCTCGAATAATCCAGTTCATGTTCGCCACAAAAGTGAAGCATCTCCATAACTCAAAAATCGGAAGCCATGAGATAACGCATAAGAATACACCTCTTGGATACCCTCCCGCCCGATAAATCCTTCTACAAGGCCGAGTAGCGTACTGCCAGGTTGATGGAAATTCGTAATGAGGCCTTGTGTGATTGGGAAAGGGTATCCGGGAAGGATGTACAGCTGAGTAGAACCTGATACAGGAGGAACAGCTTCTAAAACCTCCCTCCACGGCGGGAGCGACCGCCTCTCTCGCCAGATGAGAGGAGGTATTTCCGTCGCAGCGCCTCCCTCTGAAAACGAGCATCCCAACCAGTAGAGACTTTCCACCACTCTGAGGGTCGTGGTTCCCACACATACCACAGGACCTGATGTATTTCGGAGGGCTCTTAGCGTGTCGGCCTGGATGGAAAAGGGTTCTGCATGCATGGGATGGAGCTCCGGAGCGTCGGGATTTTGCAGAGGAAGGAAGGTACCGACGCCCACATGCAAGGTAACAGGATAGGTTTGGATCCCTTTCCGATGGAGCCGTTCCCACACGGCAGGAGTAAAATGCAGCCCAGCCGTCGGAGCAGCGACGGACCCTGGTTCCTGCGCATAGAAGGTTTGGTACCGTTCTTTATCCTCCCCCTCTACCGCTCGCCGAATGTAGGGGGGCAAGGGCACCTCGCCAAATCGCTCGAAAATAGAATGAGCGGGCATGTCCTCAGGGATCCAAGAAGCATGGAATAACCCCTCTCTTTCATTCACCCGTTCCTGCCAGCGAATCTGCAAAGACAC
>JANZYW010000017.1 GCA_026413325.1 Bacteroidia bacterium | reverse complement strand
CTCTTACGGAAGCTGATCGAACGCTTCCAAGAACGATTGCTTCCCACTTTCATGGATTCTCATCAGCGGCTCCTTCGTTGGTCTATCACTCGAGGTCATCCCAAATGGGTCTTAGTAAGCGTGCTCGCTCTTTTCCTTGGGGGGATAGCCTTATTTGCCATTCGTCCTCCGAAAGTAAGCTTTTTCCCTTCTCGGGATCCTAACTACATTTATGCTTATCTAAAGCTTCCAGAAGGGGCTTCTGCCGAGTACACTTATCAAATTGCACAGATCGCATACGATCGCGTACGGAAAGTTCTGAAGCCTGATAACCCTCTTGTAACTTCGATACTGGTGAATGTGGGCGTAGGGGCTGGCGATGCTTTTGACCGTACCAGCAATAATGCGCCTAACCGCGCTAAAATCACCGTGGCATTTGTAGAATTTCGTAAGCGGGGCGGAAGGTCTACGCGACCCTACCTGGACTCCATCTACACCGCTTTGGCTGACCTTCCGGGTGTAAATCTCCTGGTGGAAGGAGATAGAGCGGGACCTCCAGCGGGGAAGCCTATCCAGATCGAGATCTCCAGTGAGAACCCCGCTTTAGCGATTCGCGCTTCTCAGCAAGTCAAGCGATACCTCGATTCTCTCCAGGTGCCAGGTATTCAAGATCTTTCAACCGATCTGGTGCTGGGACGTCCCGAGATTCGATTATTGGTAGATAGAGAGCGCACGCTCCGGGCAGGTATCACCTCCGCTCAGCTAGGAAGTGAGCTTCGAACCGCTCTTTACGGAAAGGAAGCCTCGAAGTTTCGGGAAGGAGAAGAAGAATATCCGATCCAGATTCGATACGCAGAAGATTACCAGCGCAATCCAGAGCAGCTTTTGGCTCACCGCATCGTATTTCGAGACCTGAGTGATGGTCGACTCAAGCAGTATCCTTTGTCGAGCTTTGCAAGCCTTTCCTATACCTCAGGTCCTGGTCTCATCCGCAGAAAAAATCTCAAGCGTACGATTACCCTCTCTTCAGACGTGCTCCCAGGCTACAATGCTACCGAAATTAACAATCAGCTCCGAAAAGCTCTCCAAGGGTTCCCCTTGCCCCGAGAAGTTTCCATCCGCATCGGAGGCGAGCAGGAAGAACAAGCAAAAGCAGCTGGTTTTCTCCAGCGCGCCTTCCTACTGGCAGTTGGAGGGATATTCCTTATTCTGATAGCTCAGTTTAACTCGATAGGGAAATCTCTCGTTATTCTCTCCCAGGTCCTTTTCAGCCTTATTGGCGTGATATGGGGGTTCGCTCTCACCCGCATCGAATTTTCGGTAGTATTAGCTGGAGTGGGTATCGTCGCTCTGCTGGGTGTGGTCATCAAAAATGGTATCCTACTGGTCGAGTTTATCGAAGAGCTGCGGCACAGAGGATATAGAACTCGTCAAGCCATCATCGAAGGGGCCTCTATTCGGCTCAAGCCCGTACTCCTCACAGCTACCTCTACCGTTTTAGGACTTATCCCCCTCGCAGTGGGGTTCAATATTGATTTCGTTTCACTCTTTACGGATCTGGATCCGAAAATTTTCTTCGGGGGAGACACGGCATTTTTCTGGCTTCCTTTAGCCAGCGCGATTATATTTGGACTTAGCTTCGCCACGGTGATCACGTTGGTAGTCGTCCCGGTCTTGTACTACCTCCATCATGTAGGTATCCTCACATGGGAAAGGCGGATTCGTGCCTTCCGATATCGATTTCTCAAGGATTAGGCTGGCTTCGGCTGCTCCTTAGATAGAGGGGCAGAGGGGCACCCTTCATCCTGAAAACACACCCTCCAAGGAGAGCTCCTGTCAAAAGCTACCCCTCCTCTGGTACGATGCGTTGTATCCCGAAAAATTTCCTCCTAAGGCTATTCCTTCTGAAACTAAAGTCAAAAGCCGATAGCTACGCCAAGGTGGAATTGTTTTCAGACCATTCTCCCATCATAACCAGATAAAAGATCCCATATGCTACGTACGAAACAGGCACGGTTATGAGCAAGCCGACGCCACAAGCGATAGCGCCAAGCAGGTTTACAAGAAGGAAAAGAAGAAAAAATCCGACTGCTATCCCGATATTTTTGAGAGTAAGATTGAGGCCTGCTCCAAAGGCTCCCCCAAAACTCGCTTTTCCCTCGTATAGGAGTAGAATACCAGGCCAGAAAAGAAGCTGAATCACGAAAAGGCAAAGACTGGCGAGGAGAATGAGAGCAAAGAAGCCTGCACCAAGAGAAGAACCCCCTTCTCCATAGGGATTGAAAGTATCAGGGGCCATGAAGACAGACATCCCATAGGAAGTATAGGCAATCGCCCAGATGATTCCAGGGACAAGGAAGAGAACGACGAGGTACAAGCCCATGAGAACTAACTTTCCTACATCCTTGAAAGGATCTCCGAAGCTTAGTTTTCCCTCCCTGGCTACCCAGAGCCCCGCAACAAAAAGAGCCGGCGAGAAAATAAGTAAGCTAAATAGAGAACCCACGAAAGGGATAAATGACACCAAAATGCTAACGACGAAGAGGCCCACAAGCGGCCCCCATGTTTCTTTGAAGCGTTCCCAGGCAAGTCCCCAGATACGCGATGCACTAACAGTTTGCATAACTTGCAAAGGTAGAAGGATTAGTTCAAGTAAGCTACCCTTATGTATGGCTATTCTTCTTAGGTAACTTTATGCATCTTTCTATACCGCCGTAGAAAGCGGTGACGGGTGATACAAAACAAAAAGCCTCATAAGACTAAAGAATCGAAGAGGGACGGAAGCTATGCTGAGAGCTCCCCGATGGATAGGGTAACCAGTTCTGAGGGCAAAGAAGCTTCTCCTCCTGAATAGCTGCACTATATTTCTGCCCTTCGAGACCCCGTTAGCTACCAGGAGGGGTCGGATGTAGGCTGAAAGGAAAGAGAGAATCATTCATAAGCCCTCCTGTGTGTCTGCCCTTCGTAGTATTGCATAAAAGCCCGATTGACCTGCATGTATCCCCCCGGAGTGGGGTATGTACCAGTGAAATACCAATCTCCCCGATGGTTGGGAAGGGCTTTAGGAAGGTTTTCCACGGGTTGGAAAATGAGCGTTAGCGGACACGAAAGCTCAGGAGGCCTGACTAACTCAGCTATTTTTGCTGCGATTTGTGCTTCTGTAAAAGGAGCATAAATGGCTTTGACATAGTTTACGGAGGCAAACTCCTCTGTCCCCTCTGCCCGCTTGCACAGCTCATAAGTATGAGAAAGTACTTCCTCTAGTCGGTATTCTCGCAGGAGCTGAACTGCAGCTTGGAAAGCGATTAGATCCCCTAAGGTAGCCATATCAATCCCATAAAAATCGGGGTACCGTATCTGAGGTGCCGAAGAGGCAACGATAAGTTGAGCAGGTTGGAGACGAGCTAACGTCTGAAGAAGCGTCTGGCGTAAGGTAGTACCCCGTACGATAGAGTCATCTAAGCATACCAATGTATCTTCTCCTGGGCGAACCACGTGGTAAATCACATCATAGACATACCGAGACATTTCTGAGCGAAGCTCAGGAGCAGAAATGAAAGTACGGCTCTGGGTATCCTTCCACACCAGGTATTCTGCCCGGATGCGCTGCTGAAGCACTTCTCGGAGCTGCTCTTCACTGAGCCGTTCTCGTTGGATGCGTTTGTACTGGCGAAGGATGAGAATATTCTCCAGTTCCTTCAAGAGTCCCCAGAAGGCTGCTTGTGAGGTATTGGGAATGTAAGTGAATATTACGTTATCGAAACGATAGTCAAGAAATCGAGCTATTTCGGCGGCAAGCAAAGCTCCAAGAGCTTTGCGTTCTCCATAGATATGAGGAGAGTTACCCCTCGAGAAGTAGATTCGTTCGAAAGCACATCGGGTAGGTTTCTGGGCAGGCTCAGAGAAAGGGAGCACCTGCCAAGAGCCCGAAGGAGACACAGTGAGAGCATGTCCAGGCGGAATTTCTTTGACATACGTCGGAGAGACTCCAAACACATTGTGCAGCGCAGCGGCTTCAGAAGCCATCGCGATCACCTCTTCGGTTACGAGATAATAAGCAGGTCGGATACCGAGAGGGTCTCGCATGACGAACCCCCAGCCATTTCCGAGTAAACCTGCAATCACATACCCCCCATCCCACCGTCGCGCACTGCGGGCCAGCCATTCTACCATAGGGAAGTGCTCCGTGATATAGGACGAAGCTTCTGCTTTATCCAGTCCGTTTTCCTTGGCTTCTTGATAAAGCTTCTCGACATACTCGTCCAGAAAGTGACCCATCCGCTCGAGTATCGTATAGGTATCACTTCGGAAAAGGGGGTGCTGCCCCATCGCTACAAGCCGCTGAAAAAGCTCCTGCGCATTCGTGAGATTGAAGTTCCCTGCAATCACCAAAGAGCGAGAAGGCCAGCTACTCTGTCGAATGACCGGATGGGTTTCTTCGAGCGTGTACCCCCCGAAAGTGCCATACCGCAGGTGGCCTAAGTAAGCCTCTCCTACGAAAGGAAAAGCGTACGGATGTTTTCCTTCCCGCTGGTGGAGCTCCCATTCTTGCCATATCTCTTCAAGCAGGAATTTCCAGGGAGGACGAGGCGCAATCAAGCGCTTTCTGTAAAAATAAGGGCTACCAGCAGCAACTCGGGCCTTATAGGTCAGCAGCCCTGCACCATCCTGACCTCTATTGCGCTGTTTCTGGAGAAGTAAAGAAACGTGCCGAAGGCCCCACACGGGGGAGGGATAGTCATCCAGTGGACGCAAAAGTCGCACCCACACCACACCACACATACGCCGCGAAGGTAACGCCCTCTCTCAAGTACACGAGAATGGAGAAAGCAGCTCTATGATCTGCCTCGCAAGAATACGCCTATCGAACAGTCTCTCTGCTACCAACCGGGCACGAGCAGAGGCATACTCCCACTCTCTCCTGTGCCAGTAGTAATGTAAAATCTTCCTACAAAAAGAATCCACATCCGAAGAGCTAAAACCACATTTCTCCCGCCTCAGTAGCTCCGCTTGCCATCCCCCATAGTTGATACCCACAACCAGTCCGTTGGCAAGATAATCATAAAATTTATTTGCACTATTAGTAGACAACACGTCTACTGGACGCACGGTAGAGACCCCGATATGCGCTTCAGAAAGCCAATAGGGAACCTCTTCTACTGGGACAGCGGGAAAAAAATGAAGGGCTGGCAAATGAGCTGCCTTTTCGACGACCTTGGCTTTCTCCCCTCCCTCTCCTATTACCCAAAATTCTATCGCAGAATACTCCCGAAGCCTATTTGCTACTTCTATCAGGAAATCCAGATAGTTTACCCACCCAAGGGTACCCGCATAGATGATTCGAAAGGGTAAGAAAGCAGGAGGCTTCCGCCGGTAAAATAGCTCGGGACGAGTCCCATTATAGCTCAAATAGGCCCGGGGCAGGCAGAGGGCTTGAGAAATGCCCGGTGACAGCGCCAGAATCACGTCTGCCTGGTTATAGCTCCAGTAGCTCAATTTACGTAGTGCTCCCCGCAGAAATGCCGGAACCACCCCCACCGCCTCAGGCACAAGCGGCCATGCATCATACAGCTCCACCGCAAACGGGTGACGAAAGAACCGTTTGTAGAATGCAGCTAAAAAGGGCAAGGAAGGGGGAGGGACCGCAGCAATCAGAAAATAGACCACTTTTCGCAAACGCCAGAGAATGTACAAGCTCCACAAGGAAAAAACTACCAGACTCCTCACCCTCCGCCAGAAAGCCTGTCCTTGATGATATACAGCAGGATAATACACGATGACTATCCCTTCTTTCGTCCGGAAACAGCGACGCTTTCCCAGTCTCCGCACAAGGGAAGGGGGAAAGTACGTACCTCCCGCGACTATCCATACCTGGTGCCCTGCCTGACGCCAAAAACGAGCCAAATCATAGCTTCTTCGATTTCCCCACCCACCGGGGGGAGTAAAAAAATATTGCCAGTAGAGAATCCTCACACTGTCTGTCTCATTCGAGCCAAACGAAGAGCAGACCGCATATGCCGCAGGTGAACGAAACCAATACCTCCTCCAACAGCTGCGATGACAAGGATCTGGAGCCACTCATACTGCTCATGGCCTCCGGAGAAAATAGAGAGGAGAGTGAGGGTAGCTTGCCCGCCCAAAATGCTCAGCGATATCCATCGGACAGGCCACCCTCGCTGAGCCAGACGGTGCGTCAGGTGGTCCGTACCTCCATTGAAAGGGCTAACACCCCGCACCAGACGGGAGAGAATTACCCAAAAGGTATCCCCAGCCAAAAGCGCAAAAAGACTGATCAACCCAAACAGATTGGCCCAGGGAGAAAGAACAAAACGGGCCTCCCATACTTCTGTACCCCAGTAGGCGAGGACGAAACCCAAGAACTGGCTTCCATTGTCCCCCATATACAAGTGAGAAGGATGCCAATTTCGATACAAAAAAGCGAGTATGGCTCCTGCCAGGCCAACGTAGAGGAAAACATGCGGACTTTGCGGAAGTAGCCACGGAGTCCCTATCAGCATAGAAAAGGCCAGACTGCCTGAAATGCCATCCATGTTGTCCATCATGTTGAAGGCATTCATTACGGCCACATACCAAAAAAGCGTCAAAGAAAAGGAGGCAATAGGGTTGCCCAGTTCGAGGCGGGGTGCTTCTAATGCGAGGGCTACCGTAGCTGCAGCTAACTGGCCCAGCAGCTTGATATGCGGTACAGAGACGAATGCATCATCCGCTAATCCGGTAAGAAAAGCCACCACTGCCCCTGCCAGAAGCGCATGAGAAACAGGGAGATCCGCCGGCCGCCACGCAGCTAAGCCCAGCGCCACTACGAAAAAACCGATACCTCCTATGATAGGTTTGCGTCGACTATCCCATCGTCTCTGATTAGGAATGCCCTGGCTGAGAGCCCCTAACCGTCGAGCAAACCGCAGAAAAATTTCGTTCCATACCCATACAGAGAGGAGCGAGCCAAGGGCCACAAGCACAAATGCCATAGCAAACTGTTTCGAGCACGAACAAATATACGGTGTCGTACCTTTGCGTAGTGCTAAAAGTAACTCCTCTTTTAGAAAAACATCGAGAGCTAGGTGCCCATTTGACGGCTTTCGGGGGGTGGGAGATGCCTCTGCGGTACAAAAGCGAGTTAGCAGAGCATCATGCCGTACGACAACAAGCCGGCCTTTTTGACCTCTCCCACATGGGAGAATTTCTGGTGAGGGGGCCCAAAGCTGCGGAGTTTCTGCAGTCTGTGCTCACCAATGATCTGGCGAAACTCACCCCAGGACGAGCCCAGTATACGTTCCTACTCAACCCCCAAGGAGGTATCATCGACGATCTAATCCTCTACCAACTGGAGTCAGAACTATTTCTCCTAGTGGTCAATGCAGCAAATACAACTCGGGATCGCGAGTGGCTAAGAGAAAACCTTCCACCCACGGGCGTATCACTCCAGGACATCTCTGAGGAAACAGTTCTTATCGCACTTTCGGGACCTGCCAGTACAGACCTACTGGGTATGCACACGGACAGGACAGCTATCGAGGCTATGCCTTACTACAGCTGTCAAAAACTTTCTGTGGCAGGTATGGAAGTCCTTGTCGCAACGACGGGTTACACAGGAGAATGGACTTATGAGCTTTTCGTTCGCAAAGAATATGGCCCCCAACTTTGGGCTATCCTCCAGGCTGAGAGAGGCTCCTTGAAGGCATCCCCAGCTGGTTTAGCTGCAAGAAATACCCTGCGCCTGGAAATGGGCTATCTCCTCTGTGGTACCGATATAGATGAAAGTACAACCCCCTTAGAAGCGGGGGCCGGCTGGGCTGTGAAACTGGAAAAGGGAGACTTTATCGGGCGCTCCGCTCTCCAAGCGCAGAAACAGGAAGGACTCCGCCGGAAACTGGTAGGCCTACTAAGTGAATCCGCTCGTGTGCTCCCCCGAAATGCGATGCCTCTTCTGAATGAAAAGGGAGAAGAAATCGGACGGATCACTTCTGGCTCCCTCGGACCTACACTGCAACGGGGCATCGCATTAGGCTACCTCCCCCCTACGTACCAACTCGGAGACACGGTGTATATCTCTATCCGAGGACAGCTGACCCCTCTTCGCATTACCCGTCCCCCCTTCGTATCAGAGACATCCCTCACCCAACGCCTCAAAGCTCGCCTATGAGATTTCGTCCGTTGGTTCGAGTATGCTTGTCTACAGCACTGATACCTACTTTCAAAGTAGGGGATTACATCGTGGTAGTCATCGACATCCTACGGGCCACGACCAGTTTCTGCGTGGCACTGGATAGAGGAGTCACGGAAATCCGACCTGTCCCTTCACTTCGGGCTTGTCGAAGCCTCAAGCGAGAAGGTTACCTCACAGCCGCAGAAAGGGGGGCGGAAAAAGTAACAGGCTTCGATTTTGGCAACTCCCCCTACGACTTTTTAGAGGCCGACTTGCAGGGCAAAAAATTAGCTTTCACCACCACGAATGGAACACGTGCGCTATGGGCTGTACGCCACGCAAAAAAGATCGTCGCAGGTGCCTTCGTCAACATGTCTACCCTCGTGAACTGGCTCCGAATCCAAGAAGAACCCGTCCTACTGGTCTGCTCAGGCTGGAAGGATCATGTGAACTTAGAGGACACCCTATTTGCTGGAGCGGTTGCCACTGAGTTAGAAGGGCACTTCCGAGTAAACGATGATGCTACCCTCATCGCTATGAGTCTGTACCAAATGGCCGACCATCGAAAAAAGTACTACCTGGAACATTCTGCTCACTTTGACAGGTTGGTAGAACTGGGAATGCAGCGAGATGTAAAATACAGCTTGCGGAGGGATCTACACCCCGTCCTCCCTTACTATCAATCAGGGGCGTTAGTCAACCTTCTTGCAGTACAAGCGTAGCTTGCTCCCCTTTACGAATCAGAAGATCGTTTCGCCGTTCCTCTCTCCTTTCCTTTATGGGAGGGGATTAGCTGAATGCCTCTATTTCCTGTGCATTTTACTTGCCTTCCATGACGCGCACCCCTCGTGTTCGGCTACGACCCGGTAAAGCTGAGAAAATCAGGCAGCAGCGGCATCCATGGCTTTTTTCTGGGGCGTTCAGTCCAGATTCGATAGCAGAGGCAGGGGATACCGTATGTATCTGTGATGAACACGGCAATCCCGTAGCATATGGCCACTGGGACCCGCAAAGTCCCATTCGCTGTCGGGTATTTTCATGGGAAACGACTAAAATCACTCCAAATGAGCGTTTCTGGCAAGAACGCTTCCAAAGAGCTCTCACCCTGAGGCAAAGCCTACCTGACCTGCGACTCACTACTGGATATCGCCTCCTCAACAGCGAAGGAGACCAAACGCCAGGGATCATCGTCGATATTTACGACTCCGTGGCAGTCATCCAGCTTCGAACGCCTGGTGCAGAACGCCTCCGTCCTGCCCTACTCCGTTTCCTCACAGAAAAGCTTCCCATCAAAAGTGTATACCTGCGCAGAGAGCATCTGACTGATTCTGAATGGATATGGGGAGAGCCTATCCCAGAAGTCATCCTCGAGGAAAACGGGCTCAAATTCTCGGTTTCTATCCCCACCGGCCAAAAAACTGGTTTCTTCCTCGACCAACGACAAAACCGCCAACTCCTACGAGAGTACTCCGCTGGAAAAAAGGTAGCCAATTTTTTTGCGTATACAGGGGGCTTCACTGTCTATGCAGCGGCTGGGAGGGCTCAGGAGATTCTCTCAGTAGAGATCATGCCCGAACCTGCCGCTCTCATAGAGAAGAATCTGCAATTAAATGGCTTATCTAATGTCGCTCATACCCTATGGGTGAGCGATGCCTTCGACGCCTTGAAGCAGATAGAGCCGGGGAAATGGGATATACTGGTCTTAGATCCTCCTGCTTTTACCCATCATCAAGATACCCTCCCTCAAGCCATAAGAGGCTATCGAGAAATCAATCGAAGAGCCCTGCGAGCCCTTCCTGTAGGGGGGCTACTTTTTACCTTTTCTTGCTCGGCCCACATGACCCCTGCCTTATTCCGCGATATGCTCTATCAAGCCGCCACTGACACTGGACGGACGATACAAATCCTACATTTTCTTCACGCTCCCCCCGATCACCCGATAGACCTTTATCATCCACAAGGGGAATATCTAAAAGGATTTGTAGTTCGTGTGTGGTAGCCCTTTTCAAGCAAGATGGGAGCTCCCCCCCTCCATAGGTCCAAGTTCTCGGAGGCTGTCACCGACCGGGCCTGCCCGCATACCCGAACACTCCCAAGACGAGACAAAGCCTACTCTCCCCTGTTAATCCACATCTGGACGTATCTTCGTCCAGTGGGTTGGCTGACCGAGAAAGACTCACCCTATCCAAACATCGAGACATGGGAAATCGAAGCTGTGCTCTTTGCCATGAATGATGAAGATCAGAAAGTTCCCCTCAAGGTACGGGAAGTCATACCGCAGCTCTCCCGTTTTATCGAAGCCCTGGTGGAAAGAATAAAGCAAGGAGGAAGGCTGATTTATGCGGGGAGCGGAACCAGCGGTAGGATCGGCGTCTTAGATGCAGCTGAATGCCCGCCTACTTTCGGGGTGCCTTCCGACCGAGTGATAGGCATCATCGCTGGTGGGGAGGCAGCCCTGAGGGGCCCGATAGAAGCTGCTGAAGATGACGAGGCAGCGGCTCAGACCGAACTACAACGCCTCCAGCTCTGCGAAAAGGACACCCTCTTTGCCATCAGTGCAAGTGGACGAACCCCTTTTGCTCTCGGAGCCGCTCTCTATGCACGGAAAGTAGGAGCCCTAACCGGCGCCTTTACTGCCAACCCCAACACCCCACTGGAAAACCTGGTAGAGCACCCTATCGTCGTCATAACAGGTCCTGAGGTGCTGACAGGCAGTACCCGCCTAAAGGCTGGTACAGCCACCAAGCTCATACTCAATATGATTACTACAGCTGCCTTCACCCGATTAGGGCACGTGCGGAACAGCCGCATGGTGGATCTACAACTCCTAAACCGAAAACTGTGGCAGCGAGCGACTCACTATCTCATGGAAGCCACAGGTCTCTCTCTTCAAGAGGCAGAAACACTCCTACGAGAAATGGGTAGTTTACGGAAAGCTTTAGATCACTTACATCTCCCCTCCCAGGAAGAAGGGCAAAACGAAAAAGAGAGCCCCCAATAGTCTGCCAGAGAAAAACCACATGCATCATTTAGGTCATATTTTCCTCGCTGTGAATCCCCCTCCCTTTCGATTCGGAGCTTTCATAGCAGACGGAGTAAAGGGAAAAAGAGAAGAAGCCCTACCCCCTCTCATTCAGAAAGGGATACAATACCATCGGTGGGTGGATTGGCAGACAGACCGACATCCTGCTTTCCTTTCAGCCCGACGGCATCTGCGCCCCGTAGCAGGAAAATATGCAGGGCTCTTTGTAGACCTCTGGCTGGATGCCATCCTCGGAGAAGCATGGGAAAGCTTCCATCCCGCAGAAAGTCTGGCAGATTTCGAAGAAAGATTTCTACGAGAAACACTTTACCCCCATCGAAAATGGGCTCCCGCCACGTGGGTCGAGTTTCTACAAGCCCTCGAGAAAGAGCACCTGCTGCTCCGGTTTGCCCGATTCTCGGGAATGGCCCTTCATATTGAGCGATTTATTCATCGACGACGGCTCCCCATCGACGCTTCTATCGTCATAAACTTTCTTGAAAGTACAAATGAGATACTCATTTCTCTTTTATTACCCTTTTGGCAAGAGGCGTGTACATGGAAGCAGAGCGCGGATACCTTCCAGAAAATACTGTAACTTTGTTATTTAGCTTGTATGATACCTCCTACAAACGGTCTGCCCAAGAATATCTTCAATAAAACACGAGACCTAAGGGAAAAGAGGGCCACCGATACGTGGCAAATATTCCGTATAATGGCGGAATTTGTAGAAGGATTTGAAACTTTAGCGCGAATAGGGCCTTGCGTATCGATATTTGGCTCAGCTCGGGCCCAACCAGGCAGCCCACATTATGAGCTCGCCGTCCAAGTAGCTCGGGCATTGGTAGAGAGCGGATATGGGATCATAACAGGAGGGGGCCCTGGGATCATGGAGGCTGCAAATAAAGGTGCAAAAGAACTGGGAGGACATTCTGTGGGGCTCAATATCGTTCTTCCTTTCGAACAGCACCCTAACCCTTACGTAGATGACAATCTTCTCATCAATTTTGATTATTTTTTTGTGCGAAAGGTCATGTTTGTGAAATATGCTCAGGCCTTTGTCGTGCTTCCAGGCGGGTTTGGTACAATGGACGAGCTATTTGAGGCCCTGACCCTTATTCAAACTCGGAAAATCGAGCGATTTCCTGTCGTAATGGTTGGCACTGCCTTTTGGCAAGGGCTTATCGAATGGATGAAGAAAACCCTCATGGAAGAGTGGAGCTATATCTCCCCTGAAGATACCCTCCTCTTTGCCTTAGTAGATACGCCCGAAGGAGTAGTAGAGACGATTAACAACTTTTACAAGCAACGATTAGAACACCTTCAGCTGGGGTAGCCATGCTTCTCTGGCCCCTACGGTGGGTATTACGGCAGCTGATCAGCCTCATAGCCAGTTTTTTGATAGTAGGTCTTGTTTTTCTATGGAGTCTTCGGTGGATACCCTTCCCTCCTCTTCCCGTACTACAGGGCTTTTTCCATGGCAGTACCCCTAAGTGGGGCTGGGTAGGAGAAAAAGAGCAGCCCGCTTCTCTTATTCACGCATTCCAGTGGGTCGAAAGGCAACCTACCCGACAGCGTTCCCCTGCTCTGCCCCAGCGCACTGCGGAACTCATTTTCTATCCCACTAAGGCTTCCACCTGGGGAAGCTCCCTTTTAGGTGCCCTCATCGAGGGATTATGGGGAGAACGGCGCCTCCTTACATTTTACCTCAATTCCATCCCCTATGACACAAATGTATATGGAGTCAAGGCCGCCAGCGAATGTCTTTT
This sequence comes from Bacteroidia bacterium, assembly GCA_026413325.1. GTDB lineage: Bacteria > Bacteroidota > Bacteroidia > SpSt-205 > SpSt-205 > SpSt-205. The sequence continues at coordinate 20,463 of JANZYW010000017.1, read as the reverse complement.
TCGGAAATCTCTTGAAAAGCTGAGCCCTGAGGAAATAGCTGAACTCATCGTACGCAGACAATGGCCCTACCTTTCTCAGCCGATACCCACCTGGCTCGAGCCTGAGTATCGCCGCTTGAAAAGACATATTTCCCTCTACCAAGACCGCCATGCCTCGTAAACGTCGCACCCGAAAAACATCCACTTCTTTCCAGTGGTCACATATCCTCCAGAGTCAACGCTTCCGTCGAATCGCAGCAGGCCTCCTTCTCCTCGGGATCGTGGCGGGGATTTTACAGTTCACAGCCCCCATCCGCCTTCGGGAGCCACTCATCTGGCGCATCCCTCTCGACAAGCAGACCCGAGACACACACCGAAAGCAGCTGCAGGCCCTTTTTCCCTGGTACACCATCTGGTACTGGCTGGCTCTCTTTACTCCCTTACGCCCAGGCCACTATGAGCTGCGACCCGGAGACAACTGCATGCATGTATGGAATCGCCTTCGAAAAGGCTTGCAAACTCCTATTCGATTTTACCTCCGCCCGCATAGGAGTCCAGGACAGTTAGCAGCTGCATTGGGGCAGGTACTCGCTTACGACTCTAGCACCTGGATGGCTACTTTCCGACATTTTCCCTGGGAGGAGAAAGGGTTTAATTCCTACACGTGGCCCCTCCTCTTCTTACCTGACGTCTATGAAGTCTACTGGACCATTTCACCTCAACGGCTAATAGAGAAGATGGAAGATAATTATCACCGATTCTGGAACGAAGAACGACAGAAAAAGGCCTATGCCCTGGGACTTACCCCTATAGAAATAGGCATCTTAGCATCCATCGTCGAACAGGAAAGCTACCGGGTAAGTGAGCGTCCTCTCATCGCAAGTGTGTATCTCAATCGCTTACGGCTGGGTATGCCTCTCCAAGCTGATCCCACTGTTATATATGCCTGGGGAAATTTCTCCGTCAATCGGGTCACTCATAAAATGCTCGAGATTGATTCTCCCTACAACACATATAAAAGACGGGGACTTCCTCCTGGTCCGGTGGGGATACCTTCGATTGAAAGCATCGAAGCGGTGCTCAACTACACCCCCAGTGCTTATCTTTATTTTTGCGCTCGCCCTGATGGATCCGGCTATCATGATTTCTCAGAAAGCTATCAAGAACATCTACGAAAAGCTCGTTCATACCAAAGAGCTCTGGAGCGATGGTTAGCCCAGAAAAAATAAATAAAGACCTCTGGGAGGTCCCCCATGAAACTCGAATACGAGTCCGATATGCTGAGACGGACCAGATGGGAGTAGTCTATTATGCCCATTATGCGGTCTACTGTGAAATAGCTCGTACAGAATGGATCCGTCGACTGGGACTTACCTACGCAGAAATGGAGGAGAAAATGGGGATTCTCCTGCCTGTACGCCAGTTTTCCATCACCTATCACCGTCCCGCTCGGTATGATGAGGAACTGCGGATTCATACCTGGCTACGACAGCCCCCTTCCACCAAGCTTTTTTTCCAGCATCATCTGTATCGGGAAAAGGAACTGTTAGCAGAAGCTGAGGTTCTCTTAATCTTTATTTCTCGAGAAACCTGGCGTCCCTGTCGTCCTCCAGAGGCATTTTATGCAGCATTGGCTCAGAACTGTTCTTAGGAAGATCGCCGAGCTTCGTTTGCCCGGCTTTCGTACCGCCCGCGTAGGCGCCATCGTTGCCCTTCTCTGGGAAAATATCACTCATCCTACCTTTACCCTCAGAGGAAGTGCGATGGCATTTAGTTTCTTTTTTGCGCTCTTTCCTGGCTTGCTTTTTGCCATGTTGCTCTTGAGCTATCTCCCTTTTGAGCAGTTCGAAGGCATCCTTCAGTCTCAGCTCGGAGCGGTGCTACCTCCCCCCGTCTACAACCTCATACACGATGTAGTGTTTGAAGAAGTATACAGAAGACGAAATTTTACCCTCCTTTCCACTTCACTGGCCCTTGCTCTATACTCGCTTTGGCAAGGAATGCTCACGATGCTCAGAGCCTTTTTTCACGAAGATATGCCCCAAATTCCCTTTTGGGTTTTATGGCTTCGGGCTTTGGGACTTGTTTTTTTCCTCCTCCTTTTAGTAGTAGCCAACCTTGCTTTTACTTTCATCAAAGATCAACACCTGACAGGTCTTTTTCGATTGTCCACCCCCCCCCTGATCGCTGCGGGGATCCAAGTCTTGGTCGGCATAGCGAAGTTCATCTTGCTTTTCGGTATCGTTTGTACAGCGATAGAAGTGATGTATCGAGCAGGAATGCCCAGACGGCCCTTGCCCTACTGGCTTTCTCCAGGAGCCGTCACAGCTACTTTCCTAATGGGAGCAGCGATGAAACTGCTCTCCTGGTACTTCTTAGCAGTAGCCAACTTCAGCCGCTTTTACGGCAGCATAGCTGCGGTAATCGCTCTTATGGTATGGTTCTACTGGCTCTCTATAGTCCTCTTAGTGGGATTCGAAATAAATTATAGCCTATATCGATATCTCCTGCGCCCTTCCGTACCAGAAACCCTACAGAAAAAAGAAAAATAATTTTTACATCGGTTTACAGATAAAGGATACAGGAACATCGACCACACATACCTCTCCTGTCTTCATCGGAAGTCGGCCACTTGTCTTAGGAGATAACGCATTCCTATTAGAAATACAAATACAGGCTCCTATCGAAAGCTATTTTCCCCTCAGAGCCGATATGGAGCTCACACCGCTGAAATACGTCAGGCGCTCTAATCGTTATATGTTTGTACCATGCCCACCATTTATATAGACGGGCAGCCCCACCTATATGAGCAGCCCGGAAAGTTGCTCCAATACTGCCTGGACCACGGTATTGAAATACCTTTCTTTTGTTATCACCCCGCCCTCAGCATACCTGCAAATTGTCGGATGTGCCTTGTCGAAACCGGCCTGCCTCTGAAAGACAGACAAACGGGGGAATACCTCCGAGAAGAAGACGGCTCTTTGAAGATTGGATGGGGCCCCAAGCCAACCCCTGCTTGCACCACAGACCTCGTACCCGACCTTCATGTTCGCACGCATCGCTCATCTGAAACGGTACGCAAAACCCAGGAGGCTGTCCTTGAGTTCATTCTGATTAATCATCCCCTCGACTGCCCCATCTGCGACCAAGCAGGAGAATGCCCCCTGCAAATCTGGACCTATAAGTATGGACCAGAAGGCTCTCGATTTGAGGAAGAAAAGGTTCACAAACCGAAACGGTTACAACTGGGACCTCGGGTGGTACTTGATGCAGAAAGATGTATAAACTGCACCCGATGCGTTCGATTCACCGAAGAAATCTCCGGTACCCATCAGCTTACTATTATCCAACGAGGCAATCAAAACTATCCTGCCACTGCCGATGGGATGCCTTTTGATGATCCATATTCTCTAAATACAGTGGATATCTGTCCTGTAGGCGCACTGACCAGTGCTGACCACCGCTTCAGAGCCCGTCCTTGGGAAATGAATTACACTCCCACCCTATGCACAGGATGCGCTCGGGGGTGTAATGCCTACGTATGGATACGAGATAACCTTGTGATGCGACTCACTCCTCGGAAAAATCTCTCTGTTAATCAATACTGGCTCTGCGATGAAGGCAGATTAGATTATGCTAAATACAATGAAAACCGAGCTTCTGGTATCAGAGCAAAGGGAAACGTACCCGTAAGCTGGGAGCAAGGATTAGAACAAATCGCCCAGCTCCTTTCGCAGGCAAACGGAAAAATTCTCTTCATGGGCTCTGCCCAAGCAAGTATAGAAACCTTATACGTACTCCGAACTTTCATTGAAAAGATTTTTCCTGGCACCCCACTATACTATATACCTCACATTCAAGCTGGATGGGGAGACACTGTCCTCCGAAGGGATGACCGGACCCCGAATAGCATAGGAGCCGAGGCCTTAGGCTATCAACCTATCTTGCCCGAGAGCCTTTTAGAACTACTCTCTTCTGAGGCTTACTCCATCCTATACTGGATAGAAGACGATGAAACCTTACAAACTCTTCTTCCGCGCATTCCTTCCTCGCTGTCCATTATCGCTCACCTGCATCAGCTCATTCCGGGACATGAGAAGCTCACCTGGACTATACCAGCAGCCACTCATTTAGAGAGCTTTGCTACGTTTGTCAACTTCCAGGGTATCGCCCAGACAGTCCAGCCTGCACGCCAGTGGCTACAAATGACCCCACAAGATTGGTTCTACCTACCTAAAAGCAGATTAGATGCGGCAGGCCAAGCCGTAGACCGCTGGCGAAGCCCTGCACACATCCCCGACTGCCTCCCCAGCTATAGCGTCCTTATCCGTCTGGCAGAGCTTCTGAAACATCCCTTAGGCCTTCCAACAGAACACCTTCCTCTCTGGGAAAGACTAAAAGCTTCCCTCCCTTTCTTAGAAAAAGCTACCTATCCCAAGCTCCTACGAAAAGAGATATTTAGACACAATCAGTTGGATTTCGCCATTCGGGTATAGTAGGCCACCAGCTTTTGCGTAAACTCTTCGGGGGAGAGCCTATTTAGAGGGGAGGAGGAGATAGACTGTAAGAGGATAGGTAGCTGTGTAGGGTCTTCATATCCCGCATATGCATGTGATGCCAGGGGATGATCCTTTCTACAGACCCAAGGACGTCCTAACTCAATGAGAAGTTCTTCTCCCAATGCATTCCCAACCAAAATGAGTATGGATGCGCGAAGGGCATACAGCTCCGTTTCTATCCATGAGAGGCCCAATCGCAGCCGAATATGATATGGAAAGCGATGGACAGAATTTCGGAGGGGTGTACTTTCTATGGGAGTACCCACGATGTAGACGACGTATTTCTCTAAAGCCAGAATCTCGGCTATATATGCAGCTTCGACAGCTGCTGTCTGAGAGACGAAAAGGCACACTGTTTTGGGGATAGGTCTCTCGTCTTCTGGCAACCCAGTTGTAGGCAATCGAAAGGGCAGCTCCTCGTCGGAGCGAGAAAGAGAAGGAAGAGGGGGGCTAATAGAAGCAGAAAATCGCCGCTTCCAAATCTCTGCCAAAGAAGGAGCCCAAGGAGCCGAAGAGAGCTGGATGATATGAGGGACAAATCCCTCTTCTCTCCACATTTTTTCCACCTCTCTGCGCATCTGCCGCAAGCGCCATTTTCCCCAGAAACCGATTTGACGCCCGTACCCATTCCAGATAGAAAGGGCATACCCCCGTCGAGAAGTAGGCCAGCTGAAATTCCAGCTCACCCCCCATATAGGGATTTTTTCCGAGAGTGAGCGCAGAGCATGAGCATATACCTCTCCCATCAGCTCATAATGGGTAGTTTCGTGAGCTGGCAGGAGCCAAACCACAGCAGGCGTCACAGGACCTCCTTAGAAGAAAGCCTCCTTTCTTGGTCATACGCTCGGCGTCGCCGAAGAATAGAAAGACCCTCCCAAACCGCTGAAGAGAGGCTTCCCAGCTCAACTTTCTCTGTACCCACTTTATCATAGGCTACCCCGTGATCAGGTGCCGTACGGATGAAAGGAAGACCCGCCGTATACTGAAAACCATCCCAGCCTGCCATCAACTTGAAAGGAATAAGACCTTGATCGTGATAAAGCGCTAAAACTGCGTCCACGGCCCTATATTGACCCGAAAAGAAGAACCCATCCGGAGAAAAAGGTCCTCCCACCGACATACCCTCCTCTTGAAGACGCTGAAGAACAGGGAGCAAGATTTCCTGCTCTTCCTTACCCAGGAGTCCTCCATCCCCTGCATGGGGGTTCAACCCCAGAACTGCTATACGCGGTAAGGGCACAGCAAAGTCTCTCTGCAAAGCAGCATAGAGCACCTGTATACTCTGATAAAGCTTCTCACCCGAAAGAGAAGAAGCTACTTCTGCAAGAGGAATGTGCTCGGTCAAAATAGCTACTCGAAGTATATCCGATACCATGACCATCAGAGGGAAAAAACCCGCATACCTCTCTCGCAAGTACTCTGTATGTCCCCTGTAGGGAAACTTTTCTGCATCATAAAAAGTGACCTTATCCACTGGCAAAGTCACCAGAAGATCGACCTCCCCCGCATGAGCGGCTTGGACCGCTCGTACAAAGGCCTCCCGAGCAAAAGCCCCTCCCTCCATCGAAGAACGACCCAGCGAGAAATCCCCTATTTCCCCACACTCTACCAGGTTGATATGCGAAGGACGTACTTCAGCTGGATGCCGAATCCCATGATATCGCAAGCTACGCAAACCCAAATAGCTTCTCCAACGCTCGATAACCTTTCTATGGCCAAATATGACCGGGATGTATGCTTCTTGCCAGCCTTCGCGCTCTAAGAAGGTCAATAGCAGCTGCGGACCCACTCCTCCCGGCTCCCCCATCGAGAAGCCTACCCGAGGTATCTCAGGTGAAGAGGCGTTTTCCATGTCGCATGAGAAATGCTACTGTCAGCCGAACACCGACACCCGAAGCATACTTGACCTGATAGTGACGAGGGAAACCTCTTTCAGGTGGTATAGGCTTGCTATAATAGGCCGTCCCCGCTATATCGACATGGATCCATGGATACCGCACGAAATACTCCAGAAACTTTGCTGCTGTGATAGCCCCTGCTTCCCTCCCCGCAGAGTTCTTGATCGCAGCGATATCACTCCGTATGAGAAAACCATATTCCTCCCACAAAGGAAACTCCACCAAACGCTCATACGTATATCCAGCAGCCTCCAGAAAGGCCTCCTTGATTTCAGCACTTGCATTTGAAAACACCACGGAAGCATAAGGACCTACAGCCATCGCTGCCGCTCCAGTTAGAGTGGCAAAGTCTATCACCAGGGCGGGATTATACCTGCGAGCATACACCAGAGCATCTGCCAAGATAAGCCTTCCTTCTGCATCGGTATTTCGGATCTCTACAGGAGTACCATCGTAGAGATGGATGATATCATTTGGTGTATAAGCATTTTCGCCGGGTCGATTATCAGTAGCAGGAACCAGAGCTATCACATGGTAAGGTAACTTCAAAAGGGCTATTGCACGCAAGGCACCAATCACAGCCGCCCCCCCAGCCATATCGCATTTCATGTAGTCCATGCTATCAGGCGTAGGTTTGAGACTTAATCCCCCCGTGTCAAATACCAAGCCTTTCCCCACGAGAACTATCGGACGGTCATTCACTGGTGAGTCGGGCCTGTACTCTGCGACCGTAAACGTAGGAGGATTGAGGCTTCCTCGATTTACAGCAAGGATACCTCCCATGCCTTCTGCCTGTATCCGAGCTTTATCCCAAACCTCTACTGAAAAGCCCACCTGCTGCCCCACCTCTTCAATCCGCCGAGCCAGCTCTTCAGCCGTAAGGATATTGGGGGGTTCATTGACCCAGTCCCGAACCAGATTGACCGATTCACCGATAATAAGCCCCCGTCGAGCAGCTAACTCAGCCTCTCTATCTGGGACGTAGAGCGTGATTTCCTCGACCGAAGGAACAGGGTCAACTGCATACTTGGTAAAACGATACAACGCCATGAGAGACATCTCTCCGAGCACCTGATAAGAATCCTCCACCTCACCCTGTCCAACCTCATGTACCCAGGCTATTTGAACGGATTTCCATCCCACCTCCTCTGCCTTTCGGAGGGCATAAAAAATACCTCTCCGCAAATGCTCCAGGGAATCTTCTGGCAAGTGAACTTGAAGCCAGTTATACCGTCCATCTACAAAAAAAGCAAGCTTATCTGAAAGGGGAAACCTTTCTGGAGAGACCCCCCACTGCGCCAGGACCGCCGTCCAAGCCCTATCCGAACGAGGGGAGACGATCCAAAGGACGGGACGTTCCGCTACCAGAGAGGAACTGAGAGAGACTTTCATGGCGGGCAAAGTTAGCAGTCCAACCCCCTCCGAGAAAAGTGCCTTCCCTTCGCTCCCTAAAGAAACGAAAAAGACCTCTTTACTCGAAATATGCTCCCCTGACTTCTCTCTAGAAGGTTTTTAGAGAGATCCCTGTTCGTCCTGAAGAGGAGAAAAGAGCCCTCTTTCGTTCTTATTTTCGTCCGGTGGTCGATGTAGCCATTATAGGAGGAGGAGTGAGCGGCCTCTATGCCGCCCATCTCCTCAAACAAGCAGGAGTTTCCGTAGAAGTAATAGAAGGTCAACAGCGCCTGGGAGGTAGGCTCCATACCATCTATACCCCAGAAGGGCACCCTGTAGACTTGGGAGGCCAGTGGATAGGTCCTCAACATACTCGCGCCCTTCGCTGGAACCAACGTCACCATATCCCCCTGCACCGCACCCATACCGCAGGTGCCCACTTACTGCTCACACCTCAGCAAAGAAAAAAATACAAAGGCACTATCCCTCGTCTTTCCTGGCTTGCCCTCCTGGATTTGGGAATAGGACTCATGCGACTTAGAAAAATGGCCTCTCGGGTGGACCCAGCCTACCCGTGGCACATCTCGACTGCAGAGTGGGATGAAGTCAGCTTAGCCGCATGGATTCGCCGAACCTTCTACACCCGAAAAGCCCGTGAAACATTCGAAGTAGGCTTATCTACCGTGTTGGGATGTGAACCGGAGGAGGTCTCTCTCTGGCACACCCTATTTTATTTGCGAAGTGCAGGAAGTCTGGAAGCCCTCATCGAAACAGAAGGAGGAGCTCAGGAGCTCAAGTTTTCTCAGGGTGCTATCACATTCGTGCACAGTCTCGCCCAGGACATCCCTTATCGCTTAGGGGAAAGAGTACACCGAGTAGAGATAGAACCTACTCGAGTCAAACTCATCTGTGAAGGGGGATATCAACTCTCAGCTCGGGCTGTGTTCGTAGCTATACCTCCCGCTCAGACAGGTACGATCCAATGGACCCCCCCCCTCCCACCTCTCTATCAGCAGCTCTCCCAGCACATGCCCATGGGGAGTGTTACAAAAATAGTAGCGATATATGACACTCCTTTCTGGCGAGAGAAAGGTCTCAGCGGCCACATTCTTAGGCTACATGGAGCTTTGCGCCTCACTTTCGATACTTCCCCTTCAGCGGGAGAATACGGACAGATTACGGGATTTGGAGTGGGGAAATTGGCGCGAAGTTTGTTACACGTCTCATCAAATGAGCGAACAGCCTACTATGAAAAAGAAATGGAAGCTCTCTTTGGGGCTAAGCCCAAATGGCTCTTTCAGAAAACCTGGGCAGAAGAACCTTCGATCGGTGGCTGTTATACTGGCTATTTCGGACCAGGGGGATGGCGCTATTTCGGGCAAGTCCTGCGTACCCACCTTCCCCCCCTCTACTGGGTCGGAACTGAGCGCTCTTCTACCTGGATGGGGTATATCGAGGGGGCCATGGCAGCCGCTGAGGAAGCCGTCCAGTCTTTCCTCACTACTGCACATACCTAAGTATATTTGGCCATTAGCAAGAATACCTCTACCTTTGTTTTCGTGATAAACATGACTACGGAATACTTAAAGCAAAGTCGTCGACTAAGCGAAGCTGGGCTATTACGCGAAGCACTTACTCCCCTACATATCGGCTTGGGGCTTTTCCCCCAAAGCCCTGAGTTATGGTATGAAAAATATCGACTTCTCAAGAAAATCGGCAGCGAGGAAGCTTACGCTGCACTCGTCGAGTGCCGCCGAGTGGCACCCACCTACCTACCTGCTCTTCAATCTTACTATGAGGAACTCCTACGCCAGCACCGAATCCGAGAAGCCTACCAGCTCTTGGACGAGATTTTAGAGCGAGACAAAGGAAATCCCCGATGGTGGGTACATAAAGCTTTCTGGGCTATGCACTTTGGAGATAATGACACGGCAGAGGAAGCCATTCAATACGCAAGTGAGCTTCCTTACCAAACTCCAGAGGTCCTCTACTATCGAGCTCTCTTCCTGGCTCGTTTGGGGCAAAATGCAGAGGCTGCTCAACTCCTCGAAACTTGTCTCCAACAAGAACCCGATCTCCTCTCAGAGGTAGCTGAGGAACCGCTGCTTCAGGCACTGGTTCCCTCTGCCGCTGTCCCCGCCGCATCAGCCAAATAACCGAAGCCCTCGCTCTCGATACAAGCTTTGCAGGACACCTAACCCCCATCCCACAGCTACCCAAGAAGAGCCTCCATAACTGATGAAAATCAAGGGTATGCCTACGACTGGGAATATCCCCGTTACCATGGCGATATTGATGACAAAGTGTATCCACAAAAATCCTGCGAACCCATACCCATAAACCAGGGCAAAAGGACTATTTGAGCGCTCGGCCACCCAGCTTACCCGAAGGATGAAAGATAAAAATAGGAGCAAAAGCACTGCTGAGCCGAGCCACCCCCATTCCTCTGCGATTCCACAGAAGGCAAAGTCTGTGTGACGCTGCGGGATGAAGTCTAATTTACTCTGCAGTCCTTTCCCGTATCCCTGACCCGCAAACCCTCCCGCCACGACGGCAATCCGCGCCTGGATAGTATTCCACCCCGCTCCCAAGGGATCTTGATAAGGATTCAGCAAGGCTTGTATGCGCTGACGCTGATGAGGCGCTAAGACCCGCTCATACAGAAAACCCGAGAGCGCTAACCAACCCCATACCAATACCAGAATACCCACATGTAACCCCGCCTGTTTGCGGCGAAAAATGAAAAGGTACATCAGCAGTACAAGACCACTTACAACGGCTCCGACATAGACCCATGGATATACCAACGTGAGAAAAGCCAATCCTCCCAGAATGAAGGGAAGGCCTATCACCCAGGCAGAAAGTCCCCATCGGTAAAGAGGCACCAGTAAGGCCCCATAGGTAAGTGCTGTACCCGTATCTCGCTGAAGCAAGGTTAGCCCCACAGGAAGCCCGACGAGAGCGACGATTCCCAAGCGATCTTTCCAGCTATCCCAGCGGAAAGAATACCGAGTCACAAATGTAGCTAAGGCCATAGCAGTAGCTACCTTCATAAACTCGGAGGGTTGTACCCGTAGCGGACCGATGTCTAACCACGCTCGCGCTCCGTTTACTTCCCGTGCCACCAGAGCCGTGAGGACCATTACAAAAAGTCCTCCCCCATAAATCACATACGCAAAAAAACGCCACGTCTGCCCCTCAACCAGGGTAGAAATACCCATAACAAGCAGGGCTGCTAAAGCCCACAGTAGCTGACGAGTATAGGCATATGACCAAGCAAAAGAAGGAAAGGCCTCGATGGAGTAAAGATTCAAGATCCCCACCCCCATCAATACCACGGATAAAGCATACAAAAGCCAATCAGGAGCAGTTCGACTCATTCAATAGGGTACGTGTTTCAAAATCTCCTGGATGAAAGTATCAGCCTGGATGCCTTCAGCTACGGCTACATACGACAGAAGGACCCTGTGCCGAAGCACAGCTGGAGCTATGGCTTTTACATCTTCCGGTAAGACGACCTGCCTCCCCATCAGAAAAGCTCGAGCCCGACTTGCTCTGTGGAGTGCCAAAGCAGCCCGAGGAGAAGCTCCATAGGCAATCCGCTCGCCCCACTGCTTGAGTCCTATCTCTGCAGGAGTACGTGTGACTCGAACCAGGCGGACCATGTAGCGCTCTAAGCGTTCCGATACTTCCACTCGCGAAACCTCCTCTTGATATTCCAGAAGTTTCTTTGCGGAGAGAAGAGGGGGAGGAAGTTCGGGATAAGCAACACGAGACCACCTACGCATAATCTCGATCTCTTCATTTTCGGTAGGATACTGGACCTCTATCCGAAAAAGAAACCGATCTATCTGGGCCTCCGGTAAAGCATACGTTCCCTCCTGCTCGATGGGATTTTGAGTAGCCAGGACCCAGAAGGGCCGGGGAAGGCTATAGGTCTCCTCTCCAAGGGTGACTTGCCCCTCCTGCATGCACTCCAAAAGTGCACTTTGTACTTTAGCAGGAGCACGATTGACTTCATCAGCCAGCAGTACCTGCGTAAAAATAGGCCCTTTCTTCACAGAGAAACGTCCCGGCCCCTCATATACCACTCCTCCCGTTAGGTCAGAAGGAAGCATATCTGGAGTGAACTGGACCCTACGAAACTCTAAACCAGATAAGCGGGCCAGTGTACTTGCCATAAGTGTTTTAGCCACACCGGGAACACCCTCCAGCAGAACATGCCCACCTGCAAACAAAGCAGTCCATAACAACTCTAACGTCTCCCGCTGCCCTACAATGACCCGCTGAGCAGCAGAAACCAATTGCTCTCCTAACACACAGCAAATATGTTTATTTTGCATAACCTGCATGCGTCAGCTCCTCGCGTCCGTATGGGCTAGCTTTGCGTTCGTATGGGCTACCCACAATCTCGCCGGACAGATAACTTATGATTATCTGGGCCCCAACCGATATCGAATCACTATCACCACCTATACCGACTCCGCCGCTGCTGGGGTAGACCGATGCACCGCCGATTTAGAAATATGGAGCGTGATTGGTAGCGCCAAAAACCTGGTACAGGTATATACCAACATCCCACGGGCAAACGGACCTACCACTGGATCTTGTCAAGCTCCCGCTCGGCTCGGCATCCACCTTCGCCCCCGAGTGAAGAAAAACTTGTATATCGTGGAGGTTACTCTACCCGGACCGGGGCTTTATGAGCTTCGCTATAGCGACTTCGCACGGGTAGAAAACGTGCGAAACATGAGCAACTCTGGTGCTACCTCCTTCTATGTAGAGACCCTGCTCAATAATAACCCCTTCATTGGAACGAATCGCTCGCCCCTCCTTCTCAATGACCCAATCGATGACGCCTGCACAGGAAGGATATGGACGCACAATCCCGGTGCATATGACCCCGATGGAGACTCTTTGGTCTTTAGCCTCATCCCTTGCCAGCAGTATGACCCCGGCTCGATGCAAAACCCAGTTCCCGTCGGAAATTATCGATACCCCAGTGCTTTTGGAGGAACTTTTACCATAGACAGACAGACAGGACTCGTCACTTGGAACACTCCCCAGCAGATAGGCGTATACAACATATCCATCCTCATAGAAGAGTATCGGGGAGGACGGCGTATCGGGTACGTGATCCGAGATATGGCGATCTTCGTTGCTCCCTGCCAGAATCGCCCACCCGTGATAGAGGCTCCCGCGGAGACTTGCATAACAGCAGGTCAGCTCCTGTCATTTCTCGCCCGAGCGTATGATCCCGATACAGGCGATAGTGTTTATTTTTATTTGAATAACGCTGGCCAAGGATTCAACGGCCCATTCCAGGTTCAGCCCAGCCCAGCCACAGTTACACCGACCAGTTTCCCCCTTATTGGTTTCAATCCTCCTTCTACCCAAACCCTTTTTAGTTGGCAAACTCGGTGTGAGCATATCCGACCAAGGTTTTATCAGGTGGATTGGTACGCCCATGATAACCTGTCCCATCGCCCTCCTTTGGCAGCCAATCGCATCACCCGAATCTATGTGGTGCCCCCTCCGCCCACTGGGCTTTCCCTCACGCCAGGTCCTCGACAGGTTACCCTCACATGGACTCCTCCTCCTTGTCCTCCCGACTCGTATATCATCTACCGCTCTCCCGCCCCTCAAACCTATCCAGATACACCCTGCTGCCGAAGTCCCCTCTCCGGATATACTTTAGTGGGACAGGTGGCTGGTACTGCATCTTCCTATATAGATGCAGACTTAGAGTTTAGTCCTCGCTACTGCTATCGTATAAGAGCCCTCTACAGAGGGGTGCTGAGCTGCCCCAGCGAGGAAGCCTGTATTCAACTTCCTCTCAACTTTCCTCTCATGACTCAGGACAGCGTGCATACCACCGATGCCCAAACAGGAGCTATATGGGTATCCTGGAATCCTCCTCTCATTTTAGACTCCACTTTCTTTCCTCCTCCGTATACTTATACGCTCGAACGAGCTACAGGCCTCACGGGAACGGCATTTCAGACAGTCACTTCTGGGCTCTCTACCACCGGATATCTGGATGCAGGAAGCCTTTCTACTCGCACCCAACCCTATCGATACAGAGTACGACTCCTGGATGGATCAGGACGAGAAGTAGCATCCAGTAATACTACCTCCAGCGTGTTTTTGAGCATCCAGCCCCGAGATGGAGCTCTTTATCTTCAATGGGAACAGAATGTCCCCTGGATTAATGATACTTTCTACCTGTATAGGGCAGATCCTCCTCAACCAGGCGTCTTTAATCGGATCGCCGTTATCCCCGTACAAGCGACTGGAAGGGCTTCATTCAGCTACTTAGATCTGGGACTTCAAAATAACCAACTGTATTGTTACTACGTCCTTAGTCGAGGCTCGTACGGCGTAGCTGGCATCCGAGACCCCCTCTGGAATGCCTCGAATCAAGCTTGCGAAGCCCCTCGGGATACAACCCCTCCTTGTTTACCCGACCCTGCCACGTTCATCGCTGAGGTAGACTGCGAAAGTTACACCGTTCGACTTTCTTGGGAGAAACCAGATAGCCTATGTGGAGGAGACGTAGGAGAATATGGCATCTATGTAGCCTCTACCCCTCAAGGTCCTTATTCCCAACTCGCTGTAGTACAAGAACCTCAGCGTGTATTCAGCTGGACAGGGGATAACACAGTAGCGCTTTGTTTCGCTATAACTGCCCGAGACACGAGCGGAAATGAGAGTTCCTTGAGTAGTCCCCTCTGCTTCGATAACTGTCCTATCCTCATGCTGCCAAACTCCTTCACTCCAAATGGGGACGGGCTGAATGACATCTTCCGCCCTTTTATCTATCGAAATATCCGGTCTATACGCTGTTGGATCTACGATAGGTGGGGAGGCCTCGTCGCAGAAAGTGAAGATATCAACCGCTTATGGGACGGCCTTCGAAATGGGCGGCCAGCTATTGAAGGAACGTACTTTTACCTCATCGAGGCCGAGTTAGACACGCGCGAATCTCGAACCTTTCGAAAAGCAGGCTCAGTAACGCTTCTCCGATAATTCGTAGCTTATAGCATATGTTTTCTGGGATAGTTGAAGCAGTAGGCACCGTACAAGCCATCGAAACCACTTCTTCAGGTCGAAGATTCTGGATTCAAGCCCCCTTTATTGAAGAGCTCTCACTTGGAGCCAGTATCGCTCACAATGGAGCCTGCCTCTCCGTTATCGCTATTAAGCACCGTTTCTACTGTGTGGAAGCAGTGAGTGAAACACTTTCCCGAACTACGTTAGGAAGCTTGGACCTCCAGGACCCAATAAATCTCGAGCGAAGCCTTCCCGTAACAGCTCGCATCGAGGGTCACATCGTACAAGGACACGTAGACACCACCCTAACTGTTCTCGATATGCAGCCTGTAGGAGGAGAAAGTTTTTATTACACCTTTGAGCTTCCTCCTGAGTGGGCCCCCTTTGTCGTGGAAAAGGGGTCTATCGCCTTAGATGGGGTGAGCCTAACGGTCACACAAGTAGCACTTGAAAGCTTTCAGGTGGCCGTTATCCCCTGGACCTATCAGCATACCACATTTTCTCGGCTCAAACGAGGGATGCGCGTCAATGCAGAGTTTGACATTTTAGCAAAATATCTCTGGAGGTGGGCACAGCGATACGGATTCCCTTCGTCTGGACTGCCCTCTCAGCCTTAGTGTCCCATGCAAAAGAAAACAGCCGCTTCCCTTTTCTCACTCCAGAGCCGCTTAGAAAAATTTTTCCTAAGCTTTCATAACTGAAATACTGCTGACCGAGAATTAATACAAAGATAGAGCCCCCTGACGGATTTGAACCGCCGACCTACTGATTACAAATCAGTTGCTCTACCGCTGAGCTAAGGGGGCAGGAAGACGCCGCAAAGGTATGAAAAGCTACTCGCTGAGGGAGCAGCCTTTCCTTTGCGTCCGGGTAGGTAGGTTTCCTATGCTTCTTTCTTTCGACGGCGACGAGAAGCCTTTGTACGAGAAAGAGACTCGCCCGCAAGATACGGATTAAAGTCTACCAGTTCGATGAGGGCGAGTTCTGCTCCATCGCCATGGCGAGGTCCTAACTTGAGAATCCGAGTGTATCCTCCCGGCCGATCAGCGATAGCTGGAGCGATCACTCCGTACAGCTCCTTGATAGCGTTTTTATGTTGGAGATAAGAGAAAAGGAGCCGACGGTTAGCCAGTGTATCTCGCTTCGCTCGGGTAAGTAACGGCTCGATGTAGCGACGAAGCGCTTTGGCCTTTGCAAGCGTAGTAATCAAGCGCTTATGCTCTATGAGGGAGAGAGACAGGTTTCGCAGCAGGGCATCTCTATGGGCCTTTTTCCGCCCTAAGTTATTTATGGTATCTCCGTGTCGCATAGCGTATCAGGATAAGAGGGCTTTATAGGGAGTAACATCCATTCCTAAGCTGAGCCCCAATCTTTTTAGTGCATTTTCGATCTTATCCACAGTCTCTCGGCCGATGCCTCGATATTTTTCTAAGTCTTTTGGGGTTAGCTGGACCAGATCGATGAGGCGGAGAATGCCTCCATTGCGGAGAGAGTTAAAGGCAGTCGCAGTAAGACTCAGCTCCATGTCAGCTAAGGGCGTTTGTAGAAGGCGAAGCACAGCGGGGTCAGGTCCAGAGGGAGAAGCTCGAAAACTGGTAGGCACACCACTCCCATTTCCTTCTCCAGAGAGTAAGCGAGAGAAGTGATCCAACAAGATGCGCGTCGCTGATTGCAGAGCTTCTCGCGGAGTTACATTTCCTTTTGTTTCTATTTCGAGTAATAGCTGTTCATAGTCGGCTTTCTCGCGGTAAAGCATGGTTTCTACCCGAGGGACGACTCGGACCACAGGTGAGAAGCTGGTATCCAGGACGATCTCATGTAGCGAAAGGGTGTCCTTGAGGAGGATTTTATTTTCCTCAGCGAGCCGATATCCCCGGCCGCGGGCGACACCCAACTCCATTTGAACGACAGCTGAGGGATCCAGGTGCATCAAAACGAGGTCTGGATTCGCCACTTCGTAGGCTGTGGCGGCAGCTGCCAGGTCTTTTGCTGTAAATACCTCTTGCCCTCGTATATCCACAAATATACGAGAAGGAGCTTCCTCTACGAGGGGCCGAAGGGCGACCTGCTTGAGATTGAGGATAATATCCACTACATCTTCGATAACCCCTGGTATAGCACTAAACTCGTGGAGGATGCCCGGTACTTTGAGGGTGGCGATGGCATATCCCTCTATGGAGGAGAGGAGAACCCTCCGAAGAGCGTTCCCTACTGTCACTCCATATCCCGGCTCTAAGGGACGAAAGAGATACTTCCCAGCATAACGAGTTTCCTCCACGACTTCGAAGGTATCAGGGAGGACTAAGGGAGAGGAAAGTAGCGTAGCCATACGTATTTATTTAGAATAGAGCTCTACGATATATCGTTCTTGTATGTTTTCAGGGATCTCAGCCCGAGCCGGAACATACAGAAAAGTACCAGCATATTCCGGCTTACGCAACTCAACCCAGCCAAATTTTCCGCGGCTTTGATCCTCGAAGACTTTTCGGATAGCTTCTACTTTCTGGGCTTGTGGAGTAAGTGAAATCGTATCGCCTGGAGAGACCAAGTAAGAAGGGATGGTCACACGCTTGCCATTGACAAGTATATGACCGTGATTGACAAGCTGTCGAGCGGCAGGGCGAGTTCGAGCAAAACCCATTCTATAGACGACATTATCCAATCGACGCTCCAGAAGCTGGAGGAGATTTTCCCCTGTACTACCTTTCATACGAGAGGCTTCTTCGAAAAAGCGACGAAACTGTCTTTCTAAGACTCCATAGATGGCTTTTGCTTTCTGTTTCTCCATGAGCTGGCGCCCATATTCACTCACTTTCCCTCCTCTCTTGAAGCGGCCATGGATGCCTGGCGCATAGTTCTTACGACTCAGCACACGGGAGGGCCCGAAAATCGGCTCTCCAAATCGACGAGATATCTTCTGACGAGGACCTGTATACCGTGCCATATTTATACTCTTCTGGGTTTAGGCGGCCTACATCCATTGTGTGGAATCGGCGTAATATCCTTTATGCTGCGCACTTGAATGCCGGAGGCTTCTATTGCAAGAAGAGCTGCTTCCCGACCCGATCCAGTACCCTTGAGATAAGCATCCACTATTCGAAGTCCAGCTTCATAGGCGGTCTGGGCTGCATTCTGCGCAGCTACTTGCCCCGCATAGGGGGTATTTTTCTTGGAGCCTCGAAAGCCCGACTTGCCCGCTGAGCTCCAGGATATGACATTTCCCGCAGCATCCGTGAAGGTAATGATGATGTTATTGAAAGTAGCCTGGATATATACTTTTCCTTCGGGGGCTACTTTTATTTTTTTGCGGGCTCTCCCTTTTTTATCCGTTGAAGACATAGGTGTCTACTTCTTAGGTGCTTTTTTCTTTCCTGCGACCGTCTTGCGCCTTCCTTTGCGTGTGCGAGCGTTGGTACGAGTACGCTGCCCTCGAACGGGAAGACCTAATTTATGACGCATCCCCCGGTAAGAACCTATCTCGATCAGACGACGTATATTCAGCTGGATCTCGGCCCGAAGCTGCCCTTCAACAGTATAGTTCTGCTCTATTATAGTGCGCAAGCGAGCGATCTCTTCCTCCGTCCATTCAGATACTCGTTTGGCTGGATCGATCTGCGCCTGGGCCAGAAGCTCCCAAGCATTGCTTCGTCCGATTCCATAGATGTACCGTAAGGCTATAAAACCGGGTTTGTTTCGCGGCAAATCTACACCTGCTATCCGTGCCATATTACCCTTGACGCTGTTTGAGCTTGGGGTTCTTCTTGTTTATGATGTAAACACGTCCCTTCCGACGCACAACGATACAGTCACTGCTACGTTTACGAACAGATGCTTTGACTTTCATAGGTATGTGAGATATAGAAGGATTTCTGATGAGCGAGCAAAGATAAGCCATCTTTCTCTTTCGACAAAAATCTCATTTGTAGCGATAGATGATTCTACCTTTGGAAAGGTCATAGGGCGATATTTCCACTGTGACTTTATCTCCTGGAAAAATGCGGATGAAGTGTTTGCGCATCTTACCAGAAATGTGGGCTAAGATAAGATGACCATTCTCAAGCCGCACGCGGAACATCGCATTGGGAAGGGATTCCTCAATGGTTCCATCCAATCGGATAAAATCATCTTTAGACATGCGCCAGTGCTTTATGGATAGGCTCGAAAGAGGTGAGAACTTGGGCTTTCCCGGGGCGAACTACAACTGTATGCTCATAATGAGCCGACAGAGAACCATCTCGGGTCTCTACCGCCCATCCATCAGCCCCCTTGCGAATGCGACGACTGCCCATATGAACCATGGGCTCTATCGCTATAACGAGATTCTCTGGCAAGCGAGGTCCTGTTCCCGGCTTGCCAGTATTCGGTACATCTGGTAACATATGCATGTATCTTCCTACCCCATGACCAGTCAACTGCTCAGAAACTGCAAAGGTATAACTCTTGACAAAACTATGTATAGCATTTCCGATATCTCCCAGATAGCCCCCCGCACGTACCTGTGCGATGCCTCTCTCTAAAGCCTGTTGAGTGACCCATAATAGACGTTGAACGGGCGCAGCTATCTCTCCCACGGGAAAAGTATAAGCCATGTCCGCATGGAAACCCTCTACGCGAACTCCACAATCAATGCTCACGATTTGCCCCGTGCACAAAACCCGTTGGGTGGAAGGCAGCCCATGCACGATCTCTTGGTCTATGGACACACACAACGTGTAGGGATACGGAACATCCTCGAAAGGCGGCTTATACCCTTTGAAAGCAGGTTCTCCTCCCTCTGAACGAATAAAGGCCTCAGCCCTTTCATCCAACTCAGCAGTCGTAACCCCTGGACGGATGTAAGGAACAAGATATCCAAAAAGACGACTGAGAATATCTGCCGCGACCGCTATCCGGCTGATATCTCTCTCCTCATAAATAGCCCAACCTTCGTATTTCATATAGCTGTGCCCACCACCGATCGGCCTCGAATCCGGCCCGATTTCATTAACCCCTCATAATGACGCATAAGCAAGAAACTCTCAACCTGCTGAAGCGTATCCAATACAACGCCGATCATGATGAGAATAGTTGTCCCACCGAAAAATTGGGCAAACTGATTGGAAACTCCAGCCAAACGCACAAACGCAGGCAAAATCGCTACTCCTGCCAAAGCCAAAGCCCCCGGCAGGGTAATCCGAGTCAAAACAGTATCAATATAGTCGGCCGTTGGCTTTCCAGGCTTGATACCCGGAATATATCCCCCCGCCCGCTTGAGTTGATCTGCTATATCCCGAGGATTAATGGCAATAGCCGTGTAAAAATAGGTAAATACAACAATAAGTATCACAAAAAGAATGTTATAGGCAAAACTCGTATAATCTGCAAACCAGCTGCCTGTGGAAAGCCAAAAATCGCTCTCAGGAAAGTACTGGGCTATGGTAGCAGGAAGGAACATGAGCGACTGCGCAAAAATGATAGGCATGACGCCCGCCGCAGTAAGTTTTAGGGGAATATGGCTCGTGGAAGAAACCCCCCCCGCCGCCATGGGATACCTCCCACCCGCCATCTGACGAGCATAGTGAACAGGTATCTTGCGAACCGCC
>JANZYW010000016.1 GCA_026413325.1 Bacteroidia bacterium | reverse complement strand
CAATCATATCGTGCTGGTAGACCTCCGTTCAAAGGGGCTGACTGGCCGAGATGCAGAGAAAGGACTGGAAAAAGCGGGTATTACTGTGAACAAGAACCTCATTCCTTATGACCCACAACCGCCCCTCATAGCTAGTGGTATCCGTTTGGGCACACCGGCTCTCACCACCAGAGGAATGGGAGAAACAGATATGCAGCAAATAGCAAAGTGGATAGACCAGGCGCTCTCCCACCTCACCGATGAGAGCTACCTCTCTAAGCTTCGAAAAGAGATTCGCGACTACCTCACTGCATATCCCCTCCCCTATGGTCCTGCTGCGCCGGTCGCTCTGGGCTCTGGCGCCGCACCTGTTGGATGAATCGTCCTACCGCTCCTTTATCCGCCTGCCGAAAGCTGATAACCAGGGACGGAAGCAAGAACAAGTTCGAAAAAAGCCCGATCCCCAGCGATAGGGCTGTGAGGATACCCAAAGCTCGAGTCCCTCCAAAAGAAGAGAACGCAAAAATCCCAAATCCCATCAGCAGGACAAAAGAAGTATATGCAATGAGGGCCCCGGTGTGATGGACACTCACCACAGCAGCCCGAGAAGGACGCGGATGACGACGGTAATACCACTGATATGAACTCAAGAAATGGATAGCACTGTCCACGACGATGCCAAAAGCCATCTCGTAAATAAGAGCCGTAGAAGGCTTGACTGGCATCCCCATATATCCCATGAGGCCCGCAACGAGAAAAAGCGGTAATAGATTCACACCCATGCTAATCAACATGATGCGGAAAGATCCATAGAGCAGAAACATCTGAAAGGCAACCAGCAAAAAGGTCGCCACTAAGCTCCAGACAAGGTTATCAACCAGATACGAGATGGCTTTGAGGAAAATCAAGGTCGTACCCGTGATATATACCCGTCCCGCCTCCTCCCCGAAAGTCGTACGGATATCCTCCCGTACCCGTTCCAAAAGGAGAGGCATTTCCATAGAGCCCACATCTTGTACGAAGGCCGTTATTCGAGTCCGCTGATAGGTAGAGTCGACTAAGGTACCCAGGAGCTGTAGGGACCCTCCCTGACGAGTCGCCCGAAGGAGAGTAGGTAGCTCTTCTGGCTGGGGAAGGCCATACGCCTGCGGCACTCCTCCCCAAAACGCTTGACGAGCTGCCTTGAGCAAGTCGGCTATGCTGATACTTCGGGCCAGCTCAGGATATCGACTGAGGCTGTCCTGCAAAGCAGACAAAGCCTTCAAGACACGGAGTCGGCGAACGCCCTGCGGTTGACTCGCCTCTATCACTATCTCAAATGGCATCGTCCCCCCATACCGAGCGGCAAAAAATGCCTGGTCTCGCATCACCTGCGCTGAAGAAGGAAGGTCATCTGCCATGTAAGAAACTGCTTTCAATCGCAAAATCCCCCCTATTGCCACACCAAAAAGCACCAGTGATATCCCATATACCCAACCCCTCCGCCGCTCTACCACCGCACCCACCCAGTGAACCCACCGGACCACCCAGCGATTCGTCAGATGCCTAAGGTGCCTTTCTTTCGGCTCTGGCAAGAGCATAAAAAAGGATGGCAATAGAAGGATGGTAAGAAAGTAGGTAGTAATTGTCCCCCAAAAGGCAACAAGTCCAAACTCCTGAAGCGGAACCACATTGGTCAAATACAGCGTCAGAAAGCCCAAGGCTGTATTACCATGAATCATGAAAGTGACTAAACCCAGCTGCCGGAGCATCTCCCGAATCGCTGAGAGCTTATTTCCTTTCGCTACATAAAGCCGATGATACTCAGAAAGCATATAAATACTCGGGGGGATCCCTAAAATGATGATGACGGAGGGCAAAAGGGCCGTCAAAAGCGTGATCTTGTAGCCATAAATGCCTATGATCCCCACCGTCCAAAGGGAAGCCAGGCCCAAGAGTACCACCGGAAAAGCTGCCGCATACCAAGAGCGGAAGTACAATAGAAGTGCAACGACGGTAAGGACTAACGACCCAACCGTGAAGAACCAAAGCTCCTCTGGCAAAAGCTGAGCGACGTAATGCCGCAAATAAGGCACTCCTGAAAAATGTACCTGAACGCCAAGTGGTTCAGCCCATCTCCGAACTATCTTTTCGACACGGTCGATGAGCGCATGTTTAGCTCGAGTGTGGAGAGAAAGTGAATCGATCTGAATAAAAAAGAGGAGGCTCTCGCCATTTCTATCCCACAGAAAGCCTTCATACAAGGGCAGTCTTCGTCTCAAACTATCCCACTCTTGGGAATTCTTTGGGAGGGACAGAGGCTCTGTATGAAATCCTTCCTCTGTCCATCGAAGCACAGGGGCAGTGGGCAACCCAAATACCCCCTGCACACCTGGGATAGCCCCCAATGTATCCGATAAGGAACGCAAGCGGGCCCAGTAGGCATCGGCCGCAACCGGAGGAAGAGTAATCCCCACCAAAACTAAGCCCGCATCCTCTCCAAACTCTTTTCGAAATCGTCTATATAGCTGATAATCCGCATCATCCTCTGGCACCACTTTGATGAAATCCTGGGTGATCTCTACCCCTTGAGCCCGCCAAAGCATATAAATAGACCCCATCGCCACCAATCCAAGCCACATATAGCGTCCTCTTAGAAGAAAATCAGGCCAACTTCTCATTCTACATGTAGCTCAGGCTTGAAGATCGCCTCTCCCAGAAGGGCTCGGGCACACTCTTGGATCCCCTCTGTCAA
The DNA here is from genome assembly GCA_026413325.1 of Bacteroidia bacterium. GTDB lineage: Bacteria > Bacteroidota > Bacteroidia > SpSt-205 > SpSt-205 > SpSt-205. Next base: position 31,207 of record JANZYW010000016.1, on the reverse strand, counting down.
CGCAGGATGGGGCTGAAGTATGGTACACAGGTCACTTACTCTTCTCGCAAATCGAATCATCAAAGCCACCAAACCAATGATGGTGGAAGCTTGGGGCCCTACCGCTCGGCAACCCAGGATATAGGGATCCGGTTCATCCGTAGTGATCAGCTTAAAAAAACTTCGTCGGGTTCGCATGGCGATCCCTCGAGCAGTGAGGTCATAATTGTAACGAACCACTCGATAGGCATACCCTCCTTCTCTCGCTTGTTGCTCATTGAGGCCTACCCCCGCTACTTCAGGCCGCAAAAACATGATCCACGAAAGGTGGTCATACTGCAAGGGCCGTTTCACCTGCCCAAACATTCGTTCTACGGCATATCGCGCTTCTTGTTCTGCCACGTTAACAAAACCTGCTTTCTGGTTATCCAAGTCTCCCGCTGCAAATATGTGTGGAACTGAGGTTTGGGTCAAATGCGTGCTTACATGTCCCGTGGACTCTACCTTCACACCAATGTGATCCAAACCTAATCCCTCCACATTGGGGACTCGTCCGATAGCTACCAGGACATGCGATGCCCTCTCCGGTATCACGCTCTCTCTTTCCCTCTCTACCCCATAGATGATTCCTTCTTCTCGCACCTGAACCGCTCCCAGCTGCGCCCTCGTAAAAAAACGAACGTTGCATTCTGAAAGATTCTGCATCACCACCTCAGAAACATCGGGATCTTCATACGGCAAAATGCGTGCATCTTTTTCGATCATCGTCACCCGTACCCCTGGAAAAGTGGAAAATATCGTAGCAAACTCACAGCCGATCACGCCTGACCCCACTACCAACAGCTCGGACGGAAAATCTTCAAGTAAATCTATATGCTCACTTGTAAAAACCCGTTTTCCATCCACAGGTAAATGCGGAAGAACCCTCGGACGACTCCCCGTCGCCAGTAAAAAGAAATCCCCTTCCACCGTATAGGCTTCCGCGGCGTGCGGCTTCACTCGAATGGTATGGGGAGAGACAAATTCAGCCTCTCCATATACCACCTCCAAAAGACCCAGCTCTTGATAATGTCTCACCTGGCGAAGCATCTGCTGATGTCGCTCCTCTACTGCCTGAGCTACGATTCGGCGAAACTCTGTAAAAGAGAAGGTATATTCTTTGACCCGATAGCCTCTGTCTGTGAGCAGAAGCTTATCAAAGTCTTTCGCAAGCTCCCACCATGTTTTTGAAGACAGCGCTCCATTGAAGAGAGCGGCTCCTCCAATCTGTGCTTTTTCGATGAGCAAGGTGCGCTTCCCAAAATCCATCGCACGCATGGCCCCAGCAAAGCCAGCAGCCCCTCCCCCTACTATAACCAGGTCATATCGCATGCTCGCGCCCTAAGGTAGGAAAAAAGCCCCCTCCCCCTTTTTCCACTCTCCTTAGGAGGGGATAAAGCCTTATAGGCTTACCTTTGGATATCGTGAAGTCTCCCCGTTTGTACTGGGTAGTAGGAGAGCTGTCAGGGGAGCAACATGCCGCTTCCGTTATCTCTGTCTTGCGAGCAAGAGAACCTACCCTTCTCATGAGAGGAATGGGTGGAACTGATATGGCTCAGTTAGGGGTGTCTCTCCTGACATCCTGGGAGCAATACGCCGTCGTTGGATTTGTCGAGGTACTCAAGCATATCGGCCGCTTTGTCTCTCTCTATCGAAAGTTACAAAGAGATATCCTTGCATGGAAACCTCATCGAGTAGTGCTGGTAGATTATCCGGGCCTCAACTTACGACTGGCTCGATGGCTCGTCAGGCAAGGGATACCCGTAACATACTTTATTCCTCCTCAACTCTGGGCATGGAACCCAGGGCGAGTACGCTACCTCCGACACCCCCTCATCCAAGTATTGTGCATACTTCCGTTTGAACCCGACTTTTATCGAAGCCGGGGGGTACATGCCGAGTATGTGGGAAACCCGCTGGTAGACAAACTCCGAGGCATACCAGCATTCTCCGCTTCTAAACCGTACATCGCCCTTCTCCCTGGAAGTCGGATACATGAAGTACGACACATACTCCCCCTAATGGCTCGGCTGCCAGACCTGCTTCCCAAATGGGATTTCTATGTTTCACGGGTTCCCCATCTTCCAGAGTCATTCTATCGAAAACTCGCTCCTCACCTTCCTGTCTTGGTAGGGCAGACCTACCCCCTGCTCAAAGGAGCCGCTGCAGCGGTGGTGACATCTGGAACGGCGACCCTTGAAGCCGCACTTTTAGGCTGTCCCAGTGTGATTGTGTACAAAGGCAATGTTCTTTCCTACTGGATAGCCAAACAGCTCGTGAGGGTTCCCTTCATCGGCCTTCCCAATCTTATCTTGGGAGAGGCTGTTTTTCCTGAACTTATCCAGCGCCAGTGTACGCCCACTTCGATCGCCACTGCCTTGGAGTCTCAGATAAAAGAGCGAGACACAATCCAGTTGAAGCTGGCAAATCTCCACAGCCTCCTCGGAGAGAAAAGTGCTGCAGAAGCTGCCGCTCAGTGTATCCTCGATGCCCTTGAGGTTTGAGGCATTATAAGCCTCGTTGCTTTTTTAGATCCCTGGGGCTATCCCTTATATTGCTTGCCTCTCGGCTGTGCGTCCAAGTGGCGGCTGCTGCCGCTTAGTCACCTCCCTCCACCCTGGATAAGAAGATCGCAGCCCTCCCTTGATGCAACCTCAGCGATAACTACCCGCTCGAAAAACTCCCAAGACCCCTGAGCCATACACGATCCTCGTCAAGAAAAATCTCATTTCTATAGGGATGGGGCAGTAGGTGTTGGCCTCTTAGCGCCACATATACCGCAGCGTAAATCGAAGCGTGTTTTGCAGAGGGTGATTCTGCACAAGAGAGGTGAGATAGGCGACATCCAGCCCGATCTGGCGAAAGTTAATGCCCGCCCCGAGCGTGATAAATCGCCGATTCCCTTTCATGGGGTCCTCGTAGAAAAAGCCCCCTCGGACCTGAAAAATGCGATTGTAGTCATACTCTGCCCCCACGCTCCAGTAGATTTCAGAGATTTCTTCTCTCCACCCTCCTGGAGCGTCTGCAAAGCTCTTGAACATTCCCTCTAATAGGGCTACCTGCGCCGCCCCACCTGCAGAGGGAACGAGCAATTTGTTGTAATCATTTGCGAGGGTAAAGCTATTGAAATCGTCCATCTTTAGGGTCAGAGCATACCCAATCCGAAGGTTCCCAGGCAGAAAATCGCGTTGACCCGAACTGGTATAGGCCATTTTAGCCCCGAGGTTACTCAGATGGACGCCCCAGCGGACAGTCAAGGGAAGAGGTTTAGGATTTACCTTGAGAGTAACATCCTTTTGATAGAAAACTCCCATGTCACCAGCTACCGAACGTCCCGGTTGCGTGGTAAGCCCTCCCACCGTCGTAGCCCCAGTGAGATTACTTTGTACATATTTCAAAGCTACCCCTGCCGAGAGGTTTCCAGTGATAACATGACTATAGCCAGTAGAGATAGCGAATTCATTCGCATCGTACTCTCCAGTCTTTATACCTGCATTATCGGTAAACTCTATTTTGCCGAGGCTAAAGAAAGTTAGAGAAGCACCGAAAGCCCCCGCTTTTTCACTGATATTCCAGGCGAAAGGCACATACAGATGATTGATATCCCCGATGCCTAAGGCACGCAACCAAGGGGTATATGAGAAAGCAACCCCCATACGTTCCTGCATAAGAGCAAGGGCCCCTACATTCCAGTGCATGCTATACATGTTGGGAGGAAGGGCGACTCCAGCTTCGGCAAAGCCTCCACTTCGAGCATCTGGACAAATCAAAAGGAAAGGAACCGCTGTCGTGATCGCTCTAATCTGTCCAGAGGGGGTAGACTGAGCCTGCCCCCATACCATGAGGGGGAGGCAGAGAAGCATTTTCACGCACACTATCCGACCAAGCATATGAGAATCCCCAAAACCGCCAAACAAAGGTAGGAGTTTTCTACTTAAGATCTTCCTAAAAGGTGCACGCAATCTCCGTATCTTTGTAAAGGAGAGATGCCGGAGTGGTCGAACGGGCCTGACTTGAAATCAGGTAGCTCGCTAAGCGGGCTCGGGGGTTCGAATCCCTCTCTCTCCGCATGGTCACGTTAGAGCAATTTATTGCTGATCGCCAGCAGGAGTTCGAAGGTGCCACGGGCGCTTTCTCCAAAATCTTACGCGACATAGGGCTGGGAGCCAAACTCATCAGCTTCTATCTACGGAGAGCGTCTCTCTCTGGCATTCTCGGCGAGCTGGGGTTGACCAATATCCAAGGAGAAACGGTCCAGAAGTTAGACCATCTGGCAAATAACCTCTTCCTCCGCCTCCTATCTCAGAATCCACATGTAGCAGGAGTAGCTTCTGAGGAAGAAGAGCACCTCATCGCCACCAACTCCCAAGGAAAGTACGTGGTGCTATTTGACCCCTTAGACGGCTCCTCTAATATCGATGTAGGCGTCCCTGTGGGGACGATCTTCTCTATCTACAAACGGGTTTCCCCTATCGGAACTCCTTGTACAGAAGCAGATTTTCTCCAGGGAGGTCGAGCTCAGCTTGCTGCAGGATATGTTCTCTATGGAACAAGTACGCTACTTTTCTATACGACAGGGAGAGGGGTACACGGCTTCACCTTAGAGCCTGCCGCGGGGGAATTTCTACTTACTTACCCTCAAGTACAGATGCCCCCTCGCAGTACCTATTACTCCTTCAATGATAACCAGTTGCATGAATGGGTACCTGCCTTACAGCGATATGTTCAAGACCTGCACTCCCGCAATCAAGCTACTTCCAAGCCACAATCTCTCCGTTATGTCGGCTCTCTGGTGGCTGACTTCCATCGGAATCTGCTGAAAGGGGGGATATTTTTATACCCAGGTACTACTAAAAAGCCCGAAGGGAAACTTCGCCTGCTGTACGAAGGATATCCTATGGCCTGGCTCACAGAACAGGCAGGAGGGAAAGCCACAAATGGTGTAAAACCGCTCTTAGACGTACCCCCTACTTCTATCCACCAACGCACCCCTCTTTTCTTAGGTCCAGCTGACGAAATAGACCGAATAACCGCATTCCTCACCGAAAATGTCCCTGTGGAAACGCTTTAAGCGTGCCATACGCGCCCTGCTCGGAAAAGCCGTAGAAACGATCGAAGACCCTAAGCTCATTTTAGAGCAAAATATCCGGGAGCTCAATGAGCAGGTGCCCAAAATGAATGAGCATATCGCTTCCGTCAAGGCGACTGTAACTCTTCTGGAAAAAGAACTGGAGAAATACCAAAACGAATACAATGACCTCATCGCACGCGTAAAGGCCGCTCTGAACCAGAACCGCGAGGACCTGGCTGAGCAATACGCCCTCCGCATAGAGAAGCTCAAACAGAGCATCGGCCAGACCCAAGCCGAGTTAGAAGCCGCTCGAAAAGCCTATGAAAAAGCACTGGAAGTGAAAAAGCTCTTTATGCGAGAGCGAGAGCGCAAAATCCAAGAGGCCCGAGCTGCTCTCCAGCAGTACGAGAGAGCCAAATGGCAGGCTAAGATCGCAGACGCCTTCGAGCAGTTCGAAGTAGGAGGCATTGACCAAACCCACGACGAAATGGTGCGTCGCTTACAGGAAAAATCCGCTCAGTATGAAGCTCGTCTGGAATTAGCAATGGACAGCATCGACACTTCCAAACTCAAGATAGACGAAGAGATGGAACGCATCCAAGCCAAGGATTCTCTGGCACGTCTCAAAGCAGAGCTCGGAATCGCAGAATCAACTCCTCCTGCCCCAGAAGAATCTACCCGCCGAGAACAAGAAAGAGAAGGCAAGCAGCCGCTTCTCTGATGTATGTCCTACACTCCTGAAGAGTACGAAGAGCTCAAATCTTTCTACAAAAAAGACTTAGAAGAACAGAAAAAAATACAAGAGCGCATGCGGCTCGCCCGCCTTCGAAAGCAGGCAGAATGGCACCTTCATCAAATGGAGGCATCTCTGCGCTCCCTCGGTATAGAGCCCCACGCTCCCTCAGAAGAATCCCCTCCTCCTCTCCCCCCCTCAGAGCTACCTCCTTCGGATAAAACTTTTCTGTAGTGCGACTTCTTCAACTGACCCCCAAGCCACCGTACCCCCCTCACGATGGCGGAGCCATCGGTAATGCTTACTTCTTAGAGCTGTGGCAGATGGCCGGTTGGGAACCCCACAGCCTCACGATGAGCACATACAAGCACCCTTATGATCCCTCCTATCCCACTCCAGTCCCCCTTACAGCGGTACCTGTTGATACGCGTCCCACAATAGGAGGGGCGCTACGAAATCTCCTTTCTCACGAGCCCTACCACGTCGCCCGCTTTCGCTCAAAAATGTACAAGACCGCTCTTCAGACCCTTCTAACTACTTTCCAGCCAGACCTTATCCAGGTAGAAAGCCCGTACCTCACTCCCTACATCGAGAGAATCCCCATCCCAGCTGTATATAGATTGCACAATATCGAGTGGCAAATATGGGAGAGACACGCCCGAGAACGGCGCCAACCTTTCCGAAGCTACTTACACTTGCAAGCAAAGCGAATCCGCAAGTATGAGAAGCATATACTAACCCACTACGCGGGTTTACTCCCTATCTCCGAGAAAGAAGCCGACTGGATACAGCATACAGGGTATGAAGGAGCTGTAGAGATTTTCCCTTTTGGCGTAGATGTATCTTCATACTTGCCGTCCCATTTGGGAGAAAAAAACCCACGAATAGGATTTATCGGCGGGTTAGATTGGCTACCAAATCAAGAAGGCATCCTGTGGTTCTTAGAGGAAGTATGGCCCTCTTTCCGCCGAAAACATCCTTCAGCCCATTTATCCGTAGCAGGACGAAACTGTCCTCCCTGGCTGTACAGGTATGCAGACGAGCAGACCCACATCTTAGGTCCTGTCCCCGATGCCAAAGCGTTCCTACAGGCCCACGAAATATGTATTGCGCCGCTTTTCTCGGGCAGCGGGATCCGTATCAAACTTATCGAAGCATTTGCGATGGGTCGAGCCATCGTAGCTACCTCTATAGCGGCAGAAAGCCTGATATACACTGCGGGTAAAGACCTTCTTATAGCAGATGATCCTCGTTCCTTTAGCGAAGCCCTCTCTGCTCTCTATACTGATGAGCAGCTCCGAATCCAGCTGGGAACGGCCGCTCGCCTATTAGCGGAGAGCCACTATGATCGAAAGGCTCTTTTACCTCGCCTACAAGCTTTTTATGCCACAGTTCTCGGGAAAGGAACAAAGTAACTTCCGAACCCTTTCGATTATGGCCGGGAGCTCCGCAGATGGTATCACCCTGGGCCTGATTCGTTTCTGCTACCTCAGCGACCGCTGGCACTATGAACTCCTGGAAGGAAGTACCATTCCCTACCCGAATAGCCTACGAGAGGTTCTGCTCAAAGCCAGAGACCTCTCCGCAGCAGATATCCTGGAGCTAAGCATTTCGTACACCGACTGGACCGCACAGAAAGTACGGGAAACCTTCTTTCATAAGGCCTACGACATAGTAGCCTGGCACCCCCACACCGTATTCCATCGCCCAGACAAGGGGCTGACATGGAGCTTAGGAGATGCAGAGCGCCTGCGGGTACAAGTTGGCCATCCTGTTGTAACCCATTTCCGAGCCCGAGACATTGCCGCAGGAGGTGTGGGAGCCCCTCTTATCCCTTTCCCAGACGCCCTCCTCTTTTCCTCTTACGAAGCCCTCATCAACTTAGGGGGGATCGCCAATCTCACATACCTCCCCCGCCCCACAGGATACGATATCTGTCCTTGCAATCAACTGCTGGATGCTCTCGCTCAGCAAGCAGACCCCAACCTTTTATATGACCCCGAAGGAACCTTGGCACAGACAGGAGACCTTATTCCCTCGCTGGCCTCCTACTTCGAAAGCCAACCGTTCCTCCACCTCCCCCCTCCAAAAGCATTGGACAACCAATCTGCACAACAGCATTTTATACAGCCATTCCTATCGTATCATGCCCACCCAAAAGATAAACTCCACACCGCAGTACACGTCATAGCCTCTACTCTAATCAAGGAGCTAAAAAGGGTACAAGCTCGGTCCTTCACCCTAACAGGAGGGGGCACTTACAATACATTTCTCGTAGCTACTCTCCAGGAAAAGGCGAAAGAAGAGGATATCCAGTATAAACCAGCTCCATCGACTCTTGTAGCTTATCGAGAAGTTATTGGGTTTGGGCTAATAGGGCTACTGCGATGGCTTGGACTCCCCAACACAAGCAAAATGTGGACGGGAGCCCGCTCTGGCCATAGCAGCGGAACTCTCAGCCTTTAGGAGGAAACTCCCTCTGGAGGGAAAGCCAAAAGTGGATAGGATAAATGCTGCGCCACATTCTCGGTAATACTCCCAAAAAGAAGCTGAGCCAATCCCTTTCGCGCATGCGTACCCATGACCAGCAGGTCCGCTTTTTCAGTCTCCATAGCCTGACGCAGCCCTTCCTCCACCGAAATATCATTATAGACTCGGAGGTCTAAGGCTTCATGACGAACGTTCTCCTTCACTTGTTGGATAAACTTCTCTATGGATGCCGTATCGTAAAACACGTACGGGGTATTTACCACAAGAAGAGATATTTTCACTCCGCTCCACGGACGGAGAAATTCTACCGCCTTTTTGATAATAGGGAGTGTGCCTTCATCAAAAATATCTACTGGAAGAAGCGCCTTTTGGTAGGGAGCATAGGTATTTTGAGGATGCACGGCGAGGACTGGAACGGGACTATGGCGAATGAGGCGAGCGGTATTCGTTCCGAAAAGACCTCCGTGCCACAAGCTCGTAGCCCCACGAGTACCCATTACTATCAGGCCTGTTCCAGGGACTTTATCCAAATACTGGTCTGGACGCCATACCGACATATCTCCCCATAGATGGAGGATGACCCGTATCCCTTCATGGGCCACAGCAGTAGCATATGTTTCCAAATGCTTTTTGAGCTCGGCCCGGATCTTGGCATCCATTTCCGCATCTATCACGGCGGACAAGCCCCCTTGGTAGGCGATACTTGCATATGGCCGGTCATATATATGCGCCACATGCAGTTCTGCCCCTACTTGCCGAGCAAGATGGATAGCATACTCGTACGCGTTTCGTGCGACTTCAGAAAAGTCAGTGAGATGCAGTATGTTTTTCATTTGAGACAAAAATAGCACTTTGTCTTCTACTGCCAGGGACGCTCCAAAAATCGGGTATAGCCCAGATGAATAAAAACCCGCATGGGCTGAGGTTGCCGGTCATAATACGATAGGAAAGCACCCAGTGGTCCTATAAAAGTCCTATAAAAAATTCCCAGCATGAAATACCGGTAGAGGGGTGGAAGGGCTTGCGCTGTACGAGGGAGTAGAAGAGCGCCCGTAGGATTGACTACATCAGGGAGAACGAAACGAACAGTGGATTGGTACAAATAGGCTTCCATACGAAGGAACATTTTCCTAAAAAACTGGACTGTCGCATACCCTCCGCCGGCCAGGAAGCCTCTGCTGTAGAGCTCGGGTAAGAAAAGTATAGGGCTCTCTGGAAAAGGATAAAACGCAGGGGAAGCAAGCAAAGTAGGAACAGAATCCGTATAAGGCTGCTGCAAAGAGAGGCCCGCCTCAGCCCGAAGTCCTAAACTAAACCCTCTGAGAAGAAGGATACTTTGCCGATAACGAAGTACGCCTTGCGGCCAGTAGTGTTCTGCTCGCTGATACAGAGCCCCCCTGTAGAGGGGCCGCTCAATAGCCCGATTGAGATAGAACCCGACAAAAAGACGTCCTCCCTCCATGGGGTACTGTCTGTCATCTTCAGTATCTATCAGGAAGCGAAGCGACCCACTGGTAGCATTCACCACAGTAGTCCGCTCAGCCCCAGAACTGCTATAAGAGTCTTCTATCTCCTGTTGACTGATGCCTACTTGCGCTTCAAAGCGCTTGATGGAAAACTGCAGCCCACCCGATATTTGATTAACAGCGGAAAACACATTCGCTTGACGGGGAAGAGGAAGCCAATACTGCCCCAACTGTTGGTAGATATATCGATTCACCTGACTCTCCCCGAAAAGCCGTATATCCACAGGGACGGGAGGGCGAATCCGTGCCCGAAACTCCACCCCCTGCGCAAAAGACCCCTGGGTGAACAAAACCTCCCCCTCCCATCCCGCCCACCAGACTTTCTCCACCCGAGCTCCCACTTGCACTGTGTACCCAGAGGGGGAAAATATCCCCAGCCCTACCCGCAGAAAAACATCTCCCCTCGGCCGCATTAGAAGGGTCAAGCGAGCGGCCCCTTTCTTCACCGTATCGGGCACAAACTCTGGAAATATACTGTAGAAAGCCGCAGAACGACGGAGAATAAATAACCGCCGACGGAGTCGATCCGTATCTAAAGTATCTCCTGCAGAGATACCCACTACACGCCTGTAGAAAAAAGCCTGCGCAGGCGTAGCCGGGAAAAAATCCACCCCACTCACCGCAATCGGCCGCGCCCACCAACTTTGAAAAGAACGACGGCGCTCCTGCATCGCAATCGAGTCTTTTCGTTGAAACCCTATCTCCCGTCGAAGCTCCTCTATACATGCTGAAGCCGCTTCATACCCCCTACGAACAGCAAAAGACAATGCCCCTCCCGAAAAATCCGTACTACTCATATCCCCTAAGTCCGGCTGGATAAAAAAGCTCCGCTCAGGCATTTTTTGCCAGCTTAGCGGATCCGACAAATGGGAGAACAAGCGCCAGTAATACCCCTTTTTACGGAAATCTTCTATCGACATGGGGGGACTCCCCACATGCACCCCGATAATAAAATCAGGGCGAAACTCGCGACGCATCGGCTCGACAGGAAAGTTATCATAAACACCTCCATCGACAAGATTGGAATGTTCTCGTGTCGTCAAGGGAGCAAAAAAGATCGGTACCGAAATCGAAATCCGCACTGCCAGAGGAAGACTACCCCGTCGAAATACCACAGGACGCCTTCGAAAGAGATCCGCCCCAATAGCCCGATAGGGAACGAAAAGACTGTCAAAGTTGCCCCCTGCCGCAAGGCTGACAGCCGCTAACTTTTCATTTAGTCCTAAGTTTATCTCGAAATCCGATACTATCTGCTCTGGGATAGGCAGATCCCCCCGCGACAAAAACTCCAGGGGTATCTCCCAACTGGTGATATCATATGATCGAGTAGGAGCATAGTACGCATACTCCCGATAGAAAGGGCCAGGGCTCAACCATTTTCGATTTTCTCGTAAAAGAAGCAGCTGCATCTGCGCAGGCGTATACCCCGCTGCATAAAAAGCTCCCACCATCGCCCCCATCGAAGTCCCCGTAATATAATCTATGGGGATGCCTGCCTCTTCCAATGCCTGTATCACACCAACATGTGCTGCACCCCGAGCCCCTCCCCCAGAGAGAACCAGTCCGATCCGAGGCCGGAACATACTATCCAGCTCCTGAGACCAAATGATACCTATCAATCCCAAGAGTATGTTTACACGCATATTCAATCTCCCTGTAATGCTTCCCGAAAGGTCACTTGCCTAAGTTGATATCGACTATATAAAAAAAGCCCCCCTCCGACAGCTAATAGAATACCCATGTGCCAAAGAATATCGCTCCATTCCCACCTTACAGGAAAATGCTGAAGGAGAAATCCCTCTCCTCCCCTTAGCTTCGCCCAGCGAAACGTAGCCTGGGACCATACCGTAAGCCCCCCTATACCCAGCCCCACCCCCCCTCCTAAGACAAGCAATAGTGCACTCACTCGCCCCAACAGGCCTTCTACCCATTTACGAGGAGCTCCTAAGGCTTGATATATCCCCCAATCCCGCCGATTATGGATGAGGAATGTTGACAATGTACTCACCGCTCCACTCGCCGTGAGTAGTACCAAAAGCACAAGTCCTATGCGGGCGAGCGCTTTTTCCTGCGCCAAAATCCGAAATAAACCCTCATGCTGCCTCCGAGGATCCATAGCGATAGCACCAGGGGGTAAGACCCGACCAACGTTCCGTATAAATACCTCCGGAGATACTCCCTCTCGAAGCCGAATCTCAATGGCATCATAGTCTCCCCTCACTTCCGGCCAATCCTGCTGCCGAGAAATGACCCAGCTCTCATCATACTCTTTTTGAACGCTAAAGATACCTTGAGGCTCTACACGACGGCGGGGAATCCCTTCCATACCAGCAAGAGCCACCTTCCGACCTGATGGCACGAGGTATAACCACACAGGGCTTTCTGCGGGATCCAAAAGAGCAGCTCGTGCAGCTACACCCGCTCCGACCAGAACTGTTTTTTCGCTCAAAGGAAACCCAGCCCCCACTACCAGCTGATGCCCCACTCGACTCACTTGTGGGTAAAATTCATCCACCAAACGGATACGCACCACTACCTGCCGCTGACCAAACTTAAGTACCCCTACTCGCTCATATACACCAGAAACAGCTGCTACATCCCGGAGCCCCCGCAGTACCACCCGCAAAGAATCCGTAAGACCAGTACCTACTATCCGAACATGGGGGTCTACTCGCTGAAACACCTCCTCTAAAAACCCACTAAAGCCGTTAAACACAGAGGACACCACTACCCATGCCCACGTAGACAGGACTATGCCCGTAACTGTCAAACCTACAAGCCAGCGAATCACTCGACGGGGGCTGGCCCATAGATACCTCCACGCTATGGTCCACATACATTTTCCTCGCTATCCCCCAGCATAATCACATTGCCAGGAAAGGTCATCACGCTCTCACCCTTCGGAAGAATCGGAGAAGAGGGTTCCTTCGGATTCTTTTCCCGGCGGAGGGAGGTTCCGAAGAATCTCCTCCACCCGTCGGGCTTTGAGCTCCACCTCATCTGGAAAGAATTGAAGCGTGGGCATAACCTTGACCTGATGCCGAATGCGCTGTGCCAGCCTATATCGTAGAGTGCGTTGGTGCTGATTGAGGAGTCTCACCGCAAAAGAGGTTTTCTCTGCAGGAGAAACCAGTAGATAGACCCGAACCTGTTGTAGGTCTGAAGTAACTCGTACGTCACTGACTTCTACAAGCAAAGAAGAAAGCTCAGGTAGTTCTGATAGCGCTTCATGAAGGATATCGCCGAGTATCCGCTTGATTTCTCCGGCGAAGCGCTGCTGACGGAGATTGGGGAGCCGGGCCATAGCCAAAAGTACTGAACTTCTTTGGCCCTTCAACCTCTCCAGCCCGCCCCCCTCAAACCCAACCTCTCAAAAGGATGATACCTCAAAAAGATACATCTATGAGAGGGTATGAGCTCTCAAGCCCACTCATAGGCCCTTCTACAGAAGGCCCGCTGTGTTGACGAGATGAACAGCATTTCCGAGAGGGGAGGACCGTAAGCTACTCTTCTCGTTCTATCTGAGCACCTAACTCTCGCAATCGTGCATCTAATCGCTCATATCCTCTCTCTATTTGCTCGGCTTGCTCGATAGTGCTTCTTCCCTCCGCTGAAAGCGCTGCAATCAGAAGCGCCATACCCGCCCGGATATCCGGGCTGCTCATGCGAATCCCGCGAAGGGCAGAACGCCGTCCCAACCCTATAACTAACGCACGATGCGGGTCGCAGAGCACAACCTGAGCACCCATTTCTATCAGTCTATCCACGAAGAAAAGGCGACTTTCAAACATCTTTTGATGGATGAGGACATTTCCAGCAGCTTGAGTGGCCACGACTAAAAGGACACTGAGCATATCCGGTGGCGTGCCAGGCCAAGTGTGATCAGACAAAGTGAGAATATTCCCATCATACAGGGTATCAGGCTCATATATAGCGGGCGGATGCACATGCAGAGCGTCTCCCTGGATAGAAGTGGAAATGCCCATCCGAGAAAACGGATGGAGAATAGGACCCAAATGTTCTACAGGGACGTCTCGTATCTGGATAGGACTTTGGGTCATGGCGGAAAGACCAATAATACTCCCAATCTCGATGATATCGGGCAGCAGTCGATGCTTCGCCCCTCGCAAAGACAGCTTTCCTTCTATGTGAAGCCGATTGGTTCCTAAACCTTCTATAGAAGCCCCCATTTGTCGGAGAAGAAGGCCTAACTGCTGAATGTAAGGCTCACACGCAGCATGATAAAGGGTCGTTTCTCCCTCGGCCAAGGCGGCAGCCATAAGGATGTTGGCTGTGCCTGTTACAGACGCCTCCTCTAACAAAAGAGAGGTACCTCGAAGGCGACGGGGGGCAGCCAGATGGAAAATCTCTCGGCTTTCATCGTAAGAAATAGCTGCTCCCAAATGAGTAAACCCTAACAAATGGGTATCTAATCTTCGCCTCCCTATCTTATCACCGCCTGGGCGGGGTAGGTAGGCTTCACCGCAGCGAGCCAATAGGGGTCCCGCTATCAAGACAGAACCCCGTATACTCCGAAATAAAGCACGACCTTCTGGACTCAGGAGGCGATGCGGCTCGACCTCCTCCGCCCGAATCCGCACTTTATGCGGAGAGAGCTCTTCGACAGTCGCTCCTAAAAAAGCCACAAGCTCAAGCTGCCGCCTTACATCTATAATGTCGGGGACATTTTCTATCTCAACGGGCTCAGGGGTCAGAAGAGCAGCTGCTATGATTTGCAAGGCTTCATTCTTCGCTCCTTGAGGGACATATATTCCCTGCAAACGAGAGCCCCCTTCTATGATGAACCTCATCTTCTTCGATGAAAATGCCGCCTTCCTTTCGAAGGACGACGGTCCGGACGCATAACAGGACCTCGCTGCTCCGGTTCTATGCCTTGAGCTTCTAAGTGTAACCGATCGCCACTCAGCAGGGAGAGATGTTGGAGAAGAACCGCCTCTTCGACCGTATGGCCTTGATTGCGCGCTGCTTGGAGCAGATACCATACCAGCCGCTGTCCTATGCGAGCTCGTTGGTTTTCGGGTACACTAAGGAGCGCTTCGGCCCACTGTGTCGCTAAAAATCCGTATTGGCGAAAAGGAGTATGCTCTTGTGGGTACGGAGGAGGAGTGCCCTTAACAGCAGGGAGGCTTTGAGGCTCTTCCCAGGGATAAAAGGTGCGCAATGGCTCTGGTAAGAGAAAATAAAACCGCTCGCGACGAACCCTTAGCTCCTCTTCGGAAAGTTTCTCCCCCCCTTCTATTTGTAGAAGCCATCGGAAAAGCTGGCGCAGAAAAGCAGGGCAATGGCTCTCAGGTAGGCTTTCCACAGCTTGGTCTAAGAATGCTTTCAACCAGAGACCATATTCGCTTGTGCCGCGGTGCACAGGTACTTCAAGTCGTCGAGAGTAACCGGAGCTTAGCATATCGCAAGTCTAACTTTTTCACACCAACTGATTCAAATCGTACCTGAACAACCCCCTCCGCTCCATTTTCTTCTCGGTGAAGGACTTCACCTCGTCCAAAGTGAGAATGCTCTACCCGACATCCAGGCAAGATAGAAGAGGAAGGCGCAGCCTCTGAAAGGGGAAAGGCAGGAGTACGAGAGGGAAAAGTGGGAGGAGGCGAAACAGAGAGACGCCCCATAAAAGCGGGGCGGGCACTCTCACCTGAATCGAGACCGATCTCAGTCAGAAAGCGACTCGATAGAGCAGGACGCATGGTCCCATGTCGCATATCAAACTGCGGCTTAGTAAGATACAAGTGTCGAGCAGCACGGGTCAATGCTACATAAAAAATACGTCTCTCTTCCTCCAGCGCTTCTTCCCCTTCTTCATTCGCATAAGCATGGGGAAAAAGCCCCTCTATAACCCCCACCAAAAATACCGTATGGAACTCCAGTCCTTTCACACCATGCACGGTGGAGAGCCACACCGCATCAGGAGGCCCTTCTTTCGGATCGTCTGTAGCAGAGGTAAGCGCCACCCGCTCAAGAAAATCTCGAAGGGAAGCTTGGTCCCCTGCTTGCTGGTGATACTCTCGCGCAGCGATAATCAGCTCCCGCAGGTTTTCTTTCCTTTCCTGTGCCCGCTCATCCGACTCATAATACGCCAAAAGCCCACTCTGCTGGAGGACTCCCTCGACTTGCTCGATGAAGGGCAAAGGGAGAAGTTGCTCCCGAAAGGATCGCATGCGGTCGTAAAAAGCCTCCAGTGCACGCTGGGCAGGACCCCGGAAAAGTTCTACAGCCTCAGGCAGGACTTGCCAAATAGAGCTCTGCCTCTCCCCCGCCAATCGAATCAGGCGCTCCACCGTAATGTCCCCAATACCACTCCCCACTACAGATAGTATCCGCAGCAGAGCTTGCTCATCGGATGGATTCAGCAAAAAGCGGAGAAATGCCAAGAAGTGCTTGATTTCCTCTCGTTGATAAAACGATAATGCCCCCACCAACCGATACGGTATTCGTTCGGCACGGAGTTCTTCTTCAAAAGAACGGGAATAGGCATTCACTCTGTACAGTATAGCAAAATCCTTGTATCGAAGATGGTGCCTGGCCAGCTCCTCTCGAATCTTCTTCACCACAAAGACAGCTTCCTCCCGCGTATTCAAGCACCCTGTGTAAAGCTGTGGAGAAGGACCTGATGGATTATGTGTGAAAAGTCTCTTGGTATACAGCTCCCGACTGTGCTCCAAAAGACTATTTGCCAAGGTAAGTATCTGGGGGGTAGAACGATAGTTTTGCTCCAGACGGATCATATGTACCGGGGCAAAGTCCTTTTCAAGATAACGAAAGTTCTTTACATCAGCCCCCCTAAACCGATAAATACTCTGCGCATCATCTCCTACGACAAATAGATTTCTATGTGTTTCCGCCAGAAGACGTAGTATTCGATATTGGAGAGGATTGGTGTCTTGGTACTCATCTACGAGGATGTGCTGGAGGGTACGCTGGTATCGCTCCAGAATGGACGGCTCTCTTTGAAAGAGCCGTTCTGTCTCGACCAACAAGTCATCAAAGTCTAATGCGTTAGCTGCTCGGAGTCGGGCTTCATACCGCTTATATACCTCGACGGCGACTCGCTCAGCTGAGGTGCCAGGATGGACTTGCCGCCACGTGCGCGCTTCATTTTTCCATCGGCTGATGATACTTCGCAGGATTGATGCCTGCTTGGGATCCAAATGCATTTCTCGAAGGATGTCTCGGATCACAGCCCGGGAGTCATCCTCATCATATATCGTGAAATCTCCATTTACGGGAAACCCTCCTAACTCTCGCCGAAGCCATCTGGCAAACACACTGTGAAAGGTACCCATCCGAACATCCAGAGCCATCTGGCCGACAAGCTGCCCTATCCGCTGCCGCATGGTATCTGCTGCTTTGTTGGTGAAGGTAAGTGCCAGTATTGCCTGAGGAGGAGTGCCTTGAGAGAGAAGGTAGGCGATGCGGTAGGTCAAAACGCGGGTTTTCCCACTTCCTGCGCCTGCCAATACGATAACCGGACCCCCAGGGTGCGAGACAGCCGCCCACTGTTGGGGATCTAACTCATTCTCCCAACAGATCATTCCCCTTTGAGAACCATGGCTTTGTATCGGGCCTTATCTAACTTCCCTGTTTTCTCCAGCTCTATAGCCGCAGGAAGAAGTTTAAGAGCTCGACGAAGCTCGGTATCTTTTTCCATCTCGATGCGGGTACGAGCCTCCTCGCCGAAGGCAAGCTTTCCTACAAAGACCCTGAGATACCACTCGATATCTCGACGATTCGTATCGGCCTGATAAGCACATTCTAAACTGCGTTCTTTGGCTTTTTTCTCAAAAAGTGCCCACAACTCCGCATCTACCTTGAACTTCTGTGCAAAGTCCTCGGGAGAGGCATATCGGCTTTTCAAATCGGGATGCTGTGCAAGATACGCTTGAGCGACGAGGAGATAAATACTCTTTCGTTGCGCAGCCGTCGCACAAGGAGCCAGTCGCTGGCTGGTATCCAAAGGGAGAAATATGTCGGGTATAATCCCTCCACCTCCATATACGATGCGTCCAGAGGCAGTCCGGTACCGAAGAGAGTCTGGCATGGGAATTTTTTCCTCATCGACAAACTCTCCTCTCTTGCCTCGCTCCTCTAGTTCTCTTTCATATGCTTCAGCAGACATGCCCTCAAATGGCTTTTGGATACATCGGCCACTGGGCGTAAAGTAACGGGAAAAGGTGATACGGACGGCTGAGCTATCTGGAAGATAGCGCTGGGTCTGAACGACCCCCTTCCCGAACGAACGCTGCCCCACGATGAGACCTCGGTCCCAGTCTTGAACAGCCCCAGCGACTATCTCGCTGGCAGAAGCACTCCCAGGCCCAAGCAAGATGATCAAGGGGCCTTTTTCATAGGTGCTATAGTAACTGGTTGCAACATAGCTGGTATTGCTTTCAGGAACCCTCCCCTGCGTGTAGACTACCTTTTTCCCCTCTGGAAGAAACTCATCGGCAATGCGCTGCGCCATGTGAAGGTACCCCCCCGGATTACGCCGGAGATCCAGTAGAATGCCCTTGACCCCCATTTCTTTGAGGTCTCGCAATGCCTTCCGCAGCTCTTCATGACTGGTTTCTGAGAAACGAGAGAGCTGGATGTAGCCGAGTTCTCCCACTTTGCCTGCGAAGGAAACCGCATGGAGAGGGATTCTATCCCGCACTATTTCAAACTCCAAAATACCTTGCTCCTCCGGTCGCAAGATTTTGACTCGAACCTTTGTGCCCTTCTTTCCTCTCAACATGCGAAAGACATCCTGTGTGGTAATCCCCTTGCCAGCTACCACTCGCCCGTCCACCTCTATGATGCGGTCACCTGATTGGATACCCAGGAGCTCACTGGGTCCCCCTCGAATAGGAGAAACCACCTGGATAGTGTCATCTATAATCTGGAACTCCACGCCAATCCCTTCAAATCCGCCAGACATCTCGGCCTCCTCTTGCTGTTGGATCTCTTTCGGTATATAGAAAGAATGGGGGTCCAGGCCTCGGAAGAGTCCTTCGATGGCCTTTCGAACGAGCTCTTCCTGTGTGATGGGCCGATAGTAATACTTCTCCACCAACTCAACGATCAACTGAAGTTTACGCAAGTCATCTACTTGGATGCGATCGGGCTCAGCTTCTCGCCAGCGGAAACCCACTAAGAGCAGCCCTAAACCAGCTGATACACCTAACCCCAACCATCCGAGCCACCTTAAAGTTCTCATATCATAAAACTAACGCTTTTCAATGATTTTTTGTGTCTGTTCTCCATAGGCTACTCGCTGCTTCTGCCACCACACCTCGTAGCCACAGTGCACAGTTCGGTCTCGCACCCAGAGGAGAGTCGCCACGATCTCCACCTCCGCTTCCACGGGAACGGGGGCTATATGATGCACGGAAAGGAATGTTCCGATGCCCTCTTCCCCGGGCTCCTTCATATCCAATACAAACAGCCTACAGGCCCACTCCACATCTTGTCCTAAAGCGAATGTAGAATAGTAAGGATGTACAGTCTCTCCGTGAAACTGCGCAGCTTTTTCTGGTGTTACGCGGGTCTTGTACCTTTTCTGGGTCCCGGGAGCATGTGGCTGACGCATCAGAGGATGCGGCTTATCGCCATCGCGATACCCATGTTTCCTTCGACTTTGATTTTGCCAAACATAAAAGCAGTCATAGCCGAGCCCTTCCCAGTGATAATGTCCTGGAAGGTATCACTGCTCAGCTTAACTGTACAGTCAGCAGGCTGGTCCCCTACAGTAAGAAGGGGGGGCTGCTGATTGGCGTTGATGTGGATGATTTTATCGCCGTCTATGACAAACTTGACGGTGCCGCGCAGGTCGGAGGCTCGATCAAGCCGTTGCTGTATCGCTTGCGTGATCTCCTCTACAGTCATAGCTCAAAGGTAAAACACTCCTCTTACTCCACGCCCACTTTCCCCATCAAAAAATCCCGGTACCAATAGGCGGAAGCTTTAGGGCTTCGCTCCAGTGTGGCTCGATTCACATGCACTAAACCAAATTGGGGGCGATACCCTTCCGCCCATTCAAAGTTGTCCATGAACGTCCACACAAAGTATCCCTGTACGGGTATACCTTCTCGGAGAGCTCGGTATACCTGTTTCAAAGCTGCCTGGAGATACGCTACGCGTGGAGGGTCATCGGTCGTTTCCCCCTCCCGAGCGTATCCATTCTCCGTAAGGACAATAGGAAGGGCAGGATCATACCGACTAAACTGCCGCAGAGCCAGGTATACACTTTCGGGATACACTTCCCAACCCATAGCCTGATAGGGAACTCCCCTTCGTCGAGCGGGGATAGGGCGGCCGTGTATCCACGGCACGAAAGGATGATACTTGATAACCTCTCTTGTGTAGTTTTGGATGCCGATGAAGTCCGGACGTGCTTGTAGGCGTGTTTCATCCCCTGGCTGAGCGTATCGACGAGGAATCTCAGCAAGGGCAGGGAAAGCATCTACAGGATAGCCCTTTCCGAGCAAAGGCTCTACGAAGAGCCGATTCAGAACCGCATCGTATCGAAGCGTCGCAGCCTGGTCTTTGGGTTCTTTCTCTCGATGGGGGAAACAAGGAGAGGTGAAGAAAGTCGTTCCTACGACCGCCTTTGGAAGGAGGGCCTTTAGGAGACGGATCCCTTCTGCTTGCGCCAAAGCAGCATGATGGACTGCGGGGAAGAAATACTTCAGCCCCCGTTTACCTGGCGCATGGATACCTAAGAGATACCCTAAAGCAGTAAAGGCTAAGGGTTCATTTAGGACCATCCAGTACTTGACTTTATCGCCGTATTCTCGTGCACAGAGCGCTACATACTCCGAAAAATCTGTGAGGATGCGGCGGCTTACCCATCCACCATACCCCTCTTCAAGGGACAAAGGCAGGTCCCAATGATAGAGGGTAACCCACGGTTCTATTCCGGCTGCCAGGCAAGCATCGATTACTTGATGATAAAAAGCGAGACCAGATGGGTTGGGACGGCCTCGTCCTTCTGGCAGGACACGCGGCCACGAAATCGAAAACCGAAAAGCAGGAATATGCAGCTCCCGCAAAAGCCGAATATCCTCTAAGTAGCGATTATAGAAATCACAGGCCACATCCCCATTTTCACGACGATCGACTTTTCCGGGTCGTCGCACGAAGGCATCCCAGATGGAAGGACCCTTACCATCAGCATTCCACCCGCCTTCGACCTGATAGGCTGCGACGGCGACGCCCCAGTGAAATCCCTCCCCAAAATCCTTTCGCCAAAGGGGCTCTTCTAACAAGGGCCTTCTCCCCGTCATATTGAATCTGGCCTCAGAGCTCTACGGAGGGATAGGAAGGCAAGAAACAGCTCAGGCGGCTTTGCCCAGCACGCGAGCGACCGTCCGACCGATCTCGGCAGGGCTTTCTACCACTTGGACGCCACATTTAGCGAGGAAATCCATCTTATCACGAGCACCTCCTTTCCCCCCCGCGATGATAGCACCTGCATGGCCCATCCGGCGGCCGGGTGGGGCTGTCTGCCCCGCAATAAAAGCAACGACAGGTTTCGTCCCGTGATTACGTATCCATTCCCCTGCTATTTCTTCGTCCGTTCCCCCAATCTCCCCTATCAGAACGATAGCCTCTGTGCCAGGGTCTTCCATCAAAAGTTGAACAATATCGATGTGCTTAGAGCCTACAATGGGGTCTCCTCCGATGCCCACACAGGTAGACTGGCCGAGTCCGACCTGGGAAATCTGATGTACAGCTTCATACGTAAGCGTCCCAGAGCGACTTACAAGTCCGATAGTCCCTGGACGATGAATAAAGCCTGGCATGATCCCAATCTTGCACTGTCCTGGGGTGATTACCCCAGGACAGTTCGGACCGATAAGCCGAACGTGCGGGTAGTCACTCTGCAGGGTGTGCTTGACACGCAGCATATCTCGCACGGGAACGCCATCAGTGATGGCAACGACCAGCCGGATACCCGCATCTGCTGCCTCAAGGATGGCATCAGCCGCACCAGGTGCTGGTACAAAAATAATAGAAGCATCTGCCTGCGTGGCCTCTACCGCCTCTCGCATCGTATTGAACACAGGTAGGCCTAAATGCAGCTGCCCGCCTTTCCCAGGTGTTACGCCCCCCACCACCTTGGTCCCATACTCCAGCATCTGCTGAGCATGAAAAGTTCCCTCTTTTCCTGTGAAACCTTGAACTAAAACCTTTGTGTGTGCATCCACGAGGATAGCCATGGCGCAAACCTACAAAAAAGAAAGGGGGCGGAATGTCCACCGCCCCCTCTAAAAAGCCAAGACAGATGGCTTAGGGATTCAGTGCTGCCTTGAACTCAGCTGACTCTCGTTGTTTACGAAACTCAAGGTCAGACTGCGCCTTCTTTGCTAACTCACGATTAGCCTGGACCGCTCTACGCAAGTTGGTAACCAGCAGATTATTATCGGCAGAACGGGCCCCCACGATAGCTAACACGTAATAAGCCCATGCATTTTTAGAATCTTGCTGGATCGCTCGTTCGAGAGAAACTTTTGCTCCAGCCAGGTCATTCATGAGCAAGCGAGAAAGTCCGGCGTTGTAATGAGCACCGGGGAGATCGCCCGCATTACCAAAAGCCTCAGCAGCGGCTGCGTACTGAGCGGTCTTCTCATACACTACCCCGAGGTTGAAAGCAGCTTCAGGAGTAGGACGGGCAGCATAGGAAGCTTGAAAAGCTTGTGCTGCTTGAGCATGTTCTTTCCGTGCGGCGTATATCAGCCCCATATTATTCAAGACAGCGGGATTGTTCGCAGAAAGTCGATTAGCGGTATTGAGGTAATCCATCGCCTCATCGAGCCGACCCGCGAGGAATGTGAGGGCACCCAGATCGTTGATAGCCCTGTGGTCTTGTCCATAACGAGAAGAATATGCTTTCAAGAGCCGCTCCCGACGGGTATTATCTTTTTGGCGGGTAGTGGCAAAATACAGTTCTTCTTGTATAAGGGCATTTAGGAGCGCTTCCTGGGTGATGGCGCCAGAAAGGAACGCATTGGCTATGCTATCGATCTGTTCATCTGAGAGCCGACCAGAAAATCCTTCCAAGCGGACATTGGTTCGACGCAGGGGCGCTAAGATAAACTCCACTTCTTTAGGGCCGCCCACGAGCGCCATAACTTTCTGCTCTTTCGCATCAGGATTAAGGTTAGAAGCTATCACCTGGACCACCTGCTCCCGAACATTGTCAGGAAGGGAAGTCTGGGCCAAGTTTTGCTTGAAGCCTTCCCAGTCTTGCGGAGTTGCAGAGACCTTGAAGAAAGCGCTGTCGAGATATTCTTTGTATCCCTCCTTCCGCATTTGCTCCACCAGCCATTTTTGTACCTCTTTGTAGCGATTGAGGGAAAGGAACTGATTTCGCTTAAAGCGGCCCTCTGGAGAAGCGTACCCAGCAAGGGTTACAGAGGTGGCAGGATATTTCTTCTGAAGAAACGCTACGATATCTTTCACTGCTTGTCGCTCATATTCCCCCGGTTGGATAAGGTGTACATTTTGAGGGAACTGGAAGAGGGCCTCCAAGGTAATCGGGCGCTTGGAAGTATAGGTCGTCTGCTCAAATAGCACATAAGGCCGGGCATCCACCAGCCGGGAAGTGGTAATGCAGCAAGGAGCTAAGTCAAAATCAGGGAGATCAAAGGTTTTCCCCTTGCGTTCGTAGCTGTTCTCCGCTACAAACATACCCCCATCCATGCCTTCTTGAAAGGCAAAAATGCCCTGTGTACTGAGCGTAACGCCTTCATTCTTAAGCTGCTTCTTCGGGTATTGGTCAGCAGAAATGGTTACCGTGCGAACTTCATACCGGTTTGCGCCATTCTTCACGGCAAGCTTGCCGTTATAGGTCGACTTCCGACGGAAACCAGACTTCGGAGGCACAGTAACCTTCACGCTGTACTTCACCGAATCCGCATGCACTTCTAAAGGGTTAGGATTAACGGTTACCACAGTACCCTTAAACTTTGCGCACTGGGTCAGGAAGCCCAGGCTAATCAGGAGCCCCGGGGCTCCCAGACGAGTGTACAGTCGATTCGCTCGCATAAGCGTGGTGTTTCAAGTTCTGCCGCAAAGGTAGCGATTTTGAGAAAAAGAAGGGAAGCCTTTCAAGCAGGCTTCTGCTCGTGTTTTCAAGACCTTTTAGATTCCAGAAAGCTTTTTATCCCCCAACCGATGCCACTGCCACCTATCAGACCTTGAAGAGAGCTCTCCTTGTGCCAGGGAGCTTTTGACAGCACTTCACTCCAGATATCGGGGATTCAGACGGGGGAAAAGAACGACTCCTCATTAGAGAAGCAGCTGAACATTCCATACTGGGCACGAAGACAGGGATTTTTACTCAGAGAGAAAAGTAGTTTGCGGTGGGGCCGCCTCTATATAATGGATCGTACCCCCTTTTCTTCGCCGGAATTCGGTTTCAAAATGGGCCTCTGCTGGTCCTTCTCCCAGCTGCAAATCAGGGGTAGCCTTATAGATAATCCACTGGGCATCCCTGAGTCGTTCTAACGCATAAGTGTATAAAAACGGAGCATCTGTGCGAAAATAGAGCCGCCCCTTTACAGAAAGCAGCTGCTGATACTGTCGAATAAATCGGGGATGAACCAGACGATGTTTTTCATGGCGCCGTTTTGGATAAGGATCCGGATAATTAAGCCAAAGAATATCTATCTCCCCGGGTGCGAAAAGAGTCTCTAAAATGAGGGCATCCACTTGACCAAAAAAGACATTGGAAATGAGCGCTTTCTCGGCAAGCGCACAGCCGGTGGCCAACCTATCTGCACGCCGATCTATGGCGATAACCAGTGCATCAGGGCGACGCTGGGCGAGATATACCGCAAACTCCCCTTTCCCACATCCCACCTCTAAGATAAGAGGAGCGGTCGGAGGAAAGCCCCAAGAGGTCCTCCAGGCCCCAGGCCAGGGAAGATGCTCCATCATTAGGGCTCGTGTACTCTCTCGGAAGCGACGTCTTTTTTCGATTTTCCCTATCACACCTCGAAGTTACCAAGGGATTCTCGCTCCTGGCTTCCAAGCCCTAAGGGTACCCATCCTATCCGGACGTTCCTCAAAGAAGACTTCATACCCCATTTGCCGAAAGCGGCTTACGAGCGGCTCTGCCCCAGCATGAAACTCCATAATCCACACATGAACCCGCTTGAGAGTAGCTTCTGGGGTATGGAGTACAATCGCATACTCACACCCCTCACAGTCGAGTTTAGCCACATCGACCGTTTCCCATCCGATTTCCTGGAGAAGCCGTTCAAAAGTCCAAACAGGTACTCTTACCTGCTCGGAGAAGGTAGAAGGAACCTCGCCAAGTCGCTCTGCTTCCAAAATATTAGACTGTAGATCCTCGTGAGAAACAAGTAAGTTTCCTTCTCCCTCTCTTAATCCTATTGCGACAGGAAACAATCGTACGCGATCTACGAGACCATTCTGTACCAGAAGAGTACGAATATGTTCTACGGCGGGTGGAAACGGTTCTACGGAGACGACCGATTTTGCCCCCTGCAAGAGAAAAAAGAGCGCGGACTCTCCCTTATAGCCTCCAACATCGAGCACCTGTAACCCTTCATACCTAAAACCATATTGCTTCTGTATGAACACTTCGTAGAGGATGGGTATATCAAATCCCCTATCCGTCTGGGTTGGCAATCGTACACCGGGGGCAATCTGCCACACGAGACGGTTCTCAGAAGGAATGATTTCGGAGAGAGGGTATGCCCCCCAGAGCTTCACAAGCGCTGCTAAATTCGAAGGAAGAATATCCATCTCCACAGGATGGGGTAAGCAAACAGTATGACGGATATCCCCGCGCAACACTCGCCAGCAGGTACGCCAGAAAGAGGGGATAATCTGCCGAGCATTCTTTCTATTCTTAATAAGATAATCTACTCTAAGAAGCCTTCTAATGAAACTCTTCTCACCTGTATCTTTTAGCATGCCATAGGACTGCAGGATTTGAACTGCTTGCTTGATAATTTTTTTGATCAACATTTGGACAAAGATATTGAGTTTCTCTGCATTCGGGCTCCTGGCGGAGAAACACTTTTTCCTACGAAATCCGAACGACCGTTTGCGAATCTAAGAAACCTTCTTTACCTTTGCTATATGCCATATTATGTGCGCTTAGGCCAGGTACCTCACAAGAGACACACCCAGTTTCGAAATAATGGAAAGCTCTTCGCTGAAGAGCTCATCAGTACGGAGGGCTTTTCTGATCTATACAGTCTGGTTTATCACGTACACCCTCCCACACTCGTGCGAGGGGTCGAAGAGCAGACCCACGACCTTCGTCCCCAAGCTGCGATTCCCAACAACATGCGCCATCGGGCTTTTAGAGGCTTTCAAGTCCAACCGGCTGCAGACTATCTGGAGAGCCGAACAGTTGTCCTCTTTAACGACGACGTTCATCTCTCTTTAGCAGCTCCTACCCAGGGCTTCTCAGATTATTTCTACAAGAATGCTTCAGCCGATGAGTTGATTTTCGTTCATGAAGGCACAGGGGAGCTGCGAACAGGCTTTGGGAAAATCCGATTTGGACCAGGGGACTACTTGCATATCCCGCGGGGTACCATTTATCAGTTTCACTTTGACACCCCCCAAAATCGCCTCTTCATCATCGAGTCGTATTGCGGAGCGCTTCGCTTCCCTAAAAGGTATATGAATGAATACGGCCAGCTGATGGAGCACTCTCCCTTCTGTGAACGTGACCTTCGACCCCCTACCGACTTAGAGACGCACTATGAGACAGGTGAGTTTTTAGTCAAGCTGAAGAAGCGAGGAGAACTATTTCACTATTGGCTGGGCTCTCATCCATTTGACTTCGTAGGATGGGATGGTTGCTTATACCCGTATGCGTTTTCGATCCACGACTTTGAGCCCATCACTGGCCGGGTCCATCAACCCCCACCCGTACACCAAACCTACGAAGCTCGCCAGTTCGTGGTATGCTCCTTTGTGCCTCGCCTCTATGATTACCACCCCCTTGCTATCCCCGCTCCATACAACCATAGCAATGTCGATTCCGACGAGGTCTTGTACTACGTAGAGGGAGAGTTTATGAGCCGAAAACACGTCGAAAGAGGGATGATTACCCTCCATCCGATGGGCATCCCCCACGGGCCTCATCCAGGTGCAGTGGAGAAGAGCATCGGGGCGAAAGAAACCAAAGAACTTGCCGTAATGGTAGATACCTTCCGACCTCTGATGCTTACACCTGCAGCCTTATCGATAGAAGTTTCCGATTATTACCTCAGCTGGATACCTGAAACGGAAAAAACCGCTTGACTATGAGTACCACGACAGAAATACTTTCTACCGTGCCGGAAACAGCCGACTTCCTTCCCATTTTGGGGACCGATTTCATCGAGTTTTATGTGGGGAACGCCAAACAGTCTGCCTACTTCTATCAGCATGCTTTCGGTTTTCAGCCCTTGGCCTATCGCGGGTTAGAAACCGGCTACCGAGAAGCCGCCAGTTACGTCCTCCGACAAGGCAAGGTCACCCTCGTCCTTACTACCCCGTATCATCCTGGAAACTTTATCGCTGATCACATTTATCGGCACGGGGATGGCGTTCGAGTGTTAGCCTTATGGGTAGAGGATGCGACGAAGGCCTATGAAGAGACGACTCGAAGGGGCGGGAAATCCTTCTTACCTCCCACTCGACTGGAGGATGAGAAGGGAGCCGTCATCCTATCTGGCATTCACACATACGGTGACACCGTGCACCTATTTGTAGAACGAAAAAACTATAAAGGAGATTTCCTTCCGGGCTTTATCCCGTGGCGCGGCTTTGGGCAGAGTGAGCCTGTCGGTTTCAAGTACGTCGACCACTGTGTAGGGAATGTATATCTCGGCGAGATGCTCCAATATGTGGCATTCTACCGGGATGTGATGGGCTTCAAACAGCTGGTCTCCTTCGATGACAAAGATATTTCTACAGAGTACTCCGCTCTCATGAGCAAAGTGATGGCTAACGGAAATGGCTACATTAAGTTTCCTATCAACGAGCCTGCTCAGGGCCGTAGAAAATCTCAGATAGAGGAGTATCTGGAGTTTTACCACGGTCAAGGTGTCCAGCACATAGCCCTGGCTACGGATGACATCATATATACGGTACGAGAGCTCCGTCGGCGAGGCGTGGAGTTCTTAGAAACACCTAAAGCGTATTATGAGACCGTGTTGGAACGAGTAGGTGCTATCGACGAACCGCTGGAAGTGCTATCGGAGCTGGGTATCTTGGTAGACCGAGATGAGGAAGGGTATCTCCTGCAAATTTTTACGAAACCCGTCCAGGACCGCCCGACGGTCTTTTATGAAATCATCCAGCGGAAAGGGGCCAAATCTTTCGGGAAAGGCAACTTCAAAGCGCTGTTTGAAGCGATAGAGCGCGAGCAAGCTCGACGGGGTAACCTCTAATATGCTTTTTACCCTTCGCCAGGGAGTCCAAAAAGCCCTGTGGAGGGGAAAGGTAGCAGCGCGGAGTACCTTGGCCCTCATAGAAGGGATGAAGTGGGTAGGCCGCCCCAGGCGTGCTGCCAAGGGGGTACCCTATCATGTATTCCTTCGCTTAGACGGACTGGGCGACTTCTGGCTGTGGCTGCCATTTGTAGCCTCCCTCAAGAAAGCCTTTCCCGACAAGCCTTTCGTTCTCATCGCCAATCCTCTGTGGAAAGAACTCGCTCAAAGGACAAACCTTTTTCTGGACGTCCTTCCCGTGGACCCTGTTCTTTTCCGTCACAAATCCGCTTACAGACGAAGTATCCTTTCCGAGCTCATCCGACAGCTTCCTCCTCCAGAGGTACTCTGGCAAACTACCTATACGAGACGCATCGTGGTAGAAGACCTGCTTGCCTGGAGCATCCCCACCCAGAGTCGTATCGCCTGGGAAAGAGACCCTGCCACAGCCGAACCGCTCCTTCTCAGCCGATGGATCGACCGCCACCTCTATGAAAAGCTTCTCCCCTCTTCCCTTTCACCACTTGCTCACGAGTGGGTACGATACCAGCACTGGCTTCATACCTTGGCCTTAGATAAACTCGACCTCTCTGTGTACGTCCACCTTCGGGACCAGTGGCAAACAACCCCAAACGGGGAGCCTTACATCATCCTTCTCCTGGGAACGGGTAGAAGTTATAGAGTGCCGCCAGTGCCTCTCCTGGCTCGCCTTCTCCAGACGCTCCAGCGACGGCTTGGACTCCCCATTTACGCCGTAGGTACTGATAAGGAAACAGCTGTCGCCGAGGCGTTAGAACCTTACCTGAAACCCATCACCTACAAAAACCTCTGCGGAAAGCATTCTCTGACTGAAGCGGCCGAAAAAGTGATAAAAGCATTCTTAGTCGTAGGGCCCGAGACAGGTCTCACTCACATCGCCGCCACGATGGGCGTACCTACCCTGCTGATAGCAGGTGGAGGACATTGGGGGCGCTTTATCCCCTATCCTGTTCAAACGCCCTTTCCAATGAAGGTTCTAACGCATAAGATGTCCTGCTTCGGCTGCGGATGGCACTGTGGATACCAACTATCGCACCAGAAACCCGTACCCTGCATCGAAAGGCTCTCACCAGAACTGGCCGAACAAGAACTCCTGGGATGGCTCGACTTGCTCTTAGGACTACCGGCACGTCCTTCTGCCTGAGAGCAGAATGATACACCTGGAGCCTACCGGAGCGCACTGTAAGGCAACCCTCACAAATCGAGAGAGGCCTTTTCCAACTAAGAGAAGTAAATACGCCCTATCATACGGGGCGCTCTCTCTTAAGGATCCGCGGCCCGCAGGGAGTCCTCTATGCCCCTGATTCCTGAAAGTGCCGAAGAGATCTCTTTCTGCTTACACCGAGGAGGGAACATTTTTCCCCCTTTAGAGTAGATTAGGACGACCTACTTTGCACCATCGGTTAGAAAGATACCTCTAACCGTATCCCTAACCTCCCCTCTGCCCACCCTAAGAAGAGAATTCTCCCCTTCTTGCTCACCGTCCCACAGCAGTCTCTCTTTTCGGTAGCGCGACTTCCTGAGGCAAGCTCAGTCCTCGCACGTCTGCGTCTCTATAGGTGTTTTGAAGAGCACAATGCATACAGGGCATCTTCCCTCAACATAGATGGCCTTCCTCCCAAAAGCACTCTTCTGCCGAGGAGGTTTTGCTTCTTTTTGCTTCCAAATCGCGGTCTTCACTTCGAGAAATCCGGCCATCGATAGGCAGGCCGAGTTCATATCCAATAAGGGCACGAGATAGGGTATCTGAGGCGCCTCAGATTAAGAATAACACAGGATAGACCCCTCATTTCTATTTGGGTGTATGCCGATTTTTTACCTAACTTTGTTATATGAAAATAAACAATTACTTCCGGCGGTTACAGAGAACGTATGAGAGGATAAGGGTGTCTCTCGTTTTGTGGGGCTCCTGGGCCGTATTGTACGCTCAGAATGTCGGTATCGGCACTTCTACTCCCACAGAGCGGCTCCACGTACAGGGGAACCTGCGCTTGGAAGGGGCTTTTATGCCGGGAAACAATCCTGGAGCGGCTGGTGCCCTTCTCCGATCGGCAGGGACAGGTGTTCCTCCTGTTTGGATTAGCCCTGGTGCTAATGGAGACATCCTCACCATTACAGGGGGCCTTCCGACCTGGAACAACGGCAACGGACTCTTCTGGCGCCTTATTGGCAACAGCGGCACTAATCCGGCGATAAACTTCTTAGGTACTACGGATGCGCAGCCCCTCGTTATCCGAACCAACAACACCGAACGAATGCGAGTCACCGAAGTAGGACGGGTCGGAATTGGGACCACTACTCCGCATGTAGGAAGCCGGTTAGACGTGCAAGGCAGCGGCACAGAGGGGGTGCTCCTCCCGCAAGTGGCCCTTACCTCTGCCAATACCTGGAGCCCCGTGGGAGGTGCTGCTACCGCTCGCATGCTCGTCTACAATACGGCTACGGCTGGCGGTGGGATCAATGCCGTCACCCCTGGCTACTACTACTGGGACGGGACACGATGGACCCCCATGCGGTATATCTATCCGATCCTGAGTACCCAGGAACCTGGTACCTATACTATCCCAGGGAGTTGTAGTTGTCATGCATCTTGTATGCAGTATACGGGTATCTACATCGACTTACCACCAGGTCAGTGGGTAGTGATGGTCAATGACCCCACAGGTGTCAAGTCTCTAACCGCTATCCCTGGTGATGCCTCTGTCGGAGGCCCATTTCAGCTTTTTACAAATTCGAGCTGCACCGGAACAGCTCAAGGATTGTTAGGAGGGAAGATCGTCGGCCCAGAAAATCACGGTTCCTTAGAAGGTATCACTATCGTAAGTAACCCTGGCACCAGTGTTGTTCGATACTATTT
>JANZYW010000015.1 GCA_026413325.1 Bacteroidia bacterium | reverse complement strand
CAAGTGGGAGATGAGATCGTCCTCATCGGGCAAGAGTTAGGTACCCTTGTGAATACCATAGCCTCCGCCTAATCCTCCTGCAACCCTTCCGCTATACTTTTGTACTGACTATGCAGTTTCCAGAAGAACTCTATTACACCCGAGAACATGAATGGCTAAAACGAATCGGCGAGAAGGAAGCAGTAGTCGGGATAACGGATTTCGCCCAGTCCCAGCTGGGAGACATCGTATATGTGGATATCCCCTCCGTGGGGCAGAGAGTAGAAGCAGGAACCGTGTTCGGTACGATAGAAGCTGTTAAGACGGTATCCGACCTGTACATGCCTGTAACAGGTACCATCTTGGAAAAAAATCCGGTTCTGGAAAGTCACCCAGAAAAGGTAAATGAATCGCCATACGAAGAAGGATGGATGATCCGCATAGAGATCGAAAAGCCAGAGCAGCTGGAAACGCTTTTACGAGCCGAAGCCTACCGAACCCTCGTAGGATAAAATCGTACTCTGGATGGCCCTTCTGATAAGGTCTTTACGGGGATCCACAGAAAAAATAGGCTAACCCCCAGGACACTCCAATAAGAGGCCTACGGTGCTTCTTTATCCCTCCGATTCGCAAGAGAAAGGAACTACTTCCCAGATATCCCAGCTCCCTCTCCTCCAGACAAGAGAGAGGCTTATCGCCTTTCTGACAGAGAGGAGAAGGAAGATAGACGCAACACTTTCGAGAAGGAAGTGAACCATAACAGCCCTTCGAAAAAGGCGCTGCCCAAGCGAGAGCTTTCACAGAACTCTTAGAGGAAAGGGAAAAAAGCCCCTTGCTTTGAGGGAACATTCTCTACGGTCCAGAGGGTGCGTATTGTAGTTTCCCAGACATCAAAAAGAATGCAGATCAGACATCGTCTGGAAACAGAGAGAAGAGAACCCACTGAGTTTCTGCCTAAGGTGGAGCAGAGGGGACCGATGAGTGGCCCCCCACTGCCATAACTGGATGAACTTCGACTGCCAGCATAGGAGTGGGGTGGGCCAGCGCCGAAGGCGCTGGCCCACCCCATCAACCAACAAAGATTCTCACGAAAAAACCAGATACACCCAAGAAGAGCAGCCTCTCGGCACTATGTATGTGACAGGCTGATAGGTGGGAAGGTCGCCTCTCTCCACGCTCATTCACTTGCCCCAAGAAATAGGCAAGGCTTCAGGAATTCTATCCCAGATATTGGCGGAGGGGCTCCAGAACAGAAGGATTGCTGCGGAGCTTACGAACAGCTTTTTCTTTGATCTGTCTGACCCGCTCTCGAGTAAGGCCTAACTTCTCGGCGATCTCCTCCAGTGTCATTGGATAGCGCTGATCTATGCCGAAGTGCATGCGAAGAATCTGGGCCTCTCTATCTTCAAGAGTAGCCAAGGCTTTTGAAATTTCCTGACGCAGGCTCTCGTACATGAGCACCTGGTCAGGCTGAGGCAGGTCGGGGTTTTCCAGCACGTCTATAAAGCGAGTATCCTCGCCAGGAGCGATAGGAGAGTCCAGCGATACATGACGACCAGACTGGCGCATGATCTCGGCAACCTCTTCGGGAGATAAGGTCCCTTTCATCGCCTCCGCTATCTCCTCGGGAGATGGTTCACGCTCATATTCCTGCTCCAGGCGGGCGAAAACCTTATTGATTTTGTTCAAGGCTCCCACTCGATTAAGTGGAAGGCGTACAATCCGACTTTGCTCAGCCAGCGCCTGTAGGATACTTTGTCGGATCCACCACACCGCATACGAAATAAACTTGAACCCTCTGGTCTCATCGAAGCGCTTGGCAGCTTTGATGAGACCGAGATTGCCTTCACTGATAAGATCTGTCAACGGAAGGCCCTGATTCTGGTACTGCTTAGCCACAGATACCACGAAACGAAGATTGGCTTTGACCAGCTTCTCCAAAGCCTCTTCGTCCCCTTGCCGGATCCGCCGAGCAAGCTCCGCTTCTTCGTCCACGGAAAGAAGGGGGACCTTCCCAATCTCCTGAAGATACTTGTCTAACGATTGAGACTCTCGATTCGTAATTTGCTTCTGGATCTTGAGCTGTCGCATTCCCATACGCTCCGAAAAAAAATATACGATTTTTGGGAAAGAAAAGTTGCAAAGGTACGAGGCTACGGCTGAGGTTGAGCTGGACGGATAAGCTTCCCCTCTGGAGTTGAGAGAAAATCGGGCACCGTGTCTAACTTGATTTTGCGTTGATCTGTCTGGCAGTCCACATCTATCTTGAACTCAGCGTAGAAAACCGTGGGAAGGGGGACAGGTTTGTATTTCATTCCTGCCAAAACCTGAGGAGTGGCGATCTCGACGTCTGGACGATTGGCCCGCAGAATGCGATACCCTCGAATGTTTCCTTGCGAGTCGATGGCTACCTCGAGAAGAACATGGACCAGGCCACAAACTCCCCGTTTGCGATATTCTTGTTTGAGGTATAAAGCTTTAGCTACGGGGCCATTGACATAATCAGGTTCGGCGAAGCGAGGCCCAGAGGTATTTACGTAGGAGTTGACATGCTCGGAGGGGGGACGTTTCTCTCCCGTACTTTGATATTGCTTAGGAACTTGCGTGGAGAGAGGACGAGGCACCGAATCAGAAGGAAGGCGCCCAATCAAAGCTGGTGGATTGGGGGGTTGGGCTTCTTTGGGCGGCTCCTTACCTGGCTGATAGCCCTTACGCGCAGGTTCGGCAGCGAGAGGTTCGGCAGAAGAAGGACGCTTGGTCGACTGCCGTGTTTTTTCTGGCCTCTCGACTGGTTGCTTGACAGGCTCTTCTTGGGCGGGAGGAGTTTTAGGCTCCGCAGTTCCAGGTAAGGAAGGTGTCAAAGCGATAGGCTTTGTTTGGGTAGGCTCTTGAGCGGGAGCCTCAGTTTTAGGAGGGGTGGGTTGAGACTCTGGCTGAGGAGGAGGGGTCGATTGGGCTACGGGACGCGAAGCCCCAGGAGTAGAAATGGGTTTGTACACATTGTCTCCCTCTGTGCCTTTACATTCTTCACTAAAGCGTAGCTCATAATAAATCGGGCGGGTTGTCCGAAAGTTTTCCACTTTCCACCGGATAGGCTGCAGAATATCTCGTACCGATTGTTTGTAGCAATCGTTGCGACCTGTCATAGCTCGAACACTCTCCACGGTTCCTTCGGGCGTGATCCGTAACTCTATATAGACATTGTCCACCCCGCAGCAACTGCTATGCTGGCGAAGCTGAGAGAGAACATAGTCAGCGAGAGTGGTACGTCCATCTTCGAAGGTAAATGTGAGTGGGTCTACCCGCTGCTGGCTAATATCTACGGGCTGCGCCAAAAGGTAGGCCCAGTACAAGTGAGCCCAGCGAAAAACTCGCATGCAACAAAGGTAAAGGTTTTCTACTACCTTCGCGGCATGCTCACCAGTCGGCGGTTTTGGGATGGAATAGGAGGTCTTGCCTATGCCTTTGCCAAGGCCGATGGAGCCATTGAAGAACAAGAAATGCTCGCATTTGCCAAGCGTATAGAAGAGGCTTTTCGGCAGATCCCCACAAACTTTCCCCAGCGAGCCCAGGCGATCTTAGAGTTATTCTCCTCTCTCCGCTACTCTTCTGAAGAAGCATATGCAGAAGCTATCTCTCATCTCAAAGCCGTGCGAGAAGAAGTACGTCAGTATCGATTCGACATACTCAATCTCTTTCGTGCGGTGATCCAAGCAGATGGGAAGGTTCATCCCTATGAAGCTCAATTTTTAGAACGGTTAGAGGCGGATTTAGCCCGTATTGTGGAGTGAGTTATCGGTTAGTGATTTCCCAGTTACCACAGGGTGAAACACTCCATGAGTGGGAGATACGCGCAGACCTATTTGAGATTATTGGGTCCTCATATGACATTTTAGACTTGTCTGTGCAAGCCCAGGTACGAGCCCGTCGGGAGGCTGGGCACTTGCGACTGGAGCTTCATCTCAAAGGATGGGTGATTGTTCCTTGTGATCGCGGGTTAGAACCGATCCAGCTGCCTATCGAGACCTCTCACGAACAGATTTACAGCTGGGATACGCTATACCTCCCACCCGAAGGAACGGAAGAGTTTTATACCCTCGGACCTCGGGAAGACTCGGTGGACTTAGCCCAATCCTTCTATGACTATATCTGCTTAGCGATCCCTTCTAAACGGGTACGTCCTACCTGTCCGGATGGAGCATGTCCTCCTTATATTCAGGCCTACCTGGAAATAAGTCCTGAAGAAGGTTAAGTTTTCCATACCTTCGCGCTACTATGGCAAATCCGAAGAGGAAGCATTCGAAGAGTCGACGAGACAAGCGACGCACGCATCAGCGTCTCGCTGCCCCAGCATATTACATCGACTCCCAAAGTGGAGAGCCTACACTCTTCCATCGTGTGAACCTTATTAGCGGGTACTACAGGGGTAAGAAAGTTCTGCGCACGGAAGAAGACGGTGAAGCCTGATGCGGATAGGGATAGATGCCTTCGGGGGAGATTACGCCCCAGAAAATCCTCTACGGGGTACCCTTTTAGCTTTGCCTGAGTTACCTCCCACAGCAGAGATATGGCTGATCGGCCGTGAGCGCGAGATACGCGCTACTGCTGAACGTATTGGATTACCTATCGCTCCCCCTGTCTATCTCTTACATGCCAGCGAAGTCGTCGAGATGGATGAGAATCCTGCACGTTCCATCGTCCAAAAGCCTGACTCCTCTATCGCTGTGGGCCTCCAGACTCTCAAGGAGGGAAGAATCGATGCCTTTGTCAGCGCTGGCAATACGGGGGCTGTCGTCGCGGCCTCCGTTCTCAAGTTAGGCAACCTTCCAGGGGTATCTCGTCCCACCCTCGGCGCCTTATATCCCTACGGAGAGAATCGCTACTCTCTCATTTGCGATGTGGGCGCCAACGTCGACTGCAAACCTGAACACCTACTACAGTTTGCACAGCTTGGCACGGTTTACATGCGAGAAGTGATGAGCATACCCCATCCTCGAGTGGCTCTCCTCAACATCGGAGAGGAATCCAGCAAAGGAAACTTAGTGGCCCAACAAGCTTATGCCCTGTTACAGCAAAATCCAGATATCCTCTTCATCGGAAATGCAGAAGGGCGTGTCCTGACCCAAGGATTTGCTGATGTATATGTCACAGATGGTTTTGTAGGGAATATACTCCTCAAGTTCGGGGAATCGCTGTACGAGCTATTACGGGAAAAGGTGCCCTCAAACTCGATCTTGGAAAGACTCAACTATGAAAATGTCGGGGGATTACCATTTATCGGAGCGCAGGGGAATGTGATCATTGGTCATGGTATTTCCTCTCCAAAAGCGTTTCGAAATATGATTCGCACTGCTCTATCGGTCATCCAGGCGCGGCTCACCGAAAAGATAGCTCAGGCCTTTCGCGCGCATGCGTAGAGCTGCCATCACTGCCGTCGGAGCTTACCTGCCCGAGAAACGACTCACAAATGCTGATTTAGAAAAGCTGGTAGAGACCACTAACGAGTGGATCATCGAACGGACAGGCATCCAGGAGAGACGTATTCTCTCCCGAGGGAAGGGCAGCGCATATATGGCCATAGCTGCCGCTCAAGACGCACTTCGACGGCGGAATCTACCCGCAGAGTCTATCGACCTAGTCATCGTAGCTACGGTAACCCCAGAACATCCCTTTCCCGCTACAGCCAATATCGTCTCTCACGCTATAGGCGCCCATAAAGCATGGGGTTTCGATGTGGAAGCGGCCTGTAGTAGCTTTCTGTATGCACTGAGTATAGCATCTGACAGCATCGCAGCCGGTCGCGTGCAAAGAGCCCTGGTCATCGGCAGCGATAAAATGTCCAGTATCATCGACTACAGAGACCGCGCTACATGCGTGATATTTGGAGACGCAGCTGGGGCAGTCCTACTCGAACCGACTGAAGAGCCCGTAGGTGTGATGGATTATCTCCATCAGGCAGACGGAAGCGGATGCACCTTCCTTCATATGAAAGCGGGAGGAAGCGTTTTACCCCCTTCTGTTCGGACTGTCAGAAATCGCCTTCATTACGTCTATCAAGAGGGCAAGCAAGTCTTCAAGCAAGCCGTAGTCCAAATGGCTGCGGTCTCAGAAGCCCTGATGCAAAAAAATGGGCTCAGCCCAGATGACATTGCCTTTTTCGTACCCCATCAAGCCAATCGACGTATTATCGAAGCAGCTGCTCAACGCTTAGGGCTTCCGATGGATAAGGTCATGCTTAATATTGACCGGTATGGGAACACTACCTCTGCAACCCTTCCCCTATGCCTCTACGATTATCAAGAAAAGCTCAAGAAAGGCGACAATCTTATTTTAGCCACTTTTGGAGGAGGCTTCACGTGGGGGGCACTCTGGCTGCGCTGGGCTTTCTGAGCCAGTGCGGTTGGGATGAAGATACAAAATATGCCCCTCAATATAGGGGGACTTATCTCCAAATAGACAGCCTGGTTTGGTGGCTTGACCAAGAAGAACGGCCATTTCTTTTGCCCTTTCGAGTACGGACGATTTGCGGGGCAGGAAGGTGGCTTCTCGCACTCTCTACAACGGGGGATTCTCTATACTACGTTTCTGCAGGAGCTTTCTTTCCAGAAAAGAGCTACAGCTTACCCCAGCCCGCCACAGCCCTCGCCGTCTCCTTAGATCCTTATCGGATTTATCTGCTGAGCCCTTCTTCGATAGGCATGGGAAGCTCAAAACAATCTCACCTCCCAGACAAGGTGCAGTGGATGTGGAAACCCTCCCCACAGAGATTTCAGCATATTGCTGTAGCTCCCTCTTTCCTTATCGCCGCAGGAGATCGACATATAGCGGCTTTCCGCTTAGAGGATCTTACTTCCCTTTTCGAAGGGGAAGTACCTGGACCTGTCCACCATCTCTGGATCGATTACCCAACAGAGGCGGTGGGTACATGGCAAAAACAGGATACCCTTTGGACTTTTCGATACCGACATACTGCACGGTACCTCAAGGTAGATACACTACAGCCCTCCCCCTACAAGGAATCGGCCTCATCTCCTTATGTACGGCAAAATTTCGGAACGGAGTATGTAGGAAACTTGTCTCTCACTCAAGAAGGGCTTTTACTACCTGGCTCTCACAGCAAAGTCCAGAGTTTCGCAGCCGACTTCATGGGAGGGAAAGGGTTCTTTCTTCGAAATGACACGATCTGGAGGTACCACTTGTCTCCGATCTCTCCACCTCAGTTTGTGCTCAGGCAAGCCGGAGCTCAAGCCATACGGGCCGTTCCCGTTTATCGGTATGGCTCTACGGAATTTACGATGAGGTAAGGCCTTGTATAAGCACCTGGCCCGACTGCGACCCATCGCTGCAGCGTATAAGTCCGACCCGCTGGCCATAGGTAAAACCTATGAGGGGGAGGACGACGACCTAAAGCAACTTCCTGTACCGGAGCAGTAAGGTCCCATAAGGCTTCTTCATTCCTGAAGTCCCCTATTCCCCACGCGGCGGAAGCAACTTCGTCAGAAGTATCTGCATACAGAACGATGCTATTCGGACGAGTATAAAAAGCAGAAAAGGCACCTCTACTCCCAGAGTCAGAAGGCCAGATTAGCTGAGCAGACAATACAGGGCGCCGCTGGATGCGTTCCCACCCCGATATCTCGAAAGTAACCCCAACCGGAACCCCCCCTCCAATCAGTAGGCGAGAAGCCCATAATGCAGAATCGATTTCCAGCTGGTCACGAAGGGGAGGAGGCCCCTGCACAGAACGGGTAAGCCGATACGCCCAGACACATGTATCATTGATGGCGAAATCGTATCGCTGGGGAGCTTCCTGCCCCTGTATCCGCTCTCGATAATAGACTCGTAGAAGCGTAGAAGGGCTCCGAGGAAAAACGGTATAAACGGCGCTCCGAGCCCCTGGAGAAAAAGGCTCAGCCTCGATGTAAAGCCCAGGAAAAGCGGAATGAAAAGCAGCATCGTTGACCAAGGCAGTGGCAGGTAAAGTTAAGAGAGCCCGTCCCAGAGAAGTATCTAAATGAAAGCGACGTACCCCAGGGGAGAAAGCGATATAATACAGGCTATCCCATCCGGGCCGGCTGAGGTTCTGGCCATCCGTGAGAAAAGTACTTTCCGTCGTATATGTTCCCGCCGAAGAAAGGGGCTGAATCAGACGAGTCACCCTCAATCGTAAAGGCACCGATATGTCTCCAAAAGAGCTTGCGATAAAGAGCTCCAGTACCACCGAGTCGACAGCAACGAGCTCCGAAGCAAAAAACTGGACATTTTGCCCGCCCAGAGAGAACTGCGTAGCCCATCCTCCTTTCCATCGTCCGACCAGCGTGTCCTCTGCCTCTCCGATAAAGACAAAGGGGGCATTTCGGGTGGAAGGAGGAGCAAGGAAAACCTGACGAACCGAAGTAATGAGCAAAGTGTCTACTTGGACAGGGGGAGGAGGAAACAATTCCTCACCCATCCGCTGTGGGTTCCGACAAGCAGTAGCCCACAGCAAAGGGACTATTCGAATCCAGCGTATCAAGCGGGAGAATGGGTCAAAAGCTGCTGGTAGGACTCAATCCATACTTCAGGAGCAGGGATCCCCTCGTGGGTCTCGGCCACCTGGCTACTCTCCGCGAGGAGTTTCTCATAAGGGTCGCCCGCTAAGCGCTGAAAAACCTCATGCGCATGCCCATCCATCCGGGCCTTATCTGGTAAACTAACCGAGAAACGTAGGGAGGGAATACTACTCTCGTAGTGGGTGAAAAACAACTTCGCCCCCCCGAAGAAAGGATCTCGATGAAATTGATATTTGAAGTATAAAGCCAGCAGCCCCGTCATCCATCCATTACAATGAATAATGTGGGGAGCCCATTTGAGCGTTTTTATCATGGATATGACCCCCTTGCTAAAAAATATCATGCGCTCATCATTATCTAAATAGGCTTCACCAGATTCTGGATCGGTAAATATACCTTTGCGGGCCCAGAATTCGTGGTTATCCAGGAAGTAAACCTGCGTACGAGTGCCTGGGATGCTGGCGACCTTCACATTCAATGAATAGTCCATATTCCCTACCCGGATCGTAATGCCAGAAAGACGCTTCACCTCATGTAAGCGCCAGCGCCTATCATCGATAAGCCCATACTTGGGCATAAGAATCCGAACTTCATACTGGGAGGCAAGACGCTGGGGAAGCTGCGCAACGTACTGGGCAGCCTGAGTTTCTTCCCAGAAAGGTTCACACTCCGTGGTAACCAAGAGAACCCGCAGCCGCTCTTGGTAGTGGCCATTCATAGATACGCAAAGTTAGGAAAAAATCGACAACTTTGGTCGGTGGTCCAAACACTTAGTCCCACTCTCCTGCAGCAGGTTTACACACTCATGTGCTACACCTATCACATGGCTCGGCTTTATGATGAAAACCGAGAGGTCGCCCGATACGTGCATTCCACTTCACGAGGACACGAAGCGATCCAGATCGCTGCAGGTCTCCACCTCAGATCGATAGATTTCGCTTACCCTTATTATCGGGATGAAGCCCTACTCCTCGCCATGGGATTTACCCCCTATGAACTCATGCTACAGCTCTTGGCCAAGCGCGATGACCCCTTTTCTGGAGGGAGAACTTACTACAACCACGCCAGCTACAAAGGACCTGACCGCCCACAGATCCCTCATCAATCCTCTGCGACGGGAATGCAAGCCATTCCTGCCACGGGTGCGGCCCATGGGCTCTCCTACTTGCGCGCCCAGGGACTTCGTGAGGACGATGCTATCGTCCTCTGCAGCCTCGGAGATGGTGCACTTACCGAAGGAGAGGTCTCCGAAGCTTTCCAAATGGCTATCCTCAAAAAGCTCCCCATTCTCTACCTTATCCAGGACAATGGATGGGCGATTTCTGCCTCAGAAACAGAAATCCGGGCCATGCCCGTCGTAGAGTATGCACAAGGGTTTCCCGGTCTAAGGCCTTTTATCGTCTCCGATGGAAGCGACTTCCTTGCTTGCTATTCCACAGCCAGCGATGCTTTCTCCTACGTACGAGAAGGAAAGGGCCCAGCCCTCCTTTACGCTCGAGTCCCCCTCATCGGGCATCACACATCTGGCGTACGTAGAGAATGGTACCGAAGTGCAGAAGAATACCAAGACGCATTAGCAGCAGACCCCAGGCTCCACTTACAAGCCTATCTACAGACGCACCATCCTGAGATAGACTTAGAAAAAATCGAAAAAAGTGCTCAAGCCCAAGTCGAAACCGACTTTCGAAAAGCGATGGAAGCCCCTGAGCCAGAACCAGAGAGCCTTCATCGATTCGTATTCGCTTCTACCCCTATAACAGAGGAACGCGGAACACGCCAACCCCCAAACTCCCCCGAAGTCCTCATGGTGGATGCCGCTCTCCACGCCGTGGAAGAGATCCTGGCAGAC
This sequence comes from Bacteroidia bacterium, assembly GCA_026413325.1. Taxonomy (GTDB): domain Bacteria; phylum Bacteroidota; class Bacteroidia; order SpSt-205; family SpSt-205; genus SpSt-205. Next base: position 26,786 of record JANZYW010000015.1, on the reverse strand, counting down.
CATCCCGAAGCCCTTTTTTACGGACAGGATGTCGGACGCAGACTGGGCGGTGTTTTTCGAGAAGCGGCTACCCTCGCCGAAAAGTTCGGAGACGAACGGATATTCAATACCCCTATACAAGAGGCCTATATCATCGGTAGCACGGCAGGGATGGCAGCTGTGGGCTGTCGCCCTATTGTAGAGATCCAGTTCGCCGACTATATCTGGCCAGGCCTTAATCAGCTTTTTACGGAGCTGAGCAGAGCCTTCTACCTCTCGAATGGAAAATGGGAAATGCCTGTGGTCATTCGAGTTCCCTGTGGCGCTTATTTAGGAGGAGGCCCCTATCATTCCTCCAGCGTCGAGAGCGTGCTCACTTCCATCCGAGGTATAAAGGTGGTATATCCTTCCAATGCCGCAGACATGAAAGGACTCCTCAAAGCAGCATTTTATGATCCGAACCCCGTCGTCATTTTAGAACATAAAGGGCTCTACTGGTCGAAGGTGCCCGGTACCCGTGCAGCCAAAACCCCAGAGCCAGACCGTGCGTATGCAGTACCAATCGGGAAAGCCCGCTGGTGGCTCCATGCCGAAAAGGAGCCCGCCCTCGTCGTCATTACTTATGGCATGGGCGTACACTGGGGCTTGGAACTGGCACGACGATTAGAAGGAAACATAGCGCTACTGGATCTGCGAAGCCTCTCCCCTTTAGATTATGAGGCCGTACAGGAAGCAGTACAGCGGTATCACCGGGTTCTCCTCCTCACAGAAGAGCCACCTGCCCACAGCTTCACTCAAGCCTTAGCGGGGTGGATAGCCCAACATGCTTTTAGGTGGTTAGATGCTCCCCCCCAAGTGATCGGAAGTGCAGAGGTACCCGCTGTACCCTTGAATCTCACATTAGAGAAATGCTACCTCCCCGATCCAGATGCTCTCCTGGCGGCTGCAAGGGCTCTCTTGGAATTTTAACCTCTGCTGATGTCTCCATTTTCTTGTAGGGGGGCCTTCTACCTCGTCTAATGTCGAGCCAACCTCGCAGCAGATTTTTTTCTTAGGGCAAATGAAACTACTCAGAGTATACTGCACTCGTGAAATCTCTCGTCCAGCACTGAGCTATTTGCAGCCATCAGCTGTCGTACATTTGTTCTAAAAAGGGATGCAGCTTGCAGGCGAGATATTCGTGGGCCTTTTATGGGTCAGTGGCCTATGGGGAGCGATAGCGGCGTGGGAAGGTAGAGAAGGGCAACCTTTGTGGAGAAAAAGTGCATGGGGAGCTTGGATATTGCACACGATAGCTCTGCTCAGCACGATCGGCCTTTTACTGTACATCCTGATAGACCATCGATACGAGTTTTACTATGCATGGGCTCATGGTTCTCGACAACTTTCTCCAGCTTATACCACGGCAGCCCTGTGGGAGGGGCAGGAAGGAAGCTTTCTGCTCTGGATGCTCTGGCATGGGATAGTGGGATGGGCACTTCTGATTGGTCGAGACCCCTATCGATGGCCCCTTGTAGCAGGGCTTTCAGCTGTGAATGGCTACCTGGCAACTTTCCTACTCGGTCTTTCCTTCCCAAGCTGGGTTATTGCCAGTATAGGTGGCCTTCTCTGGGGGTTATGGGCAGCCGAATCGCTTCCCTGGCATTACCGAATAGGGGGCACCGCTGTCCTTATCGCAGCGGTAAGCTGGAGTCCCCAATGGCTAAAAATTGCCCTCCTGATAGGGACCCTGCTCATTAGTTTACGAAAAAAGCTCTCCCTCAAAGCCACCATTGCAGCCTGGGCTCTCCTCCTCATCCCTACAGGGGAAACATGGGGAAGTTTTCCTTTCCTGTACTTATGGGAAGCCCGAGCAGAGATTATCCCAGGAGAGATACCTCTCGATGGCAACGGACTCAATCCGCTTCTTCAGAGCTATTGGATGGTTATCCATCCTCCTGTGCTATTTGGCGGCTATGCTGCCACAGCCCTTCCTTTTTGGGAGGGGCTCCTTGTGGTGAAGGATGGGAAGCTCACCCTCGAGCGAAGCCGACGCCTCTTGCGATTCTTGTGGATAGCTGTGGGATTGCTGGGCTTAGGTATCGCCCTGGGGGCCTATTGGGCCTATGAAACCTTGAATTTCGGGGGCTACTGGAACTGGGACCCTGTGGAAAATGCATCTCTTGCTCCTTGGCTGGTACTGGTTGCAGCTGCTCATCTGATTTGGGTATGGAGAAAAGAGCGAAAGAGCGAAGGAATCGCCCTTGCCTTCGCCACGCTCCCTTTCCCTCTGGTTTTATACAGCTCCTACCTTACGAGGAGCGGGGTACTGGCCGATAGCTCTGTTCATAGCTTCACCGACCTGGGATTAGGAAATTGGCTTCTCTGGGGCGTAGGTCTTTGTATGGGGGGAGGTATATTGCTCATCGGTCGAAGGCTGCCTCGTCCCCCCTTCCCACTATCCGATGCGTTCTCCTGGTCAGCCCTTCGCACTGGGAGCTTGCTACTGACTTGGGTCGCTTTTATTCTCCTCCTCTTCACCTCCCTCCCCGCTCTAAATAAACTCTTTGGCTCTTCTTGGGCACTGGGAGCCAACTCTTTACAAATCTATTATGAATGGATGGGACTTTTTTCTGTCCCTCTTTTGGGGCTTATGGGATATGGGTTATTGAAATCCTACCGAGCAAAGGGATGGGAAGCTGTGGCGTGGTCGGGGGGAGGTCTTTTAGCAGGATGTGTTGGTTTCTTGTGGTGGAAAGGATGGGATTTTGTCTATCACCCGCTCTATCGCACCCTTTTGGAAGGCACCTGGCCTACCAAACTGAGGGGGGCATTCTTTTTGCTTTTGGATGACTTACTATGGGGGGCTGCCTGGATAGCTTTGGGCGGGGCTATTGCCGTATTTCTACAGCGTCCCAAACGTATAGTCGCAAGCGCTACTCTGGCCCACGGAGGTTTCGCCTTGCTTATCATGGGGGCTCTTCTATCGAGTGGATACGAAAAGGTGCTGAGCGCTAATCTCAATCCACGCAGTCCAGGCGCTGGAGATAACTTGTTTCTGCCTCTGGGGGGAGAAGCATCTGCTCTCGGCTACCTGGTCCGATATGAGGGTTTGCTGCAGCCTCTTCCCCCCCTTCGCCGTCTTGAACCTCTCCTCAAAAGAGAGGGGCAGACCCTCTGGCGATTTACCGATAGCTTAGGTTTTCCCTATCAGAGCTGGCTCCCGGACTTTCTCACAAGCTCTCAGCTTGTACGCCCCGTAGCACTCCCTTCTGTCCAGACCCTCATTGAATCGAACTTGGCACTCCTCCCCGTAGAACCTGCCGATCGTCGGTACCGCTATCGAGTGACTCTGACAGACTTACAGAGTCAGAAAAAGTATCCCCTCTTATTGGAGGCAGACCTAAGTGAAGAGACAGGGCTCTTGGCGCATCCTTCTCATATTCGTCTCTGGACGGGAGACCTATATGTCCATCTAACCAGCTTACCTAGAGCAGAGGGGGCTGCCCTTATGCAAGGCATGGTCGACATAGCTATTCGAGATACCATAACCTGGGAGGATATAACCCTTTCCTTAGAGAGGCTCACTGAAGTAGAGGGTACTCCCCATCCCACATTTAGAGCGTGGTTTACCGCATGGAAGGGCTTACCTGCCTTTGCTCAGCGATTTCCCGTAGAGTTTGCTATACAAGAGAAGGAACTGCGCAGCTCTCCCGCTTCTGTAGGAGCGCTTGGTCTAACCCTACAGTTGGAGGGATTTCTCATCGACCAGAGAAAACTTCGCTTCCGAGCAGCTCTAAGGAGGCAACCCGACGCCTTCATCACGCTAAAAATCCTCTATAAGCCCTTCATCTGGCTATTCTGGGGGGGAATAGGGCTTACGTTGATAGGTGTGGTCTGGGCTATCTTTCGGCACAGAAAGCGGGGTTGACCTATTTTTGGGCTGGATGTTTCGTCACCCAACATTACCGAGTCATTTTTTTGCCCAAAATCGCCGGCGTCTGGCAGCTCAGCTTCCCCCCGGTACGGCCGCTGTCGTATTTGCCAACGAACTTCTCCCTGGAGAGGCCGATACTGTACTTCCTTTCCAGCAGAGTAGCAACTACTTTTATCTCACTGGAATAGAAACGCCAGGAGGGCTACTCTGGATCTATCCCGAAGCCCCTACGCAAGAAGCGCAAGAGGTGCTTTTTATATCTCCTCCTTCCCCCGAAAAGAAACTATGGGAGGGATGGAGTTATGGATTAGAAGAAGCGCACGCCCGAAGTGGCGTCGCCTCCGTAAAACCCTTGTCAGATTGGCCCTCTTTTTGGCGGCGCATGGTGAGCCATCTCTCGGGCGTGGCTTTAGACTTCAACGAACATGAGCGACAAAATCAAGGATTTTCAGTATCGCCTGCCCATCGATTCGCTCGACGTCTCCAACAAGAATTTCCTGCTCATTCCCTTCACAGATTAGCTCCCATTCTCACTCGCCTGCGGATGGTTAAGAGCCCTGAAGAAATACAGTTCATTCGTGAAGCTATACACCTCACCATCGAAGCATATCACACGCTATTACCCCTCCTTCAGGAGGGCACCTTCGAATATGAAATAGAAGCAGAGATTATACATACTTTCACGCGAGGAAGGGGACAGGCAGCTTTTCCTCCGATCATCGCAGGGGGAGCACGCGCATGCATCTTACACTATACCTTCAACAGCCAGCCCCTCCGAGCGGGAGAACTTGTACTTGTGGATATCGGAGCTAAGCTGGGTTTTTACTGTGCGGATCTTACCCGCACGCTCCCCATTAGCCCTCTCTCTCCTCCCTCTGAGACTTACCTCCGATGGGTAGCGGAGGTGCAGGAATATGCTCAGAAACAACTCCGCCCAGGCATCACCCTAGATGCCTGGCAGCGAGAGGTAGGCATGTACATGCAGGAGTGTCTCCAACAGATCGGGGTTCTCCCTCCTCAGGCAGAACCCCTGGCCTATAAGAAGGTTTTCCCTCATGGCCTGGGTCACTTCTTGGGTCTTGATGTACATGACGTGGGCTCCCGATATGAACCGCTCCCCGTGGGCGCAGTGGTAACCTGTGAGCCAGGCCTATACCTTCCCAATCAAGGCATCGGAATCCGCATAGAAAATGACCTACTCATCACCGAGCATGGCTGCGAGAATCTCAGTGCTGCTCTCCCTGACCTTCTGGGCTTGTGAGCCTACCGCCGAAAAAATACTGGACCATACCTTCCCCCACGAGAAGTGGATCTACCCCGATACAATATGGGGAGAGCTTTACATACCCTCACCAAGCAGCTGTCGCCACCTCAGCCTCCATATCGATCTGGAGGAAAAATACCCTTGGAGAAATCTCTACCTCCTGATTTGGACTCAACAGCCGGATGGGTTCAGGAGCTCTTCCCGAGTTGAACTGGTGTTTACAGACTCCCTGGGAGAATGGTATGTGCGAAACCGCCGATTCCGTACCTTTGTCGCGCGCAATCTTTCTTTCTCTGCGGCCGGTACCTATCGGATAGGGCTCCTCCCTTATGTCCGAAAGGACACCCTCCCAGGGGTGCGACGGGTAGGTCTCTATGCCCACGCCTGCCAATAGATGGAAAATGGCGCGTTTTTTGTTATATAATCCCGAGTCACCTCTATGAAAATAAAATATATACTTCTCGGTGCAGTATTCTTTCTCTCTGCTCAGCCGACAGGCCCCGAGACGAAAACCATTCTGCACTATGATGCTACCCGTCATACCCTGGTATTATCCACTCCCGAGGGAGGAATCCCTGGAGACAAAATAGAAATAGTCGACCTCATCGGTCGGCGAGTACTCCAGTTATCTATTTCAAACTTTTCTCCAGGAGAGACCCTTCCCCTCCCTCTCCCCACCCTTCCAGAAGGGCTTTATTATGCCCGCTGGATAACAGAGAGCGGGAAGGTCAGAATGGTACGCCGCTTCGCCGTTTACCAGTAGTCCCTTGAGTTCGAGTCCTATCTTCCGAATCAGTTCATTTAGCAGCTGAGGAACCTCATCGTCAGCGCCCCCCTTCGGTGTCGAGCGGTTTCTCCCAGAAAACTTACAGGCTCACTCCAAGCTTGTCTCTCACCCACCGGTTGTGTTCTCCCAAGAGGGGCACTTGTATTGGCAGATCGGGGGGGGAGAAAAATAAATATCCCTCCCTCCAGATCTCCGAAGCCCAGGGCTCTTGGATTGCTTCTTGGAAAGTATACACCGGACTAACACAAAAAGCCTTGCCCCTCAGCGCCTCTCTCCACTCTTCCCAGGTGCGTTTCTCAAATAGATTTTCCAACTCTCGATGGGGATGGGGGTCTCCCACTGTCCGTCCATAGGGCAAAAGGTCAGGCCTGCCCACGAAGTCGCAGAAGGCACGCCAAAATTTTTCTTCTAAGGCCGCAACTGCCACATAACGGCCATCTTTCGTTCGATACGCACGATAAGAAGGCATGCCCCCAGAAAGAAGATCCATCCCGGGAGAGGGAAGCTCCCCTTTCCAAAGCTTATACAAATGCGCAGCAGACACGCTCCACCGCAGCATCTCCTCCCGCATGGCGACAGAGACATACCCTCCCCGCCCTGTACGCATGCGCTGGTACAGCATCGCTAAAAGCCGAATGAGTGCCGTCGCTGTCCCTCCTAAAATGTCTCCGAATAAAAAGCCCGGGACGACGGGGGCCCCTTCCGCTGATAGTCGAAGACGGTCCAAAACACCACTTTCCGCCAAAAAGTTTAGATCATGTCCGGGACGGCCATCTTCGTACCCGATTAAGTTCACATACACTAAATGGGGGAAAGCTTTCTGGAGGAGCTCAGGGGTTAGCCCTACCTCTCGCTGTGTCTCAGGTCGGTAGTTGGTAAGCAAGAGGTCCACCTTCGGAAGAAGCTGATCTAACACAGCGGAAAGCTGATCTGGGTGGATAGCAACGCTATATTTCCCTCGATTGAGGAGAGCGAAAAGTTCTGTACCTCTTAGAGAATCTCCCCGAGGCAAAAGCTCCAGCTTTATAACTGTAGCACCCAGGTCCCGCAGGACCATTCCTGCCAGCGGAGCAGGAAGGAGACGAGCAAGTTCGACGACGATTAGGCCTTCAAGTGGATACACGGTAGTAGAAAATAATCTTTTCTCCCAAAACTCCTATCCCATATCCAACTATGCTTGCAGCCATACCATACCACAAGGGGGGGATGGAGGAGCCGCCCCACTTTGCTAAATAATAACCCGCTACCCCCATGAGCATACTCAGTATCGCACCCGGAGCACTTCGCCAACGGGGCGCATGTAAACCAATGACCATAGGCCAGAACAGCGTAACTAAGCTAAATATAGACGACTCTGCCACCAGTTCATAGATATTTTGTTCATAGAGTGTCATTACAAAACAAACTATGGCTACGAAAAAAACCGCTGCCCTGGCTTTCCACAAGTCGGAGAGGCGATGCCACCGAGCGAGTGTATTTTCCGCCAATAAGGCTGCAGGGGCTAAGATGCCCCCACTGGCGGAGCTCATAATCGCGGAGACCAACGCACCCCAAAAAAGAAACTGAACTCCTGGAGGCAAATAGCGCTCCACCAAACGGAGAATAGCGGCAGTCTCTCCCTCGCCCGCTATCCACTCTGGATGATAAATCCGAATAAACAAACCCGCTGTGAGAGGTAGCAGCCCCACCGTCACATAGAGGAGGGAAGCCCCTACCGCTGCACGAACCGCTACTTTTTCACTACGTGCCGAAACCACTCGCTGATACATATCTTGCTGAGGTAAGGAACCCAAGCCTATGATCATCCAAGCTGCAAGATAATCCAGCCAACTCTCGGCATGGAGGGGAGGAACGAATCGCAAAAAACCCTCTGGCAGCTGATCCCATGCTTGCCACCACCCCTTGGGCAAAAAAATCACGAGAAAAATCAGACCGATAACAATGACGACGTTTTGTACCAAATCTACTGCGGCGACGGACCACATCCCGCCCCATATTGTATAGGAAAGGATAAGCAACGTAGAAAGACCCGTCGCAAGCGGGAGAGAAATGGCTAAGAAATGGCTCAAAACTTGGCCCAATGCGACCAACTGTGCAGCAATCCACCCAAAATACGAAATGATCATAAGGGGAGTCGCGACTCGCTCCGCCCAGGACCCAAAGTGCATCGCATAAAAGTCGCCGAAGGTGCGAATCGGAAGCCGATAAAAGGGACGAGCCAACCATACCCCTACAAGAAAAAGGCACAAGGCACTGCCAAAAGGATCTTCGATCACCGATAGGAGGCCCCCTCGAGCCATCGTGTCTGAAGCACCTAAGATAGTCTCAGACCCAAACCATGTAGAAAAGAGCAGAGAAAGCGTCCACAGCAGCGGAAGCCGCCGCCCCGCCACCAGAAAGTCCTGGCTGTTTTTCACCCGGCGAGCTGCCCACAGCCCGATCCCAATCGAAGCAGCTACATATGCTATAACCCCCCAGCCTATCACCGAAAGAAACTTCTGACTGCTTCTCCGATGAAGGCCAGCTGATCCTCTCCCAAGAAAGGGTGCATGGGGAGCGATAGAACTTCCCGTGCGAGCCGCTCGGCATTAGGAAAACTCCCAGACGGATATTCTGGCCGAAAATAGGCTGGCTGTAAATGGAGAGGCTTCGGATAATATACCATTGAAGGAACCCCTTTCTCGGCCAAATACGCTTTCAAAGCATCTCTGCGTCCATCGAGCACGCGAAGTGTATACTGATGGTAAATGTGGGTACTCCATGGCACTCGTACAGGTACCTGCAAGGCAGATATGTCTGAAAAATACGCATCATATACGGCAGCTGCAGCCCTCCTCCGAGCATTAAATTCATCTAAGTAGGGGAGCTTCAAACGAAGAATGGCCGCCTGAATGCTATCTAACCGAGAGTTGACCCCTACCTCGGAGAATTCATAGAGAGAATCTTGCCCATGATTGGCTACACGGGCTAAGCGGGCCGCTACTTCTGCCTTACGAGTAAAAATCGCCCCCCCATCTCCGTAGCAACCCAGATTTTTTGAAGGGAAAAAGGAGGTACAGCCGATGTCCCCCATCGTACCAGCCTTATACGTCTGGCCATCATACGCGATATAATCTGCTCCCAGTGCCTGCGCCGTATCTTCTATGACAGCGATACCCTTGCTATGTGCGAAGTTGAGCACTTCTCCCATGGGGGCCACCTGACCAAAAAGATGAACTGGAACAATCGCCTTCACCCGAGGCGTCCATACTTGCTCTAACGCCTCCGGTAACAAATTGAAACTCTCCAGCGAAACATCTACCCATCGGACCGTGAGCCGCAAAAGAGCGGCTACTTCAGCCGTAGCTACATACGTAAAAGCAGGTACTATCACCTCGTCTCCTGGCTGCAGATCCAAAACCATCAAAGCCAGTTGTAAAGCATCCGTGCCATTGGCACACGGAATCACATGCACCCCTCCCAGGTACTGCCCTAACTCCTCCGCAAAGCGTGTTACTTCAGGCCCCTTGATGTATTGGGTGTGCTGGAAAACTTCCTCTATGGCCGATTCAAGGCGTGGGCCGAAAAAGCGCCGCTCCAGCTCCAAATCTACCATCCGCAAAGGCTTCATAACGTCCAATAGATAAAAGATTCGCCAAGTCGGCCCCGGAAAATCCCTTTAATATCGACAATAAGCGCTCCCGGCTTAGCCCAGCGATGAAAATCTGAGGGAGTAAGCGCACGATATGCCTCATGGGCCACAGCAACCACGACTGCATCATAAGCCCGTTCCAAAGGCTCGGTGAGATGGATACCATATTCTGATTCGACCTCTTCAGGATGCGCCAGCGGGTCTGCAATATCCACTTCTACACCGTGGGTAATGAGCGTCTGTACCAAGTCATACACTTTAGTATTTCGAATGTCAGGTACATTCTCTTTAAAGGTGAAACCTAAAATCAAAATACGAAGAGGAGGATAACGACGGAGCTGACTTAGCTTCTGCAAGAGACGTTCTCCTAAGTACCTGGGAAATTGATCGTTGATACGCCTCCCTGCTAAGATTACCTGAGGATAAAAGTTCATGGCCATGGCTTTATAGGTCAAGTAATACGGGTCGACACCGATACAGTGTCCTCCGACCAAGCCCGGAGTATATCGGTGAAAGTTCCACTTCGTCCCGGCTGCCTCTAATACATCGTATACACTTATCCCCATTTCCTGGAAAAGCATTGCGAGCTCATTTACGAGGGCAATGTTTAGATCTCTCTGGGTATTTTCTATCACTTTAGCCGCTTCAGCCACTCGGATAGAAGGGGCGAGATGAAGGCCTGCCTCTATGACTCGTCCATAAACAGCCGCAATCCGCTCCAGAGCCTCTGGGGTATAGCCAGAGATGACCTTGGTGATTTTTTCCAAAGGGTGCTGAGGGTCCCCAGGATTGATGCGTTCTGGAGAATACCCCAGATGAAAGTCTTTCCCAACTTGAAGACCACTTTGTTCTAAAATAGGCAGGCATATCTCCTCCGTGCAACCAGGGTATACCGTGCTCTCATACACCACGGTATCACCGGGCTTGAGCACCCGAGCGAGGGTTTCGCTGGCGCGACGCAAAGGTTCTAAGTCAGGTACTTTGTAGCTGTCTATGGGAGTCGGCACAGCGACGATGAAAAAGTTTGCTGCGCGCAAATCTTCTTCCCGATCCGTGAAGAAAAGCGATTCACTTTGCAGCTCAGTACCCGAAAACTCACGATTGCGATCATACCCCGCCCGAAGCTCCGAAATGCGAGCCGCCGCCACATCGAAACCGACCACGGGGAAATGTCTCGAAAAAGCCACAGCTACAGGCAAGCCCACATACCCCAGACCCACTACACCTATCGTGGGGATTACAGCATGATCCACGGAGGGCAAAGGTAGGAGGTGGTTTCAAATGCGAAAAAGTCGAAAGCAAACCTCTCTTGAACCAAACGTCCCTCCGTAGGTATGCTTAGACAGCCTTGCTTGCGAACCCTCGGTGACACCTACAAGCCGAGTTGATTAGTACGCTTTGGCGAAAAGTACCCGCTGAGTAGAAGGCCTGCCCGTATACACACAGGTTCCCTCTTCCAGGGGTGCTTCGAGGGGAATACATCGAATGGTAGCCCCTGTCTCCTCCTTGATAGCAAGCTCTGTTTCCGAAGTACCATCCCAGTGAGCTAAGACAAATCCCCCCTTACTTTCTAAGATTTCCTTCATTTCAGGGTAGCTATCTACTCGATAGGTCTGTTTGTCTATCCGCGCCTTGGCCCTTTCATACAGAGCGACTTGTATGCGCTCCAACCAGGATTGAGCCTGCCGCACCAGATCATCTTGCGGATGGGTAGTTTTTTCGCCTGTATGACGCCAAGCAAGCTCGACTGTCTGAGCCTCCAGATCTCTGGGACCTAAAGCGACACGAATGGGAACTCCTCTAAGCTCCCACTCATTGAATTTCCAACCCGGGCGGTGCTGTGGATCATCATCTACCTTGACCCGAATCCCCTTTTGTTGAAGGGCCTTGGCAAGGGTAAATGCCTGTTCTACGACGGAGGTCCGCTCTTCCTCATTCCTCCAAATAGGGATGACGACGATCTGTATCGGAGCGACATAGGGGGGAAGGACTAATCCCTTTTCATCCCCATGAGAAAGAATCGTCGCTCCAATCAGCCGAGTAGATACCCCCCAGGAGGTGGCCCACACATACTCTAACTGGTTCTCTTTATTGAGAAACTGCACATCAAAAGCCTTGGCAAAATTTTGTCCCAGAAAGTGCGAAGTGCCTGCCTGTAAGGCTTTACCATCTATGAGTAGAGTTTCGATCGTGAAGGTTTCGACTGCCCCCGCAAAGCGCTCTGTAGGAGTTTTTCGCCCCTTGACGACAGGTATCGCTAAATATCGCTGAACGAAATCCGCATAGATTTCCAACATCTGCCGGGCTTCCGCCATGGCTTCTTCAGCTGTTGCGTGGGCTGTGTGCCCCTCCTGCCAAAGAAACTCTGCCGTGCGTAGGAACAAGCGGGGGCGTTTCTCCCACCGTACGACATTTGCCCATTGATTAATAAGGAGAGGAAGGTCCCTGTAAGAATGGATCCAGTTTTTGAAGGCATGCCATATAATGGTCTCTGATGTAGGGCGGACGACCAGCGGTTCCTCTAACTGGGCCTCTGGATCAGGAGCGACCGTTTTGCTTATCGAGTCAGTCTGGATGCGATAGTGGGTCACGACGGCACATTCCTGAGCGAAGCCTTCCACATGCTGGGCCTCTTTTGCGAGAAAGCTCAAGGGTATAAAAAGGGGAAAATAGGCATTTTGATGTCCTGTAGCCTTGAAAGCTTCATCGAGCGGTCGCTGGATATTTTCCCACAGGGCCCAGCCATACGGCTTGATGGTCATGCACCCTCTGACAGGCGAGTGCTCCGCTAAACCAGCGCGTTCGACTACCTCACCATACCACTCACTGATTTCGTGCATCGAGATTGGCATAATTTTCGTATGTTTGTTAGGTAGGCAAAAGTATCACGACTATGAGAACGCTACGAATGATAGCAGGAGTGAGCTTGGTGCTTTTACTCCTCTGGGGGTGTGGAGCAGGCCGTTCTGCGACTGCGACACAAAATGATACTTATCTCACTGCGAAGGAGCGGGCCAAGCTCAACCAGCAGAACGCTCAGCGATCTACCCTCTCCTCTGAGAACGTAGATAGCCGAGACGACAACTATGAGCGATCAGACCGAGGAAGCCGCTCTTCTCGCGACTGGGACGATGACTATTGCTACTCCTGCCGGGTTCGGCGCTATTCCACAGGAGTGTGGTATGATCCTTGGATGGACCCCTGGTGTGGATGGGGCCGAAGCGCTTGGTGGGGTCCTGGCTGGGGAGCGTGGGGTCCTGGTTGGGGATGGGGTACTTCATGGGCTTGGAGTCCTGGCTGGTACTATCGGCCCGGATGGGGCTGGACCTACTATGGAGGATTCTGGGGTCCTACCTACTACGCTGGACCTGGATGGGGATATTGGGGAGCTTATGACCCTTACTGGGGCTGGGGAGGAGGCTACTGGACAGGAGGAAATGCCGCCCCTCGCCGATACAACTACGTTCCTCGTACCTATACTACACCCCGAGGAGGAACCACATATACCCCACCTCGAAGCACTTCTATAACGAGCCCCTCTGGTACCCCTTCCAGACGGACCACTCCCGCTTCTACCCCTCCCCGTTCATCTACGTACTTTTCACCCACTCCGTCTGAAGGAGTAAGTCGTCCTACTCCAAGCGGAGGGGGAGCTCGTCCGTCCACCCCAGGGGGAGGTACTGCTGGAGGAGGGATTCGTTCGTCCAGTGGAGGTGCACGCCCACGATAACCTACCTCACATGTGGAGTAAGAGTCTCTTAGAGCTGATTGGGCATACTCCCCTTGTCCAGCTCAACGCTGTCACACGGGGGGTATCTGCCACCGTATTGGCCAAGGTAGAGTATTTCAATCCAGGGCATAGTGTAAAAGATCGAATCGCCCTCAAGATGGTCGAAGAGGCGGAGAGGGCCGGCCTTCTACGGCCAGGAGGCACGATCGTAGAAGCCACTTCTGGTAACACGGGAATGGGCTTGGCCCTTGTAGCCGCCATCAAAGGATATCGATGTGTTTTTACCGTACCGGATAAACAATCTCGAGAAAAAATAGATGCATTACGGGCCCTGGGGGCAGAAGTTATTGTTACTCCCACTAACGTCGCTCCAGAAGATCCCCGCTCTTATTATAGCGTCGCAAAAAGACTCGCTCAAGAGATCCCGGGGGCTTTTTACCCAAATCAATACGACAACTTGAATAATCGCCAGGCCCACTATGAAACCACTGGACCTGAAATATGGGAGCAGACGGAGGGACGTATCACTCATTTCGTGGCTGGAATGGGTACCACAGGTACCATCTGTGGGATCGCACAGTACCTCAAAGAAAGAAATCCTGCCATCCAAGTGATCGGCATCGATACCTACGGCTCCCTTTTCCAGAAACTGCACGAAACAGGGCAAATAGACCCTCGGGAAATCTACCCCTATCTTACGGAAGGTATTGGAGAAGATATCGTGCCTGGCAATCTCGACCTTTCTCTCATCGATAAGATCATCAAGGTCACAGACCGGAATGGAGCTTTGATGGCCCGTAAACTCGCCCGCTATGAAGGATTGTTTGTGGGATGGTCGAGTGGCTCTGCCGTATGGGGAGCGCTCGAGGTCGCCCGAGAACTTTCCCCTAAGGATATAGTGGTGGTGCTACTCCCTGACCATGGGATTCGCTACCTCAATAAAATTTATAACGACACGTGGATGCGTTCCCAAGGCTTCTTAGAAGCAACTTCAGAACTGGTCATTAATGATATCCTGCGGAGTAAAAATCGAAAGACCCCGGGACTTGCAACGGTATCACCGCAAGATCCTCTTATGCGGGCTGTAGAACTCATGCAGCGATATGAGATTTCCCAGCTACCTGTTATCGAAGAAGGAAGGATCTATGGCCTTCTGACGGAATCTCGCCTCATCGAGGTCTTGATGGATGATCCACTCGCAAAAGACCAGCTCGTCCAGAAGTATATGATAGAGCCTCCTGCCATCGTTTTACCCACCACCCCTGTCGATATCGTTTCAAAAATGCTTACTCGCGAGATGCCTGCTGTCCTGGTACAGCTCGACCACGGAGAGTGGGACATCGTCACCCGCTCCGACATTCTCCACTCTCTGGTAGAGGCTCGAATGTGAGATGCCTTTTTTGTCTCTCTCTTCTATGGAGTCAAGCTCCGGAAATTCTTCGTTTTATCCCAGGGCGATATCGAGAGAATCCCCACCACCGAATAGATTTATATAATCCCTATTCCTACCCCCTCTCAATCGGTGGTTGGCTGCTTGTGACACGGGAATACTCTGTCCGGCTACCCGCCGCTCTCACTTTGGCCCCGGGACAGCAATATCGACTTGCAAAAAGGGGAGGAAATCTCACTTTGGATGGCTATCCGGACTTTCTCATCCGAATCCCGGACCGCAGTCAGCCTGGAGAATACGTAGCCCTCATAGACAAGGAGGGCAAACTGAGAAAGGGGCTGTATTTAGCCCCCTTAGCCCAGGTCCTTTTCTTACCTGATTCAGGTATCAATATAACACGAGATGGGAAAAGAATAGCCTTTTACCTACCCTCCGAAACCGCCCCCAGTTGGGAATATGTACCTTGGGAACCCGACCCTATCACAGGGGTGGTTCGTATAGGAAACACATGGCGTTACACCGTGTCAGACACAGAGAGAGAGGCTCATCTGTATGCGCCGATCCGATTCTCAACCCTGGTCGCAGCCTATGAAGGAGGCGCCGTTCATCTCACCTGGGAGGTGGAAGGAAGAGAGCGATGTCAGGGGTATTTTTTGGAAAAATGGGAAGCTCCACGAGGGTGGAAAAAGCTTCGAAGCTTCCCCTGTCCCTCCGCAATACCGACCCGACAAAAGGCAGAGTACTATGACCTCTCTGTCAAAGCCTATACTACCTACCACTACCGACTCGTATATGAGGGAGGACCTTCTCTCCGATTGGAATCAGCTCCCACTACTCTCACTTGCTACCCCCAACAAACGCGGTTTCGTTTGGAAGCACAGGCAGGATTAGTTCGATTATGGCTCGCTCAAAGTCAACCCATAAAAGTCAGGCTCTTGGACGAATACTTCATAGAGCAACTCCGTATCTACGACGGCTGGGTAAATGGAGGCGTAGAAAATATATTCGTCTGGGATACTTCCCAAGTGAGGAAAGGAAGCTGGGTAGTAGTTTGGACCCCACAACGCCGTTACTGGGAACGGCTCTGTACTCGATGAAGCCGGCATAGATTATCCAAAAGGCATGCAACTGTGAGAGGACCCACCCCACCGGGTACGGGCGTTACTGCCCCAGCGACCTCTGCAACCTCGATTTGTACATCCCCCACCAACCGTCCCCCCTCTCGATGGATGCCTACGTCGATAACCACAGCCCCTGGACGGATTCCCTCAGGGGGGAACCATTGAGGACGCCCGACTGCCACCACCACAATATCAGCTTGACGAGTAAATCGCCAAAGCTCAGGGGTGCGGCTGTGACATAAAGTCACGGTGGCATTTCCATAAGAGGTTGGCCGAGAAAGGAGCAGAGATAAAGGAGTACCCACCAACCGACCCCTTCCTATGATCACCACATGTTTCCCCTCCGTAGAAATGTCATAATGTCGAAGAAGCTCAATGATACCCCATGGCGTGGCAGGAGCCCATGAGGCCCTTCCTTGGGCCAGCAAGCCCAGGTTAAGCGGATGCAGACCATCTGCATCCTTCTGGGGGGCCACCGCATCCAGAACTGCAGACTCATTTAAATGACTGGGCAAAGGAAGCTGCACGATGAGCCCCGTCACCTCTGGAGAACGGTTGAGATGCTCCACCAGGTGGATTACCTCAGGAAGCGTCACACTCTCAGGGAGGTGATGCAAAACTGCCTTGATACCGACCTTCTCAGCTTGGCGAAGCTTATGAGCTACGTAAATCTGGCTGGCTTCATGCTGCCCTACCAAGACGATATCCAACCGGAGCGGATGCCGCCGAGCGTAGGTCTCCACTTCCGTTAGAATCTTCTGCGCAACGGGAGCTCCCTTCAGTGTTATCATGTATAGCCTAAAAGTTTGAGTACTTGTTTACTATTCTGTTCTTCATACAATACCTCAAAATGCGGCTGACCATCTCGGTCTCTTCTGACTAAGATGTGTCGGGGGGTAGGAATGAGACAATGATGGATCCCTCCTACCCCACTGAGCGCCTCTTGATAGGCACCCGTGTGGAAAAAACCAATGTACATCTCCTTTCGTGTCTTGGGCAAAAAAAGTACGTTAGTATGGGCATCCGTATGATAGAAATCTAACTCATCACAAGTAATACCCCCCAATATCACTCTTTCATACTCCGAACTCCAGTTATTTAGAGGCAAAATAATGTATCGTTGCTTGAGAGCCCATATGTCGGGCAAGATGGTCATCAAACTCCCATCCAGGATAAGCCAGCTCTCTCTGTCATTTTGCCTTTTTCGCTCTAAAACTTTGAAAAAGACCGCCCCGGACTCTGCCACAGTATAGCTGCCGAACTCAGAAACGATATCCGGCTCTTCGACTCCATAATAACTACAAGCCGACTTAAGGCGACGTACAATCTCTCCGATCACATAAGGATAGTCAAACTCAAAATCAAGCGAATTACGAAAAGGCATCCCCCCTCCGATATTGAAAAATCGTAGAGAGGGAGCCTCTTTTTTGAGCTCACAATAGAGCTGAATCATTTTCTCAAGCTCATTCCAATAGTAAGGCGTATCTCGAATGCCAGAGCTGATAAAGAAATGCAACATAACTAACTGAAAGTTGGGATTTGATTTTATTTTATCAACGTATAAATCGATTACATCATCAGCTCGGATCCCTAACCTACTGGTATAGACCGGAAAATCTGGACGCTCTTCTATAGACACCCGAATCCCCAACTTAGCAGGGACTTCAAGCTCGCTGGTATAAAAATTAATTTCTCGTTTGGTATCTAAAACGGGTATGAGATTTTCAAAACCATCGTGTAGAAGATCTACAATGCGTTGGGCATAAGATGGGGTCTTATATCCATTACATATCACCATGGTATCTTTCTTGGATATAAGCCCTTTTCTCTCAAGAGCCTCCACTATCTCTATATCAAATGCAGAGGATGTTTCCACATGTACATTGTTTTTCAAAACTTCTTCTAAAACATGTCTAAAATGAGAGCTCTTTGTACAATAGGCGTAGTGATATTGGCCATGGTAATCATTTTTGAGAAATGCTTCTTGAAAATATAGCCTTGCTTGTTGTATTTTCTTTCCTATGATGGGGAGATAGGTCAAACGGAGGGGAGTGCCATACGTTTCAACCAGCTCTATCAGGTTGATGCCGTGGAAGTGGAGTTCATCCTCGATAACTTCAAATCCCTCCTGGGGAAACCCTACACTGAGGTCTAAAAACTCAGCGTAACTTTGCATGGCGCAAAGATGGAACTAAAATGTAAAATAGGTCACTTTTTATGGCGCTACAGGTGGTAGCTGTGGCATGTGACTGGGGGGCAGGCCAGCCTGGAGGGATGGCAGGTGTACTGGGATGGTATCATTTAGGTTTGTACTACAAACATTTAGCCTGGATAGAAGCGCATCACCACTGTCTTTTACCAAAGGTAAATCGATCCGTATGGGTAGAAACAGGTCCCCATGTATACGCTCGTCGCTTCGAACCTTGGCTTGCTTTCGCTGAGGAGGTTCGTCAGCATGTGCAAACTTTGTCTCCTGCAGAACCCATCCTCTTTCTTACAGGGGATCACAGCTGGGCTGGGGTCATCCTGCCAACTTTGGCGAGCAGGGTCGGTACCTTAGGGGTAATCTGGATAGATGCCCACGCAGATTTTCACAATCCTGCGACTTCCCCCTCTGGAAATCTACACGGCATGCCAATGGCGCTGGCCACAGGTCTCAATACCCACCGCTATCATCCTGTACCTGATAATACCTGGAAGCTGTGGGAAAGCGCCATTCAAGCTACTATCCAACCCTCAAACATTCTGTTCATCGGACTGCGCAGTTACGAGCCGCCAGAGATGGAACTGATCCAAGCTCATCAGATTCCTTTTTTCACTTCTGAGGCGATTATTCAAGAGGGAGTTAAACCCGCCTTAGAGGCTGCGCAAGCCTTAGCAGAGCGATGTGATGCCCTCTACGTCAGTTTCGATGTCGATGTATGGGATCCCAGTTTCGCACGGGGAACAGGAAGCCCCGCTGCAGGAGGTCTCAGCATCGGACAAGTACGAAGCCTCCTGGATGAGTTACTGAGCTGGCCTAAGACTCTATTTTTAGAAGTGACAGAAATCAACCCTCTCTTAGACAGGGAAAACCAGACAGCTCTGTATGCATATGGGAGCATACGTTCTTTCATTGATGGCCCGAGCGCTCGACCTCACCTGGAGTAGGCTCGGGCTAAGTATCAGTTTCGTTTGGGCTCAGCTACCAGCTCGCTATCTCCTAAAGGGAGATGCGCTGAGTTTTCTCTGGCGAGAATATCGCATTACGGGGGAGTACCGGCTATTTCGGTGGGCCCCCCCCTTCATTTCTTCTGTAGAGCGAGCACGATGGGATGGGCTTACCTTTATCGCAGGAGGGAGCTACTATCGCCGCCTACCGCTTCGAGGGGGGATATTCCGTTCTGGGTTGCGCTACTACTGGCTCCGAAGGGTCTATGCTCCACAAGGGGTATGGGCTGGGCTTCACCTTTGTATCGGGGGATGGGGACCTCCTCGGGAAAAAACCACGTGGGCAGGGGGAGTCGGATTTACGATGGGATATCAGCACCTTTTCTATCAAGCATATGGGGGAGTAGTCGAGCCCTACCTGCAGGTGGAAGGCCTTTTCGGTCGTTATCGAGCCCTTTACCCTATCCAGGTAGGACTGAATGTGGGATTTGCAGCCCGTAAGTGGGATCGCCGCAACTTGCATTGAGTATCGAGAGTTCTCACCTTCGTCTCGTTGCTCTTGGGGGCGGCCCTAAAAATATTGGCCTCCCTGTACACAGAGATACCCGAAAATGGACTTATCAGCCTTTTCTCCGAAAAGGTCACAATAGTCCTCGTCTAAGATGCGCGGCTCCTATAAGCTCTCCTCCACAAATCTGTCCAGATAGCGAGGCTATACTCTGCCTGTTTACGAAACAGGTGTAAGCCGCTCTCGATCGGAGCTCCCCGACGGCGGGCCGCCCGCAAAAATGCAGTAGGATTGGGGTTGTAAACCAAATCCCATACCAGCCATGTAGGCTGGATTCGCTCCAGCGGAAAAGGGGGGGAAGATCGGATGTGGGGGAACATTCCAAGAGGGGTGGCTTGTACCAAAAGGACCCGAGAGGGAAAGCGATGCGAAGCACTTTCCTCATAGGTTATCAATGAATGCGGAGCGGGAAAGAAGGGCAAAGAAGTGGAATCTCGACTTACAAAACAGATAGGCACTTCGGGGAAGACCGTTCGGTGGGCCCAAGCAACAGCTCGCGCAGCTCCTCCCGTGCCAAGGATGTAAATAGCTTCCCATGGTAAGTACACACTCGTCCACTCCTGCAGGAGGTATTTCGCTGCCTCGAAGTCGGTATTGTATCCATGCCAACGCCCATCTGGATATATGGCAACAGTATTGACTGCATGGATTTTTTCCACGACCTCCTCTTGTGTATCCAAAAGGCTATATACAGATTCTTTGTAGGGGGTAGTCACATTGAAACCTATCCATCCTCGATTCGCTATCTCGGCTCGTATGTGTGCAGGATCTGTAGGCGAGAGCTGTTCATACAGTAAACCATACAGTCGACGAAATAGTAAGGGGGAAAACGATCGGATCCCTTCTCCCGCCAGAAGCCCCAGCTTCATACCATCAAAGATAAGAGGGTTTCTCGCCTCCCTCCTCTACCCCTGTACCTTTGCAGCTGTGAAGCTCCATTTTGAACGAGTAGGAGAAGGGTTGCCCGCTTATTTTTTCTTGCATGGCTTTCTTGGAAACTTAGATAACTGGCGTACCATCGCACGGACTCTCCAACTCCGAGGAAGCCTTTATCTCATAGATGCTCGAAATCATGGACTATCTCCTCACACTCCCATACATAACTACCCCGCAATGGCAGCCGACCTGGTAGAGCTAATGGAATCAGAAAGGCTCCCGCAGGCTCACATTCTCGGCCATTCTATGGGAGGTAAAACGGGGATGTATATGGCTCTGCACTACCCCCAAAAGGTGGCGTCCTTGGTAGTCGTGGATATCTCGCCCAAAGCATACACAGGTGGACACGAAATCATCCTGCAGACCCTCCAAAAAGTAAACTTAGCTGTAGGTAGACGGGAAGAGGTAGAATCTCAGCTGATTTCTGCTATCCCGGATATAGGCACTCGGCAATTCCTCCTCAAGAGCTTAGTTCGCGGGGCCGATGGGCAGTTCACCTGGCGCTGGAACCTCTCCGTCCTGATTCAAGCCTACCCCGCCATACTCGAAGCTATTGATGGACCTATCCCCTACAAAGGCCCCGTATTATTCATAAAAGGTGAACGCTCGCCCTATATCCAGCCAGCGGATGAAACTGCCATCCACAGGCTATTTCCCTCCGCTCAAATCCTTACTATAGCTCACGCAGGGCATTGGATCCATGTAGACAATCCCTCCGAGCTCATACAAGTCTTACGAAGGTTCTGGGGTGAAGGGTTATCTCTCTCTCCGCAGTAGCACTTTCGTACGGGTAAAGCGGGACCGTATCTGCCCTGGGTCTAAGGTCATAGGCTTGCATCGACGACTTAGGTATAGCGGAAGTTGGTCATCATAGTGTGGGCTGGAGGAGTCGCCCGAAATCCCTAATGGCAGTACCGATTCTACGTACGGATACGGAGTATCGGGAGAGAACCGAACGAACTGGATATAGGTGTCCCCAGCCAGGACCCGTAGAAACCCTTTTCGCATATCCCATTCTGCATAGGCAGGCGCCAACTGCTCAGGGAGTCCATCTAAAGGATACCTTTTGCCTTTGACTTCTAAAGCTTGGACCTCTCCTAAGGGCGGATCCACTCGGTGATAAAACCGTCGAAGCTGTCGAGTGGCATATGCAAGAGATTCCCACAAAAGATCAGTGGGTAGATGCAGTTTACCTTCTTCCAACCAGTTGTAAGCAGGTAGTCCCATCTTCTTGAGAGCGTAACTACCTGCTAAGGTCAGCAGAGTAGCAGCCCGACTCCCCCCTAACCCTGTAAAATCCCAGTCCCGAATCAGTCGTACAGCTTCTTGGAGAGAAGTATGCTCAGTATCAGGTAGTGTCGCGAAAGCCAACCATAGAGACCTGACAGGGCCCTCTTTGGGATATTGCCTATCGTATTTGATAGCATGGAACTCTTCCCATGAGATCCGCTCTTGGGAAGCCATAAGCTCATATAGGCGACGCTCCCGGTTATTATGACGATTCCAGTGCCACCCGTGCTGACTCGGAAAGGCATCTGGCTTCGGAGCCTCTTCCGGACATGTGGTAGCAAACGGGCTATTATTAACACTGAAGACGTAACCGCAGGTGGGAGAGAGCACCTGGGGCAGCTCCTCTATCGAAAGGTATCGCTTCCAAAGTGTAGCAGAGGTGTCCCCAGGTAGAACATCCTGCCAGTTATAGGCGGGATGGCGCTCTGGCAAAGTAGCATTGAAGAGATAAAAAAGCGTGTCGTGCTTTTCTGCACACACGATATTAAAGTGGGGTATGCCTTGCAGATCCAGGGCCCTCCGAAAGGCAGAGAACGTCGTCGCCTTGCTCATTTCGTACCACTGCTGAGGAGCACGGAAAAGCTTTTCGACAGGAAATCGGAGCGCATACACTCCTTTCTTCGTGCGAACAACAGGCCCAAATACACTGGTCTCGATCCGTTTCTTCACTCGCAACACGGGCCCCCATGGACGAGGAGGGTTCATCACAGGCCAACCCTGTATACTGTACTGAGGGTTGCGCATAAGGCGAACCTCCAAAGTCACAGTTCGGGATCGGAGTGTATCCCACTTGCCATCCAAAGCATATAGGCGGGTATCGCGAGGATGGATACGAAGCCGATAAATATCAACAAAGTCAGGCCAATTGAAAGTCACCCCCCATCCCAACTTGGGGGTGGTGCCCAGCCCTGGTGCAACCGTACAGGGGAAAAAACCTCCAAGAACGTGCCACCCCTCCTCACTGTGAAGAAAAGCTTCATACCACCGCATTACACCCTCTATCGGAACATGTGGGTTTATTAGGAGGTAGGTACAGCCATCCTCTGTTCTCTTCGCGCTCACGGCCATCGCATTCGAACCTGCATGGATTTGAAACTCATATTTTTCAGGCTGGCCAGCCAGGGTTTTCTGCAATGCCTGGCCCGCTCCTATCATACTCGACAACACAATAATATATCCCCTCACAATATCCTCTGCCTTGACGGGGAAAAGGGTCCTGTCTAAGACCGCTCGTGGATGGCTTGCAGCAAAGGCGTTTAGTCCTGCGGCATACCCCTCTAAGACCGCTCGAACGTCTGAAGAGAGACTGTCATACTGCTGAGCACTCAGCTGAAAGGCACCCGTGAAATGCGAAAAATAGTCCGTAGCTGCCCCTACCTTCCCAATCAATCTGCCCAGCTTTCCCTTAGCGAGAGCCACAAGGTATTGAATCCGCACGAAATCATCTTCTGCATGAGCCCAAGCCAATCCATAAGCACAATCTGCATCCTTTTCTCCGAAGATATAAGGGGTTCCGAAACTGTCTCGGTAAATCTCTATTTTCTGTGCTTGAGTCTGCCAGAGAATCAAGCAAAGAAGCGGTATCTTTCGTATCACAGCTTACAAAGGTAAAGTCTCCCCAGACTTATGACGTTCAACACCACATTGAAACCTTTCTCGTGTGGTGCATAAGTCAGGGCGGGCCAGCGCCTTCGGTGCTGGCCCGCCCCCAACGCGATGACAGCAACCCCAGATGGCTGCCACCACCAAGAAAACCCAATATCCCTTCGATGCAGGTTCACATCTTCACATATATCATTTCCAAAACCCATGCCACGAAAGCTAAAGGTATGCCCCTTTTCCATGCCAGAAGAAGAGCCTGGTCAGGCCGCCAACGCGGCCAAGCCCATCGAACTACCATCTGCCCCAGAATAAGGACAGGCACACCGACCCATAGCCATCCCCCTAAGAAGATATAGGAAACCCAGATGGCCTGTAATAACATCACAATGTACTCTGCAAGCATAAAGAGGGCAAATCGAAACCCACTGTACTCCGTAAGCGCACCTGCCACCAGCTCCGACTCAGTCTCTGGAAGGTCAAACGGCGCCCGATGGGAGACCATCAATCCTACCCCTACCCATAGAAGCCCTCCCAAAAACATTCCAGGACTCTGAAGTATACCCCACAAAGGGCGCTGCATGCTTTGTATAGCAGCTATATCCAAAGTACCGTAGTGCGACACGACCAGCAGCAATAGCAAGCCCAATACCAGTTCATATGCCAGAACCAGCACAAGCAAGCGATAAGCGCCTAAAAAGGCATATTTACTCCCACTGGCCCATCCCCCTAAAAAAAGAGCGACCGCTTCTAAGGATACTACAGTCAAAGCCAGCCACAGACCATACTCTCCTCCAGACGAAGGACGAAGAAAAGGCACCCATGCAAGTGAAGCCACCACTGATGCTAACGCCAAAAGCGGGGCAAATAGAAAAAGCCCTTTTACAGCCGCAGCAGGAATTGTTTCTTGTTTTCTCAACAGCTTGAGAATATCGGCTAATGTCTGGGCCAAACCGTATGGACCAGTCTCCATCGGACCTTGACGATCCTGTATCCACGCGGCTAACTTCCTCTCCACATACACAGCGAGAAGTCCATACATCAAAAGGCATCCCACTGCTACGATCCCGCTCACCCCCGCTCGAGAAAACTCCAAAAAGTATCTCCCCGAAGGCCTAAACGCATAGTTTCCACACTGATGCTATCTTCAGGAGCTATATTGCCAAGGTTGACATTCGTCCCAAAACGACGAATAAACCATGCTTGCTGAGCCCTTTGAGGAGCCTCAAATATCAGACGCTCTACAGGAATAGCATGTACTACCTCTTCCACAAGCCCCTCCCGAACTTCCCCTGTGGAACGGTACATACCCACCGTCCCACTTTCCCGAGCTTCAGCTATCACCCATGACGAACCCGCCTCTAACTCAGCTCGGATAAGCTCTATCCACCGAAAAGGAGGGAGAACCTTATTCGCATCTTTACTCCCCACCTCTGATAAAACAGTATACCCCCGCTGTCGAAAACTATCTATCCAACGCAACTTCTCCTCGTGTGGAACTTCTACACTGCCGTCAGAGACCTCTACGACTCGCATCGAGTACCGATCCAGAAGACGGTAAAACTCCACCTCAGCCCCTCTTATATAGAAGGCTTCCCATAGGGTACCTCCAAAATAGGGCTCCATACCCGCTGAACGATAGATCCGTAGCTTGTCCTCTAAGCTCCGAGTAAGATAAGCCGTGCACCATCCTAACTTCACAAAATCAACATAAGGAGCAGCATTCGTAGCGAGATCCGTGGCTGCATGGATACCTAAGCCCTTATCCATCACCATTGTTAGCCCACTTGTTCGCGGCTTGTCTATCCGCTCAGGGAGATTCGGGAGGAAGAAGTTACCGCTTGACATATCGCTTTAGCAAGAAATCTACAGAATGGGGCAAGGGGGTTCCCTCCCCTACGAGCTCATGGAAAAGAGATACCCCCTGTGGTAAGGCGATCAAGGCTTGCTCTAAACTATACAAAGCGCGCTTTACATATCCCTGTCGCAGGGCAACTGCCGCATGCCAGTAATAAAAAGAGGGGGAGAGCCTACCTTGATGAATACGCAGACCGTGCTCAGCCAGAAGATAAGCCAAACCTATCTGTTTGGCGTGATAGGCTTCTCTGATCCAATGAAGCCACGCCTCAGGTTCATCCCGAAAATGAAGGGACGCATACCGAAGAAGTCGCCGAAGCACTCGAGCCTTTCTCAGCCTAAAATAGCCTGAAAAGAGACGACCTAATGCAAAAGTTCGATGAGAAGGACGCCCTAACAAACTGCGGTAGTACACTAAGGATTCTTCTGCCCGCCCCGCTGCCCAGAGAAAGTCGGCGATTTGTCTCCGAGCCATAGGAAGGTGAGCCGCTCGCTCGTAGAGCCTCCTCAGGTATGGCTCTGCGGCTTCGACCTCTCCCCAACGCTGGTAATACGATATCAATCGAGAAAGAACCTGGATATGATGAGGCTGATAGTGTCGAGCCTGTAGCCAAGCCCGAAACGCTTCTGCCTCTTTCCCATGCAACTCATACCACATCCCCCACAAACGGTACAAAGCTCCCCAGTAGGCGGATGCTTCTTCTTCTCGCACTTGAAGCAAAAGCTCTACTTGATGCAAAGCTTGCCCCGCCTGGACATAAGCATGCTTATACAGGTACAAACGCGCCAGGCCTAACCATAAGCCCACGTTCATAGGCTGCTCCCATAGCCGCTCTTCAAAAACATATAGGCCCTGTTCGACCAGCTGAGCATGCCGATAAGCAGAAGCCAAGCGAAACGGGAAGTACAGCCGCTCTCGCTCATCTACAGCCCACCCTCTCCACAGGAAAGGGATAGCCCTCCTCCACTGCCCCCGAGCGATGTACTCCTCCGCTAAAAAAGCCGCTGCCCTACTTCGCTCATCAAGGGTAGACGCCTGCTCCCACCATGCCTCTAAAACTCTTACAGCAGCTTCAGAGCGATTCGCAGCCATACATACCTCCAATAGATACTCATAGAGCTCATGAGAAGGCTCCATTTCACGAAAGGCAACCATCCCATGCACATACGCTTCCAGGAAGCGGCCTTCCTCATAAGCGACCCGACTCCTCCAAAAAGACACCCGAGAGCACCACGGATACAAATACGCTGCGTGATCTACTACTTGACGAGCTCTATCTGTCCGTCTATGCTCCAGGTACCACTCCAGCAGATGTTCTAACTCTGCCTGGCTATAATAACCGGGCTTCCCCTCTCGCTGCTGCCTCTCAAACTGCTGGCGTAACCCCTCTACATCCACACCGTCTTCCTCATGCCAGAACATATGACTAAGATACAGCTTTTGCCAGAAGCAGAAGAAATGATTTTTACACAGGTTATACGATTAGCCCTACTGTACGACAAGCAGAGGCCGCGTGAGGTACCGCCCCTGTTCTGTAGACCACCGCAGGAAATACACACCCGGAGAC